>JBKGHK010001610.1:0-708 GCA_046520375.1 Pyxidicoccus sp. 3LFB2
TCCAGCCACACCTTCAACAGATACGGCTGGTGCGCACGGGGCAGGTGCGCGCCGTCGCGCAGCACCAGCACCAGCGGCAGGGGAATGCCGATGCGGTGCACGACCTGCCGGAAGCCGTCGCACCTCGACCCACGCGGGGCTGAAGGGGCGGATGCTCACGCGGGTGCCGGGAGCCGGCGCCACGTTGGCGTCGAGCGCCGCACCGCTCCCGGCCTCCACGAGGCGCGAGGGCCGCACGCCCAGCCGCGCGGCCAGCACGGTGAGCGACTCCGTCCCCTCGCACGTCCAACCTGACGTCCGGGCCTGGGAGGCGGGGCCCCAGTGGGGCTTCTGCCCCGCCGGACGCTCCGGCAGTGGAAGCTGGCCGAGCACCCGCCATAGCGCGGGCTCCACGTCCAGCAGCCGCAGGCGGTAGCCGCCCTCGTCGAGCCCGTCGAACAGGACGACGCCGTGCGCATCCGTGCGCATGCGCAGGGCCTCGTCGCCCGTCAGCCGGCACAGCTCCACGGCCACGCCGGGCAGGGGCCTCTCGAGGTCATCGACGACGACGACCTCCACCTGCCCTGGCGAGGCCTGCAGTGGACAGGGGACGACCGCCGGGTCCGGTCGGGGTTCCGAAGTGGGCATGGGTGGGGCGCCTCGGGTCAGGTGGCTTTTCCAGGGGGCGCGTGGCGGAGGCGGAAGGCCTCCTCCGTGCGCCGGTTGAGC
>JBKGHK010001611.1:0-707 GCA_046520375.1 Pyxidicoccus sp. 3LFB2
CCCGGACGCGGTGCGCGGCCCCACCTTGGCGCCGTGCTGGAGCGGGTGGCCCCCGCCGCCGCCGCCGGAGAGACGCTGCTCATCACCGGGGAGAGCGGCACCGGCAAGGAGCTGGCCGCGCGGGCCTACCACCAGTCGGGCCCCAACGCGCGAGGGCGCTTCGTCGCCGTCAACTGCGCCGCCGTGCCGGCCAGCGTCGCCGAGCGACTGCTCTTCGGCTCGCGGCGAGGCGCCTACTCGGGCGCGGAGGCGGACACGGACGGCTACCTGCAGGCCGCCGACAAGGGCGTCCTCTTCCTCGACGAGGTGGCGGAGCTGTCACCCGAGGTGCAGGCCAAGCTGCTGCGCGTGCTGGAGACGCGCGAGGTGATGGCGCTCGGCGCCTTCCGGGCCCAGCCGGTGGACGTGCGCGTCTGCTCCGCCACGCACAAGGACCTGCGCGCCGCGGCGTCCGCAGGGCAGTTCCGCGCGGACCTCTACTACCGGCTGGCCCAGGCCGAGGTGCACCTGCCGCCGCTGCGGGAGCGACTGGAAGACGTGCCCTGGCTGCTGGCGCATGCGCTCAAGGGCACGCCGGCTCCGGCCCTGCATGCCACCTACGTGGAGGCCTGCCTGTCGCGCCCTGGCCCGGCAACGTGCGAGAGCTGCTGGGCGAGGTGCGGAGCGCGGCCCGCGACGGCCGCCGCCTCGGGGAGCCGCTCGCTGCG
>JBKGHK010001612.1:0-706 GCA_046520375.1 Pyxidicoccus sp. 3LFB2
CGCGAAGGCGGAGCGGGAGCTGGCGGCCCGGAGGCGCTCGCATCGTGGCGACGCCGAGGACGACGCCAGTGAGGTGGGCCTCGGCTCCGCGCTGGGCTCGGGGCAGGCGCTCTTCGCGCAGGGGCACACGGGCGGGCTGGGCGGTGGGCTGGAGGCGATGGTGGCGCTGGACGAAGGCGGCCCCGCGAGCACGCCCCGGCTGAACGACTACATCTGGTGGTTCCTCGGTGCGGTGCTGGTGCTGGGCGGCTCGCTGATGGGCGTGCGCGAAGCGTGGCGCGCGCTGGGCGGCGTGCCCCGGCAGCTCCTCGTCACGGGCGCGCTCTTCGGCTACCACGCGGCCTTCATCGGCCTGGGCGTGTTCCTGTCTCGGCGCTCGATGTCCGCCGGGCGCATCCTGGCGGGCATTGGCCTCGCGTTGCTGCCGGTGGTCTTCGTCGCGCTGTCCGCGCTGGTGGCGCTGTCACCGCTGCTGGGCGTGGGCGTCGCGCTCGGCGTCGCCGGATTGGGGCTCCTTCCTTTGAGGGCGGCGGGGCGCCTGCTGCATGGCGTGCCGGCGGCTGCGCTGGCGATGGCGCTGTGGCCCTCGCTGCTGGCCGGGCTTCCGCTGATGGGCTTCCAGGAGGACCCCTGGCTGCGCGCGCTGTGTGCATCCGCCGGAGTGGTGGCGGTGGGCGTCTCGGCCTGGCGCGCCCGGGCAACGGGG
>JBKGHK010001613.1:0-696 GCA_046520375.1 Pyxidicoccus sp. 3LFB2
TGGCCGAGGTGGGGCACGACGACGAGACGGCCGCGCACGCGTGGAACCGCCTCCTCTACACCGAAGGTGAGGGGCTGGGCCTGGTGCCAGGAGGCCCAGCGCACCGCCCGCATGGCGGAAGCGGGCCCTCGCACGGCTGGGCCCCGAAGCGCCCCGGAGGTGGCCGCGGAGCTGTACCGCTTCCGCAGCGCCCTCAGCTACCGGCAGGCGAATACGCGCGGGCGCTCACCGACGCGGAGCAGGCCCTGGCCCTGCTGGAGGGGGCGCGAGGGGCGCAGGACGTGGCCCTCACCGAGGCCCTCGCCGGCATGGGCCGGGCCCTCAATGGCCTGGGCCGCTATGCCGACGCGGAGCGGCACAACGCCCGGGCCCTGGCGCTGGTGGACGCGGTGTACGGGCACGACCATCCCCTGCGCGCGGTGTCCCTCAACAACCTGGCCACCGCGCTGAGGCTCCAGGGGAAGGGGGCCGAGGCGGTGGCTCGCTACAGCGAGGCGCTGGCCCTGGCCGAGCGCCACTTCGGGGCGGAGCACTCCAGCACCAGCGTCATGCGGACGAACCTGGGCGACGCGCTCGTGCAGCAGGGCCGGCTGGCGGAGGCCCTGCCCCACTACGAGAGCGCGCGGGCCAGCCTCGCCAGCGGCGGGGACGGTGAGCGGCTGCGGCTGGCGGCCGTGCTGCTGAGCCTGGGCAACG
>JBKGHK010001614.1:0-695 GCA_046520375.1 Pyxidicoccus sp. 3LFB2
GGCCCGGCCAGGCCAGCTCCACCGTGGCCTCGGTCCCGGTGGTCACCACCCGCGCGCGCGTCGTCTCCAGCGAGGCCACGTCCCGCGCGGACACCCCCACGTCACCCCAGTGCCTGCCCGCCAGCTCTCCAGGCGTCCGGCCCAGCGCTCGCGCTCCGGCCACGCTGCACGCGACGATGCGTCCGGCGCCGTCCAGGACATAGGCGGGCTCGGGCAGCGCGGTGAAGGCGGCGGCAAGTGAGGGAGCGAGGGCTTCCATGGGGAGTTCGAACCGGCCCCATGATGACACCTGGGCCGGGGCGCGCCATCCCGGGACGGTGTCGTACCCGGTGAATTTCCAGAAGCCGATAGTGGATCAGGAAGAAGGCAGGCCGGAGCGGACGCTCTGCAACATCCGGGTGGCGATGGAGGGGAGCGGCACCACCTCGTGTGCCAGGCCGGCGCCCACCACCACGCCGGGCATGCCGTAGACGACGGAGGTGGCCTCGTCCTGGGCCATCACATAGCCGCCCGCCGCGCGCAGCTCGCGCACGCCCTCCAGCCCGTCCTGGCCCATGCCGGTGAGGACGACGGCGAGCGAGCGGGCCCCATGGACGCGCGCCACCGAGCGGAACAGCCACGTGGCGGACGGGCGGAAGCCATTCACCGGCGCCGCGCGGGACGACCTCGCCGCGCCCTCGGCATGCAGGCCCAGG
>JBKGHK010001615.1:0-689 GCA_046520375.1 Pyxidicoccus sp. 3LFB2
TGCTCCACCGGCTCGCCGCGCTTCACGGCCTCGTCCAGCAGGCCGAGCGGGGCCCACCAGGGCAGCTCCGCCTCGAGGCGCTCCCGGAAGGGCGCGTCCTTCATCAGGGCGGCGGTGGCCGGCGCGAGGCTGAAGCGGCGGGCGTCGTCCAGCTGGACCAGGCCCAGGCACACCAGCAGCTCCAGCAGCGAGCGGACTCCGCGTGCGGAGGCGCCCACCCTGTCCGCCAGTCGCGGTATCGGCTCGCCGCTTCCTTCCTCGGGGAGTGCGTCGAAGAGGCCCAGGCGCAGCGAGGCCTGGAGCAGGGCCGACTCGTTGGAGGCGTTGCGGGCCCAGAAGTGGAGCGACTGCGCCAGCGAGGGGGACTCGGCGCGAGAGGGGGCGGACATGGACCGACAGCTTCGTCGCTCCGCTCCCATGCGCGCAACCCGGTGGGAGGGCAATGACCCCCCGGAGCGCTGGTAGGATGGCGGCATGGAATCGCCAGCGCGGATGGGACGTCACGCCGAGGAGCTGCTCCGGAGAGACTCACGGGTCCGGGACGTCTGGGTGTCGGGCGAAGGCTCCGAGGCGGTGGCGTGGGTGGTGCCGCGACGGGCCGTGCGGTCCGAGGAGCTGGCGGCGCTGCTGCGCGAGCAACTGGGCGCGGTGGCCCCGGCGGTGGCGCTGGTGGATGCGCTGCCGCGACG
>JBKGHK010001616.1:0-689 GCA_046520375.1 Pyxidicoccus sp. 3LFB2
CACCGCGGCACCGGGGAGCTCCTCCACGACGACCCCGCGCGGGCGAGCCGCCTCCTCGCTGGCGAACGAGGTGCTCAACGATGGCAGCTCGAACTGTCTCGAGCGCGCCTACGAGTCCGCCCGCCCGGGGGACCAGGTCCTCCTCTACGCGGACGTGGATGACCCCGTGGGCCACGCCGTGGTGCAGCGCCCGGACGGCTCCGTCGTCGACCCGAACGAGCCCGGCAAGGTGTACGCCAGCCGCGCGGAGTGGGAGGCGGCCCATGCCGACTACCATCAGCCGGTCTCCATTCCCCAGTCGCACCTGCGCCAGGTCTTCGCGCAGCCGCCCGGCCCGGGGCGCGACGCCGTCATCCAGAAGCTGGGGCTCTCCGCCATGGCCTCCCGGCAGGTGGCCGATGGAGTCACCCCCGAGCGCCAGGACGCCCTGCGCTCCGCCGTCATGCAGTCCGGCCAGGACTCCAGCGCCATGGAGGCCATCCTCGCGGGAGGGCAGCCTCCGGGCCCGCTGACCCCCGAGGAGGAGGCCTTCCTCATCCAGCAGCTCGTCGAGCACAGCCTGTCGAGCGGTAACCCGGGGTGGGTCTTCGTGATGGCGGGCGGCCTCGCCGAGGCGCCCCCGGCGATGGCGCGGGCGCTGGGCCACGCCTTCGAGAAGGGCGCGGTGACAGCGGAGCAGCTGGAGCGGC
>JBKGHK010001617.1:0-689 GCA_046520375.1 Pyxidicoccus sp. 3LFB2
GCATCCCGGGCCCCCGCGTCCGCGAGGTGGCCCGATGGCGGGCAGCTCCACGCCCGAGCAAGTCACGGCGTCCCCCCGCCTCCAGCACCACCGCCAGCGCGGGGCCGGGCACGGGAGGCAGCAGCAGCGCGTGCAGCATCAGCTCGAAGTCACCCTTCGCCTGGCGCGCACGCAGCGCCGAGCGCGACAGCCCCTCCAGGGCCACGGTGTAGCCGCGCTCGTGCAGCTTCACCTGGATGCGCTCGGCCACGGCGCGCTGGTCCTCCAGCGCGGCGTCGTACAGCAGCGTCACCGTGCGCGGCGCACCCGAGGGGGGCGGCGCGGGACGGGGACGGGGCCCCTGCGGCACCAACTGGGGCGGCAGCAGGTGCGGCATGGGCAGCGCCGGCGCGTGGACGAAGAGGCGGGTGAGGTCCTCGCGGTCGATGGCGCTCTCCACCGACTGCCGGAAGTCCGCGGGCAGCTTGCGCGAGGAGAAGGCGAGGTAGGTGGCGTAGAGGGGCGCGCCGGCCTGGGTGTCCGTCTCCGAGGAGACGCCCAGCTCCAACTGCACCTGCCGCGAGGACCACAGGCGCGCCAGCCCCCGCTCATCGGTGCGGGTGAGCAGCAGCCGGTCCAGATACGGGCGGCCCTGGGGCCAGGCGAGCTGGGCCTCCAGCGCGCCCGGCCCGCGGCGCTGAAGGGCCGGC
>JBKGHK010001618.1:0-687 GCA_046520375.1 Pyxidicoccus sp. 3LFB2
CAAGCAGAAGGCCGCCGACAAGACGAAGCCCCCCGCGGAGCAGAAGAAGGCCGCCGACGCCTCCAAGCTCGCCGAGCAGCAGGCCGCCGAGGCCGGCAAGGCCGCCCAGCAGAAGGCCCAGGCGCTCCAGAAGGCCGAGGAGAACGTCGCCATCACCGCCAAGAAGGCGGCGACGGAGATGACCAAGGCGAATGAAATCGCCAAGCGCGAGAAGGTCGCCGAGCCCTTCACCGAGAAGGACATCAAGGGCGTCGAGCCCAAGAAGAACGAGCTGGCCTCCGCCTTCGAGGGCACCCGCCGCAAGGCGGACCTGGAGAAGCTGCTGGGCACCCAGGCGCCCACGGCCGCCGAGACGCAGCAGCGGCTCGACGGGGAGAAGCAGTTCGACATCCTCAACAGCAAGCCGGAGAACCGCGCCACGCTGGAGCAGCTGGGCATCAAGAACGGCCAGGACCTGGTCAACTTCGGCGACCGGCTGGAGGGCCAGGCGACGCGCGGTGAAGGCCCGCGCGCCAATGACGTCCCGCTCAAGGACGCGAAGGACAAGGACGCCCTGGGCCGCATCATCTCCGCGGCGGGCGAGACGCGCACCAACGAGGAGATGAAGAAGGCGCTGAAGGACCCGCTCTTCACCTCGCAGGTCAAGGAGGGCAAGACGCCGAAGGAGGCCAAGGAGGCCGTCGAAAT
>JBKGHK010001619.1:0-687 GCA_046520375.1 Pyxidicoccus sp. 3LFB2
AACGCGTCCGGAGGCTGCGAGTGCGAGGCGTGCTGCGCATGCGGCTGCGGAGGCGAGGCGGCGGCCATGGCGGCCGACAGGCTCAGCGTGTCGGAGTTGCCCTGGGCCTCGTCACCGGAGCGGCCCGAGCCCATCAGCACCGTCCACACCAGGGCGAGGGCCAGCAGGCCCCCGAGGCCCATCAGCGCGTTCTGCTGGTAGCCGGCCAGCGCGCCCATGACGGCGCGGGTGTCGGCCACGGCGAGCACCTCCAGCGGGGTGCCCTCCAGCGCGCGGCGCGAGCCCACCATCAGCGGCGCCTGGCCGCCCATGAAGTCACCATTCGTGAGGATGGGCAGCTTCATCGGACCGAAGTCCTGGAGCTGACCGCTGCGCAGCACCACGCCGCTGGTGTTGGCCTGCACCTGCGCCAGCGAGCTCTCCGCCAGCGCCTTCTCCATGCCAGCGCCGCCCACCACCGCGTCGCCCTTCACCAGCGCGAGCGCCGCGACACCGGACGCCTCCACCGCGGCCTGGAGCGTGCCCTCGTCCACCAGCGGCGCGCCGACCACCAGCGTCGCCACCGGCTGCGCGCTTCCGTTCCACAGCAGCGGCACCGAGGCGAACACGTGCGGCGCGCCGAAGGCCTCCACCACCGTCGTCCCGGCCTTCGCCACCGCCGCGGCGTCCAGCTTCGCGGTGTCCGAC
>JBKGHK010000161.1:0-16890 GCA_046520375.1 Pyxidicoccus sp. 3LFB2
AGCGCGCGGGCTTCGCCCAGCTCCACGAGGAAGAGGTACGGCGACGGGTTCACCCGCCGCAGCGCCCGGTAGAGCGACAGCGGGGGCGGCGCGCCGCGCGCCTCGAAGCGCCGCGCGAGCACCACCTGGAAGATGTCTCCGGCGCGGATGTACTCCTTGGCCCGCTCCACCGCGGCCTCGTAGCCGGCGCGGTCCCAGCACGCCACGGGCGTCGCGTCGCCGCGCATGCGCGGGCCGGCCGCGTACGCCTCGGCAGGCAGCGGCTTGAGCAGCTTCTCCGCCATGGCCTGCGCGCGCTCCTCGGCGTCCTTCAGCGCGACGGCCGCGCTGGCATGCAGCGAGGGCCGGGCGATGGCGGTGGCCTTGAGCGTGCCGGTGCGCGAGTCATGGGTGACGAAGTCCTCACACACCAGCCATTCCGAGTCGGGAAAGGAGGTGTCGCGCGGGTGCCGGTCCGGCACGGTGGGCTCCAGCCACGAGAAGCAGTTGTAGCCCATGTACCCCACGAGCCCGCCCAGGAACGGTGCCTCGCCGGGCAGCCGGGCCACGGCCAGCTCGCGCCACAGCCCGCGCAGCACGTCCAGGGGCTTGCCCTCGCGGCGCTCCTCGCGCGAGCCACGCCACAGGGTGGCGCCCGTCGCATCCAACCGCACGCGCCCCGCCGGCTGCGTGCCCACGTGGCTGTAGCGCCCGAAGCGCTCGCCGCCGTAGCAGGACTCGAGGATGAAGCCGCGCGAGCCTCCGCCCAGCTTCAGGTACGCCGACAGCGGCGTGTCCAGGTCCGCCGGCAGCTCCACCGACACCGGCACCGCCTCGCCCTTCTCCGCGAGCTGGCGGTAGGCCGCCTTCCGCTCCTGTGCATCCATCGTCATGACTTGCTCCCCTCCCCCCAATAACGGGAGGAGGCTGGGGGTGCCCGACTCCGGGGCTACGGCTTCGTCTCGGCCACGGCGGCGCCCGAGGGCTTCACCTCGGAGAACACGCCGTCCGAGAGCTTGTACTGCGTGCGCTCGGTCGTCTTCAGCTCCTTGCCCGCTTCGTCCTCCTCGGTGTTCGTCCGCACCACCGTGAGGCCCTGCTGCTTCGGCTGGAAGGAGACCTTGTAGGAGGAGAAGTTGGGGGAGTCCGACAGGCCGCCCAGCTCCAGCGCCACCTTCGCCTTGCCGAGAACGCCCTTCTTCCCGCCTGGCACCGTGTAGCTCACATACGCGGTGCTGAAGTCGCCACACGCCTCGGGCGCCGAGTCCACCTGCACCAGCGCGAGGCCCGCCGTCTTCGCCGGGACGAGCTTCGCCTTCGCCGGGCCGCCATTCACGCTCAGGTAGCCCTGCCCGGCGGGAGTGATGTCCACGCTGCTGACGCGGCGGGGCGGCTTCACGTTGGGCTCCAGGATGCGGACGCGAATCTTGAAGTCCGCGCTCATCACCACCGTGGCCACCTCCTGCTCACCGTCGCCGTCGAAGTCCCCCTCGAAGCGGAAGGGCGTCAGCGTGTTGCCGAAGAGCCAGCCGTTACGGGGCTCGTCGTCAGCCCGGTCCGGCGTGCCCTTCGTGTCCATGTACGTCACCCGGTACCAGTGGTTGACGTACTCCCCGACCTTGAGGCGCTCCGGGTTGCGCTTCAGCACCTGCACGGCGGCGCCGAGCGGAAGCGTGAAGACGACGGGCGCATCCGCGGCGGGTGACTCGCGGAGGTTCGCCTCGTCGACGCCGACGTAGAGGTTCGCCTGCTTCCCGGTGGGCTCGAACTGCGTGAAGTCGTAGCCATCCAGGGTGCGCTTCGCCGGGTCCGCGCCCTCCTCCAGGGACGGGGCGGTGTAGTGAATCGCGGGCTCGGGTGATTGCGAGAGGACCAGCGACAGCAGCAGGGCGGGCGTCATGCGAAGCCATCCAGGACAGGAGGTGCCGCCGTTATCGCCCGTCCGCCACCGCCGTCCAAGGGGGCGCGATATTCCCGAAAAATGACGCGCAACTTGGATTTCATGGGGTGTCAGGGGAGCAGCCCGGCGGGCAACGGCTCGTAGGGTGGACACACACCTCGGGTGGTCGCCTTCGGCGTGCCTCGCTATCTGAATGGAGCTTTGAGCGCCTCCTATCCCTTCCAGGACAGCCCCCCGCTCATGACGGTGACGCCGCAGGGGCTGTACTGCGCGCCGGGTGACTTCTACATCGACCCCTGGCGGCCGGTGGAGCGGGCCCTCATCACCCACGCGCACGGGGACCATGCCCGGGGCGGCAGCCGCCGCTACCTGGGCGCCCGGGCAGGCGAGGGGTTGCTGCACCGGAGATTGGGCTCCGAGTCCACCATCGACACGCTGGAGTACGGCGAGCGGCTGGCCATCAACGACGTCACCGTCAGCTTCCACCCCGCGGGCCACGTGCTGGGCAGCGCGCAGATTCGCATCGAGCACAAGGGCGAGGTGTGGGTCGTCTCGGGCGACTACAAACGCGCGCCGGACCCGACGTGCGCGCCCTTCGAGGTGGTGCGCTGCAACACCTTCATCACCGAGGCCACCTTTGGCCTGCCCATCTTCCGCTGGGACGACACCCGCCTGGTGGCGGAGGACATCCTGCGGTGGTGGGACGCCAACCGCGCGGCGGGCCGCGCCTCGGTGCTGTTCTGCTACGCGCTGGGCAAGGCGCAGCGAATCCTGGCGGAGCTGGCGCGGCTGACGGACCGGCCGGCCTACGTGCATGGCGCCCTCAACAGCCTCGTCGCCGTGTACCGCGAGGCGGGCGTGCACATGATTCCCACGCAGCTGGTGTCGGAGGTGGAGAAGGGCACGTCCTTCGCGGGCGCGCTGGTGCTGGCGCCGCCCAGCGCGGGGGGCTCTACGTGGATGCGCCGCTTCGGTGAACACGAGACGGGCTTTGCCTCCGGATGGATGCGGGTGCGCGGCAACCGGCGGCGCCGCGGCTTCGACCGGGGCTTCGTGCTGTCGGACCACGCGGACTGGCCGGACCTGCGGCGCACGGTGGCGGACACGCAGGCGGAGCGGGTGCTGGTGACGCACGGCTACACGGACCCGCTGGCGCACTACCTGAGGGATTACGGCGTGGATGCGGCGCCCCTGGCCACGCCCTTCGAGGGCGAGGCGGAGGACTGACGCGTGCGGCGACTGGCGGACCTCTACGATGCGCTGGACCAGACCACGTCCACCAACGCGAAGGTGGAGGCGCTGGCGCGCTACTTCAAGGAAGCGCCGCCCGAGGACGCGGCCTGGGCGCTGTACTTCCTCACGGGCCAGAAGCTGAAGCGGCTGCTCACCACGAAGCTGCTGGTGGGGTGGACGCAGGAGCTGACGGGCATCCCCGGCTGGCTCTTCGAGGAGGTCTACGCCTCCGTCGGTGACCTGGCCGAGGTGATTGCCCTGCTGCTGGACAGCCTCGAGCGCCCGCCCGAGCCCGAGGAGCTGCCGCTGTCCGTCTGGCTGGAGCAGCGCCTGTTGCCGCTGCGCAACCTGGACGCCGCCGAGCAGCGTGAGCGGGTGGTGTCCTGGTGGAAGGCCATGCCCCGGCGGGAGCTGTTCCTGCTCAACAAGATGCTTACCGGCGAGCTGCGCGTGGGCGTCTCCTCGACGTTGGTGGTTCGCGCCGTGGCGCAGGTGGCGGGGCTGCCTCCGCCCAGCGTGGCGCACCGGCTGATGGGGACGTGGACGCCGACGCCGTCCTTCTTCCAGCAGCTCGTGTCGCCGGACGTCTCGGACGGGCACAGCTCGCGGCCCTACCCCTTCTACCTGGCCTCGCCGCTGGAGCAGCCCCCGGAGGCGCTGGGCGACCGCTCGGACTGGCTGGTGGAGTGGAAGTGGGACGGCATCCGCGGCCAGCTCATCCGCCGCCAGGGCGGCGTGTACCTGTGGAGCCGGGGCGAGGAGCTCATCACCGAGCGCTTCCCCGAAATCTCCGAGGCCGCCGCCGCGCTTCCGGAGGGCACGGTGCTGGATGGCGAGGTGCTGGCCTACGAGGACGGAAAGCCCCTGCCCTTCGCGCTGCTCCAGCGGCGCATCGGCCGGCAGAAGCTGACACCCAAGGTGCTGGCGGAGGCTCCGGCGGCGTTCATCGTCTATGACCTGCTGGAGCTGGGCGGCAAGGACCTGCGCGAGGTGCCGCTGCGCGAGCGCCGGGCGCAGCTGGAGACGCTGCTGAAGGACCGTCCCCGCTTCCCCATCTCCCCCGCAGTGCCCGCAGCCACGTGGGAGGAGCTGGCGCACGTGCGGGGCGAAGCGCGCGAGCGCAACGTCGAGGGCTTCATGATCAAGCGCCTCGACTCGGCGTACCTCACCGGGCGCAAGCGGGGCGACTGGTGGAAGTGGAAGATCGACCCCTTCACCGTGGACGCGGTGCTGCTCTACGCGCACCCGGGCCATGGCCGGCGCTCGTCGCTGTACACCGACTACACCTTCGCGGTGTGGAACGGCACGGAGCTGCAGCCGGTGACGAAGGCGTACTCGGGCCTCACGGACGAGGAGATTGGCCGGCTGGACCGGTGGATTCGCGCGCACACCAAGGAGAAGTACGGGCCGGTGCGCTCGGTGGAGCCGGAGCAGGTCTTCGAGCTGCACTTCGAGGGCATCCAGGCCTCCCCCCGCCACAAGTCGGGCGTGGCGCTGCGCTTTCCGCGCATCGCCCGCTGGCGCACGGACAAGAAGCCCCAGGACGCGGACACGCTGGACACCTTGAAGGAGCTGCTCCATGCCGGAGGGTAGACGGCGAAGCATCCGGGCGCAGATTGCCCTGCGCCGGAAGACGCTGCGCTCCGGTGGCGAAGGGGGCGGCGCGCCCGCGATGAAGGGCCCTCCCGCGAAGAAGCGGCGCACGGTGAGGCGTCGCCGCGCCGCTCCGAGCACCGACGCCGCGACACAGACGGGCACGCCCATGGAGCGGCTGCGCGGCTGGTTCACGTCCAAGGGGTGGACGCCGTATGCCTTCCAGGAGGAGGCCTGGGCCGCGTACGCGCGCGGTGAGAGCGGCCTCATCCACGTGCCCACGGGCGCGGGCAAGACGTACGCGGCCTATATCGGCCCGTTGGCGGACCTGGCCGAGCGCGGCCAGAAGGGGCTCCAGGTCCTCTATGTGACGCCGCTGCGCGCGGTGTCTCGCGACGTGGAGAAGGCCCTGCTCGAGCCCGTGCTCGCGTTGGACGCGGACATCGACGTGGAGAGCCGCACCGGTGACACGTCGTCCTCCGTGCGCCAGCGCCAGCGCGAGCGGCTGCCCGAGGTGCTCATCACCACGCCGGAGTCGCTCTCTGTCCTGCTGTCCAACGAGCGCGCGTCGGAGCTATTCGCCTCGCTGCGCTCCGTCATCGTGGACGAGTGGCACGAGTTGCTCGGCTCCAAGCGCGGCACGCAGATGGAGCTGGCCCTGGCCCGCCTGCGGCACTTCGCTCCGGGCGTGCGCACCTGGGCGCTGTCCGCCACGCTGGCCAACCTGGACGAGGCCGCGCGCCATGTCGTGGGCACCGGCGGTGTGCCCACGCTCGTCAGCTCCGACCTGGAGCGCCCGGTGGAGGTGGCCACGCTGCTCCCCGAGTCGGTGGACAGCTTCCCCTGGTCCGGCCACCTGGGCTTCTCCATGCTGGCCCGCGTGGCCGCGTGGTTGGACCCGGAGCAGTCCACGCTCGTCTTCACCAACACGCGCTCCCAGGCGGAGCGCTGGTTCGAGGGCCTGCGCTTCGCCCGCCCGGAGTGGGAGCACCTCATCGCCCTGCACCACGGCTCCATCGACCGCGAGGAGCGCGAGCGCGTGGAGGCGGGCCTGAAGGACGGCGGCCTGCGAATCGTGGTGTGCACCTCCTCGCTCGATTTGGGCGTGGACTTCGGTCCCGTGGAGCGGGTGGTGCAGGTGGGCAGCCCCAAGGGCATCGGCCGCACGTTGCAGCGCGCGGGCCGCAGCGCGCACCGGCCCGGCGCCACGTGCCACATCCTCTTCGTCCCCACGCATGCGCTGGAGCTGGTGGAGATGGCCGCCGCGCGAGACGCCATCCTCCGTCGCGAGGTGGAGCCGCGCTCGCCACCGGGCAAGCCGCTGGACGTGCTCGCACAACACCTGGTGACATGCGCCATGGGCGGAGGCTTCACCCGCGAGGCCCTGCGCGACGAGGTGCGCGGCGCGGCGGCCTACGCGGGCCTCACCGACGAGGAGTTCGAGTGGACGCTCGCCCTGGTGCGCGAGGGCGGCCCCACGCTGCGCGCCTACCCCGAGTTCCGCCGCGTGGTGGAGCACGAGGGCCGCTTCCTCGTCGCGGACTCGCGCATCGCCCGCCTGCACCGCCTCAACATCGGGACGATTACGTCCAACGCGGTGGTGCAGCTGCGCTACTGGAGCGGCGGCCGGCTGGGCACGATTGAAGAGAACTACATCAGCCGGCTGAAGCCCGGGGACACGTTCCTCTTCGCGGGCAAGCGGCTGGAGTTCAGCCGCTTCAAGGACATGACGGCCTACGTGAAGCCGGCGAAGAAGAAGGCCACGCAGACGCCGCGCTGGAATGGCAGCCGCCTGCCCCTGTCCAGCTCGCTGGCCGCCGCCGTGCGCCGCACGCTGGACTCCGCGCGCCACGGTGACGTCACCACGGACGAGCTCGCCGCCGCCTGGCCCGTGCTGGAGGCGCAGGAGCGCATGTCGCGCATCCCCGCCGCGCGCTCACTGCTGGCGGAGGTGTGCGAGACGCGCGACGGCCACCACCTCTTCCTCTACCCCTTCGAGGGGCGGCTGGTGCACGAGGGCCTGGCAGCACTGCTGGCCCTGCGCTTCACCCGGCTGCAGAAGGCCACCTTCAGCCTGTCCGTGAATGACTACGGCCTGGAGCTGCTCACCCCCACGCCCTTCCCCTTCGAGGAGGCGCTGCGCCCCTCCCTCTTCACCCGGGAGCGGCTGGTGGAGGACGTGCTGGAGAGCGTCAACGTCAGCGAGCTGGCCAAGCGGCAGTTCCGCGACATCGCCCGGGTGGCGGGGCTGGTGTTGCCGGGGCTGCCGGGGGCGCGCAAGTCCACGCGGCAGGTGCAGGCCAGCTCGTCCCTCCTCTATGACGTCTTCCTCAAGTACGACCCGGACAACCTCCTCCTCGTCCAGGCCCGCCGCGAGGTGCTGGAGCAGCAGTTCGAGCAGGGGCGCCTGGGCCGCACCCTGGAGCGCCTGGAGGGCAGTCCCGTGGAGCTCGTCCATGTGCGCAGGCCCTCGCCGCTGGGCTTCCCGCTCGTCGTCGAGCGCATCAGCGCCAGCGTCTCCAATGAGTCCCTGCTGGAGCGGGTGGAGCGCCTGAAGGAGCGATGGACGCGAGAAGATGCCAGGTCCGCATAGGCGGCACCCTGCTGGAGCTGCTCCCCGAGCGCGCCCTGTACTGGCCCGAGGCCGGGGTGCTGGCCGTGGCCGACCTGCACTGGGGCAAGTCGGAGAGCTTCCAGCAGCACGGCATCCCCCTGCCGGGCGGCGTGCTGGAGGATGACCTCGCGCGCCTGTCCTCCGCGCTCGTGGCCACCGGGGCCCGCCGGCTGCTCTTCCTCGGGGACCTCATCCACTCCCGGCAGGGCCTGACGCCCACCCTCATCCAGCGGCTCGCCGCCTGGCGCGAGTCCCATGCCGGGGTGGAGCTGGTGCTGGTGCGGGGCAACCATGACCGCCATGTGAAGACGCTCCCCCCGGAGTGGCGCCTGGACGTCCGCGAGTCCCACGCCGACGAGGGCCCCTTCCGCTTCGCCCACCACCCGGAGCCCGCGCCCGGCCGCTTCGTGTGGGCGGGCCACCTCCATCCCATGGTGCGCCTGTCCGGCGGGGGAGACAGGCTCCGGCTTCCCTGCTTCCATGTGGGCCGGGATGTAGGGGTGCTGCCCGCCTTCAGCGCCTTCACCGGCGGGCTCAACGTCTCCCGCCGCCCCGGCGAGCGCGTCTTCGCCATCGCCGAGCCCGCCGTGGTCGAGGTGTAGGATGAGCACCGCCAAGCGCCGCCGCATCCTGGGAATCATCGCCACCGACACCACCTTCGAGCTCACCGAGCACCGGGGCCGCGAGGCGTGGCTGGGCAAGTGCCTGCACTGCAACGGCCACCTGCTGGTGGCGCTGGATGGCGAGCCGATCAGCCGCGCCACCATCGAGCACATCGTCCCGCAGACGGCCGGCGGCACCGACGCGCTGACCAACCTCGGCCTGGCGTGCGCCCGCTGCAACCAGGGCAAGAGCCGGCACGACGTGAAGTACCACCGCGACGCCCGCGCCCGGGAGCTGGTGGAGCGACTGCTGGCCCGCCGCCGCGAGCGCTGGCGCGAGCCCGAGGGCGCGGACACGGAGTGAGACGCCCGCGCCGCTGATGACAGGCATGACTCCCTCTGTCGCGGCCTGTATCGCACCGTTCAACGCCACACGCTGCGTGCGCGCGTGGAGGAAGGGCCGTTTGAGAGGGAAAACCCTCGCGCGTTGATCGCTCCGGCACGTGCGGTTCAAACGCCCCTTCCGAACCGTAGAAGAGAGATTCATCGCCTCGGACCCGCGACTTTCCGCCTCCGCGCGCGGAAGTGGTATCCGGCTGTCTCAACATCAGAGTCGCAACATCAGAATGGTTGACACTGCCGTGTCGATGCCCGATGGTCCCGCGCCGCGTCAGGGCTGGGAGTTGGAGGAGGGCCCCGCCCGCGGCACTCTCATAGAGGTTTCGTTGGACGTGACTGCTTCGGATTCCGCGCGCCAGGAGCCGCCGCCCGCCCGCCCCACCGGGGCCGGGAACGCACCTCCGCCTTTCGCGCCCGGCCACGCCCGCGCCTCCCTTCGCCCTCCTGTCACCGCTGTCGCTGAAGCCCCCTTGCCCATGGTCCTGGTATGAGCGGCCCTCTCTTCCCACGCTGGACGAACACGGTGTCGCGGCTGTCCGCCGCGGCGCTCCTCGCCGTGCCCGCCATCGGCATCGGCGGCCTCATGGCCTACGTACGCTCGCCGTACGTCACCAACCAGCAGATGCCCATCGAGCAGCCCATCGAGTTCGACCACCGCCACCACGCGGGTGACGAGCAGATCGACTGCCGGTACTGCCACTGGACGGTGGAGGAGTCTCCTTCCGCTGGTATCCCCTCCACCACGGTGTGCATGTCCTGCCACGCCCAGGTGTGGAACAAGAGCCCGTACCTCGTCGAGGTGCGCAAGGCCTTCTTCGCCGACCAGCCCATCCCCTGGGTCCGCGTCCACAACCTGCCGGACTTCGTCTACTTCAACCACGCCATCCACGTGAACAAGGGCGTGGGCTGCGCGACGTGCCACGGCCGCATCGACCAGATGGCCGCCGTCGAGCAGCACTCGCCGCTGACGATGGCCTGGTGTCTGGACTGCCACCGCAATCCCGAGCCCAACCTGCGTCCGGCCGAGTTCATCACGTCGATGACCTGGGCTCCGCCGACGGACAAGGCCGAGGCCGCCGCGCTCGGCAAGAAGCTGGCGGAAGAGTACGACGTCCACTCGCGCACGAGCTGCTCCACATGCCACCGATGAACACGAAGCGCGACGGCGCCCCGTCGCAGGACACCTCTTCCTTCGCGCTCCCGGTCGTCTCGGACCGGCCCGCCCCCGCGGCTGACGCCGTCGGTGAGGCCCTGGAGCACGCCGCCGCCAACGCCTCCTCCAGTGAGAACGGCTACGGCCGGTCCTACTGGCGGAGCCTCGAGGAGAAGCTCGGCACCTCCGAGTACCTCGAGGAGACGCGGCCGGAGTTCCCCGCCGGCGCGGACCTGGCCCCCTCCGGCTTCGCCCGCCGCGAGTTCATGCAGCTGCTGGGCGCGTCGCTGGCCCTGGCCGGCGCCACGGCATGCAGCACCCGTCCCCAGGACGAGCGCATCCTGCCGTACACCAAGACGCCGCCCGAGGTCTCCCCGGGCAACCCGCTGCACTACGCGTCCGGCATGACGCTGGCTGGCAACACCTCCGGCCTGCTCATCACCGCCCGCGAGGGTCGCCCCATCAAGATCGAGGGCAACCCGCAGCACCCCGTCAACCAGGGCGCCGCCGGCCCCTGGGAGCAGGCGTACCTGCTCTCGCTGTATGACCCGAACCGCGCCCGCGTGCTGCGCCAGGGCAAGAGCCCCCGCGCCCTGCGCGTGCTCGCCGAGGACGTGGCCGGCCTGGTGAACAAGGCCGCCCCCGCCGACGGTGGCGCCCGCCTGCGCTTCCTCACGGAGCCCGGCAACTCGCCGATGATGGGCGACCTGCGCAACCGCGTCCTGAAGAAGCTGCCCAACGCGCGCTTCTACAGCTACACGGCGATGACGCAGGACGCGGAGTCCGAGGCCGCCCGCGCCCTCTTCCCGGGCCAGGCCGTCTCCGCCCTCTACGACTTCACCCAGGCCGACATCGTCCTGTCGCTGGACGCCGACTTCCTGGAGAGCCGCCCCGCCAACCTGGCCTATGCGCGCCAGTTCGCGGACCGCCGCGACCCGAAGAACGGCCCCCTCAACCGCCTGTATGTCGCCGAGGCCCGCTTCTCCATCACCGGCGGCATGGCGGACCACCGCCTGCGCGTGAAGTCGCAGGAAGTGCTCGCCATCGCCACCGGCGTGGCCCAGGCCCTTGGCGGTCCCGCCGCCTCGCTGGCGGGCGCGGCCTCCGGCAAGTCGCAGCTGAAGGGGACCCCCGAAGAAGTCCAGAAGATCAACGCCTGGATTCAGGCGGTGGTCGCCGACCTGCGCGCCGCGAAGCCCGGCCGCACCCTGGTCGTCGCCGGTGAGCGTCAGCCCGCCGCGGTCCACGCCCTGGCCCACGCCATCAACGCCGCCCTGGGCAACGCCGGCACCACCGTGCGCTACGTCCAGTCCCCCGTCGCGGAGCCCACCGGCCTGAGCCAGGTGCGCGCCCTGGTGGAGGACATCAAGGGTGGCCGCGTGGACACGCTGGTCATCACCAGCTGGAACCCGCTCTACAACCTGCCCTCCGACGTGGGCCTGACGGAGCTGCTCAACCCCGCCACCAACCCCAACCGCGCCAAGCTGTCGGTGCTCTACACGGGCCTCTACGAGGACGAGACCAGCCAGTTCGTGGACTGGTTCGTCCCCGCGGCGCACCCGCTGGAGACCTGGAGCGACGGCCGCGCGGTGGACGGCACGGTGTCCATCGCCCAGCCGCTCATCCAGCCGCTCTTCAACGGCGTGCCCGAGTCCGAGCTGCTGGCGCTCTTCCTGGACGAGCCCTACCGCCCCGCGTACCAGATGCTGCGCGAGTACTGGCAGGGCCAGACGGGCGGCGCGGCGGACTTCGAGTCCCGCTGGGAGTCGTTCGTGTCGGACGGCATCATCGCCGGCACCGCCTCCGCCGCGGCCACCGCCACCCCGGACTTCGGCGCGGCCACCGCGCTGGTGACGGGCTACCAGCCCCCGAAGACGGACGGGCTGGAGCTGAACTTCGTCCACGACTACAAGCTCTTCGACGGCCGCTTCGCGAACAACGCGTGGCTGCAGGAGCTGCCGGACCCCATCACCAAGATGGTCTGGGACAACGCCGCCCTGGTGAGCCCCGCCACGGCGACGAAGCTGAACATGGAGCCGGGCAGCCTCGCCGAGCTGAGCTACGGCGGCAAGACGCTGACGGTGCCGGTGTGGACGACGCCGGGCCTCGCCGACGACACCGTGACGGTGGCGCTGGGCTACGGCCGCAACGGCCTGCACGAGTCGGTGGCCAAGGGCGTGGGCTTCAACGCCAACACCCTGCGCACCGCCGCCGCCCCCTGGTTCGACGGCGGCGCGGACCTCAAGCCCACGCGCGGCAGCCACAAGTTCAGCCTCACCCAGACGCACTGGCGCATGGAGGGCCGCCCCATCGCCCTCGACATGCCGGTGTCCGAGCTGACGAAGCCCTCCGTGGAGACGCAGCACATCCTCCACCGCGTGAAGGGCGAGCTGAAGCCGGGCATCCACGACAACCTGCCCGACTTCGACTACAGCAACGGCTACAAGTGGGGCATGGCCATCGACCTGTCCCGCTGCACGGGCTGCAGCGCGTGCGTGGTGGCCTGCCAGGCGGAGAACAACATCCCCGTCGTGGGCAAGGAGCAGGTCGCCCGCAGCCGTGAGATGCAGTGGCTGCGCATCGACCGGTACTTCGAGGGTCCCGAGAGCGACCCGAAGATGGTCATGCAGCCCGTCATGTGCGTGCACTGCGAGAAGGCCCCCTGCGAGTACGTGTGCCCGGTGAACGCCACCGTGCACTCGGACGAGGGCCTGAACGACATGGTGTACAACCGCTGCGTCGGCACCCGGTACTGCTCGAACAACTGCCCGTACAAGGTCCGCCGCTTCAACTACCTGCACTACACGTCGGGCAAGACCTCCACCGAGAAGATGCTGATGAACCCGGACGTCACGGTGCGCAACCGCGGCGTCATGGAGAAGTGCACGTACTGCGTGCAGCGCATCGAGCGCGTCCGCATCAGCGCCCGCGTCGAGAAGCGCCTCATCCAGGAGAAGGAGCTGCAGACGGCCTGCCAGCAGACCTGCCCCACGCAGGCCATCGTCTTCGGCTCGCTCAACGACAAGCAGCAGCGCGTGTCGGTGATGCAGGAGGACGAGCGTGCCTACAAGCTGCTGCACGAGCTCGGCACCCGCCCGCGCACCGCGCACCTCATCCGCGTCCGTAACCCCAACCCCGCCCTCGAGCCCGCCAAGACGCCGGCGGCGACCGAAGGGAGCCACTAGTCATGGCAGAGACTGCTATCACCGCCGGCATCGACCCGCTCGAGCCACGGCACCTCGTCGCGCCGCACCACGACGATGCGTCGCTCAACGAGACGCTCCTGGACCATGTCTGGCGCAAGCCGGGCAAGGGCTGGTTCATGCTCTTCGGCATGACGCTCAGCGCCCTGGGCCTGCTCGTCATCGGCGTCACCTACACGCTGGCCCGCGGCATCGGCGTCTGGGGTAACAACCAGCCCGTCGGCTGGGCCTTCGACATCATCAACTTCGTCTGGTGGGTCGGTATCGGCCACGCCGGTACGCTCATCTCCGCCATCCTCCTGCTCTTCCAGCAGAAGTGGCGCACGAGCATCAACCGCTTCGCGGAGGCCATGACGCTGTTCGCCGTCATGTGCGCGGGTCTGTTCCCGCTGCTCCACACGGGCCGTCCCTGGTTCGCCTTCTGGCTGTTCCCGTACCCCTCCACCCTGGGCGCGTGGCCGCAGTTCCGCTCGCCGCTGGTGTGGGACGTGTTCGCCATCTCCACGTACCTCACGGTGTCCGCGCTGTTCTGGTTCGTGGGCCTCATCCCGGACCTGGCGGCCCTGCGTGACTCGTCCAAGACGAAGACGCAGCGGGTCATCTACGGCCTGTTCGCCCTCGGCTGGCGCGGCTCGGGCCGCCACTGGCACAACTACAAGATTGCGTACCTGCTGCTGGCCGGCCTCTCCACGCCGCTGGTGGTCTCGGTGCACACCATCGTTTCCTTCGACTTCGCCGTCTCACTGCTGCCCGGCTGGCACGCCACCATCTTCCCGCCCTACTTCGTGGCCGGCGCCGTGTTCAGCGGCTTCGCGATGGTCATCACGCTCATCGTCCCCGCCCGCAAGTACCTGGGTCTGCGCGACGTCATCACGGACCGGCACCTGGAGAACATGAACAAGGTCATCCTCGCGACGGGCCTCATCGTGTCCTACGGGTACATGATGGAGCACTTCATCGCCTGGTACTCGCAGAACCAGTACGAGTTCTGGACCTTCTACGTGAACCGCGCCACCGGCCCCTACGCCGGCGTGTACTGGCTGATGATTGCCTGCAACGTCATCACCCCGAACATCTTCTGGTTCCAGAAGTGCCGCCAGAGCATCCCCATCATGTGGGTGGCCTCCATCATGGTGAACATCGGCATGTGGTGCGAGCGGTTCATCATCATCGTCACCTCGCTGAGCCAGGACTTCCTCCCGTCGTCGTGGGGCATCTACGCGCCGACCTGGGTGGACTGGTGCATCTACATCGGCACCCTGGGCCTGTTCGGCACCCTGTTCCTCCTGTTCCTGAAGTTCGTGCCCGCGGTCGCCGTGAGCGAGGTGAAGGAGCTGCAGCTGGAGCTCAAGCACGCCGCCCACCACCACGACAGCGCGGACGCCGCCGCCGGCACCCTCACGCACGGAGCGCACTAGAGCCATGGAAGCCACAGTCCTCTATTCCTGGGTCCTGGCCGAGTTCGCGACGCCGGACGCCCTCGTGGCCGCCACCCGCCAGATGCGGGAGAAGGGCTTCGAGGGAATGGACACCTACTCCCCGTACCCGCTGCACGGCGGCTCCGAGGCCCTGGGCCTGCCCCCCTCGCGCGTGCCCTTCATCGCGCTGGCGGGCGGCCTCACCGGCATGCTGACGGCGCTCGCCATGCAGACGTGGATGAACACCTACGACTACCCGCTCAACATCGGCGGCCGTCCGCTGCTGTCGCTGCCGGCGTGGGTGCCGATTACGTTCGAGCTGAGCGTGCTCTTCGCGGCGTTCGGCATCTTCTTCGGCCTGCTGGGCCTCAGCCGGCTGCCGCAGCCGTACCACCCCGTCTTCGAGTCCGATGCCTTCCGCAGCGCCTCCACGCACGGCTACTGGCTGAGCGTGCCGCAGGTGACGGGCGCGGATGCCACCTCTGTCATGGACCAGCTCAAGTCCCTGGGTGCCACCCAGGTGACCGTCGTCACGGGAGAGAAGGAATGAGGTGGCTCATCCCCGCCGCCGGACTCGTCGCGCTCACGGGCTGCGACGTCCCCTCCGAGTTCCTCCAGCGCATGGAGACGCAGTCGAAGTACGAGTACTACGAGGCCTCCGACTTCTGGGCGGACGGCCGCGCCATGCGCACGCCCCCCGCGGGCACGGTGCCGCGTGAGCGCTACGGCAAGCTGCCGGAGCTCACGGACCCCGCGCAGCGGATGACCGCCCTGACGGGCCGCACCAACGGCCAGCCGGTGGGCACCATCCCCGTGCAGGTGGACCGCCAGCTGCTGGCCCTGGGCCAGAAGAAGTACAACATCGTCTGCTCGCAGTGCCACGGCGTGCTCGGCGACGGCAACAGCGTCGTCGCGGAGAACATGTCGCTGCGCCTGCCGCCGTCGCTGCTGGAGCTCCAGGGCAAGCCGGTCGGTCATTTCTACGCCGCCATCAACGAGGGCTACGGCGTGATGCCGTCCTTCTCGGGTGAGCTCGACGTGCGCGAGCGCTGGGCTGTCGTCGCCTACGTGCGCGCCCTCCAGGCGGCCCGCAACACCCGGACGGACGGGCAGCAGCCCGTTCCGCAGGAGAACCGATGAGTCCCCCCGTCACCACGGCGCGCGCGTCGGACTACGCGCCCTACACCGCCACCCCCAAGCTGATGGTGCCCGCGTTCGGTCTGGGCGCCCTGGGCCTGCTGGCCACCCTGGCCGGCTACTTCGCCACGGACGCCAAGGGTGAGGCCGCCCACAGCTACCTCATCGCCTTCGTCTACTGGCTGGGCATCAGCGTGGCCTTCCTCATCATGGTGGCCATCTTCCACACCGCCAAGGCGAAGTGGCTCATCGTCCTGCGCCGCACCATGGAGACGGCCGCCGCCTCGGTGCCCATCTTCATCGTGCTGTTCCTGCCGCTGCTGGCCATGGTGAAGGACCTCTACCCCTGGTGGCCGGGCTCGCCGCTTGCGGCCCACATCACCGGGCTGGAGGCCGAGCACCTGTCGCACAAGCAGCACGGCTACCTGCGGCCTGACTTCTTCTACTTCCGCCAGGCCATCTACTTCGGCGTGTGGGCCTTCGTGTCCTGGCGCCTGCGCTCGTGGAGCCTGAAGCAGGACGAGACGGGGGAGCTGGACCTCACGGTGAAGCAGCGCCGGTTCTCGCCGGGCTCGCTGCCCTTCCTTGCGCTCACCATCACCTTCGCTTCTTTCGACTGGCTGATGAGCCTCACGCCGCTCTGGCAGTCCACCATCTTCGGCGTCTATTACTTCGCCGGAAGCTTCCTGGCGGCCTTCTGCGTGCTGACCATCGTCACCGTCAACGCCCAGGGTGCCAACCTCTTCGGCAACGTCGTGAAGCTGGACCACTTCCACAACCTGGGCAAGCTGATGCTCGCCTTCACCGCGTTCTGGGCCTACATCGGCTTCTCCCAGTTCATGCTGGTGTGGATTGCCAACATCCCTGAAGAGGCGCCCTGGTACGGCCTGCGCATCTTCGGCCCGTGGCGCCCGCTGTCCATCGCCCTGTTCTTCGGGCACTTCGTGCTGCCCTTCTTCACGCTGCTGTCGCGCAACCTGAAGCTGCAGCCGCGCAAGCTGGCGGTGGTGGCCGTCTACCTGCTCCTCATCCACGCGGTGGACCTGTACTGGCTGGTGTGGCCGGCGCTGACGGGTGCGACGGGCCCGACGTTCCACTGGACGCTGGTGACGGCGTTCCTGGGCGTGGGCGGCATCTCCGTGGGCTTCGCCCTCATGCAGGCGCGCAACCGCTTCACGCTCCCGGTGAAGGACCCCTACATCGCCGAGTCCCTGAGGTACGTGCAGCCATGAAGAAGACCCAGTCGGAGCTCGAGTCGCGCGTCATCGTCGGCGCGCACGGGGTGGCGGCCGAGGAAGATCACCTCGTCATGGGCAAGGTGGTGGGCATCGGTGTCGGCTCGCTCATCATCTTCCTGGTGGGCATCCTCTGGGCCTGGCGCATCCAGGTCCGGACGATGCAGGACATCCTGGGCGAGGACATGCAGGCGGGCCCCCGGCCGGCCGCCATGGGCCAGTACGAGGTGGGCATCGTCAACCAGCGCCTGTTCGAGCAGGACTGGCACGCGGTGGACAAGATTGGCGGCCAGCAGCAGGCGCTGGGTGCCGGCTGGGGCGACCAGCCCGGCGTCAAGGCCCACCCCAACCTCAACGAGGCGGTGGAGCGGGTCATCAACGAGGCGCCGCAACCCGCCCCGGCCCTCCCCCGCCTGCTCCGCCC
>JBKGHK010001620.1:0-686 GCA_046520375.1 Pyxidicoccus sp. 3LFB2
TCGAAGCCGAAGGCGGCGAACTGCAGTGCCTTCTGCCCCGGCCCCAGCCGCAGTGCGCCTGCGGCGGCCAGGGCGGTGTTGCCCAGGCCCCGGTGCGTCAGCAGCGTGCCCTTGGGCTGGCCGGTGCTTCCCGAGGTGAAGATGACGTAGGCCAGCTGGTCGGCCTGGTCCAGGGGCGCCAGGTTTTCCTCGGGCAGTGAAGCGACCTGGGCCCAGTCGGAATCGAGGCAGAAGAGCATCTCGCCCTGGCTGGGCAGCTCATCGGCCAGGTGCTCCTGGGTGAGGAGGACGGGAGGCCGGGCCTGCTGAAGCATGAAGGCCAGGCGCTGGGCGGGGTAGCTGGAGTCGAGCGGCACGTAGGCGCCGCCGGCCTTGAGCACGCCGAGCATGCCCACCACCATGTCCAGCGAGCGCTCGACGCAGAGGCCGACGAGGGTATCGGGGCCAACGCCGAGCGAGCGCAGGTGACGGGCCAGCTGGTTGGCGCGAGCGTTGAGCTGGAGGTAGGTGAGGGTGGAGTCCTCGAAGGAGACAGCGGGGGCGTGAGGCGTGCGCTCCACCTGGGCTTCGAAGAGCTGGTGGGCGGTGGCGTCCGGACGCTGCAGGTGCGTCTGGTTCCAGTCCACCAGCAGCTGCTGGCGCTCGGAGGCCGGCAGCATGGGCAGCTGCGAGAGGCGCTGGCCGGG
>JBKGHK010001621.1:0-686 GCA_046520375.1 Pyxidicoccus sp. 3LFB2
CCTCTTCGAGGCGGAGACCATCGACCGGATGATGCGGCACCTGGGCGAGGTGCTGACGGCGGCGGCTGCCCGACCCGAGGCCTCCCTGTCGACGCTCTCCCTGCTCTCCAACCACGAGCGGCACCAGGTGCTGCGGGAGTGGAACGCCACCGAGCGCGACTTCCCGCACGACACCTGCGCGCACCACCTCTTCGAGGCTCAGGCGGCGCGCACGCCCACCGCGGAGGCCGTGCGCTTCGAGGGGCAGTCGCTCACCTATGCGCAGCTCGATGCGCGGGCCAACCAGCTGGCGCACCACCTGCGCACGCTGGGCGTCCGGCCCGAGGTGCGAGTGGCGCTGTGCGTGGAGCGCTCGCTGGAGATGGTGGTGGGCATCCTCGGCATCCTCAAGGCCGGTGGCGCCTGGGTGCCCATGGATGCGAGCTACCCGGTGGAGCGCCTGACGTACATGCTGCGCGACTGCGCCGCCCCCGTCCTCGTCACCACCGAAGCCATCGCCGATGAGCTGCCTTCCGGTGGCGAGCAGCTCGTCCTGCTGGACGCGGACGCGGCCTCGCTCGACGCGCAGCCCGTCTCTCCCGTCGAGAGTGGCGCGGGCGCGGAGAACCTCGCGTACGTCATCTACACGTCCGGAAGCACGGGGCGCCCCAAGGGCACGCTGTTGCAGCACCGGGGCCTGTGCAACA
>JBKGHK010001622.1:0-684 GCA_046520375.1 Pyxidicoccus sp. 3LFB2
CTTCAGCGACGCGGCAGCCCACCACCGCGGCGCTGAAGACCTCCAGCGACTCGGCGCGGGACAGGCACGCCTTGAAGGCCTCGTCCGAGCGCTGCTTGAGCGGCCCGACCTGCTCCTTCACCGCGGCCTGGAACTGCTGCGACTCCGCGGCGGACAGGCCCGCCGGCACCGGCGTCGCCTCCACCACGTCCGCGATGTGGCCGTACGCCAGGCCCAGCTTCCACAGCGAGGCCACCGCCCACTCGGGGTAGCCCAGCTGCGCGGCCTGCGTGTAGATGCCCTCCAGGGCCTGCAGGGCGGCGACCTTCTCCTCCACCTTGTCGGCCGGCAAGTCTTTGTAGCCGCGGTAGAGGATTTCGCCGAGGTACCACAGGCCCTTGGCGGCCTCCTCCGTCTGCCCGTTGGGGCCCTGCACCGCCTTGGTGAGGGTGGCGATGAGCGCGTCCGCCGGCGCCGTGGGGGCGGTGGCCGCCTGCACCTGCGCCAGCACCGCCGCGGCGCCCGCGCTGACCGGGTCCAGCTTCAGCGCGCCTTCCGCCGCCGTCTTCGCGCGCAGGTAGTCCTTCTGCTTCAGCCGCGTCTCGGCCAGCAGCACCAGCACCTCGGCTTTGCGCGCGCCGGAGACTTCCGCCGCGGCCTCCAGGTTGCGGGCCGCTTCCTTGTACTCGCCCAGCGCCATGCGCA
>JBKGHK010001623.1:0-680 GCA_046520375.1 Pyxidicoccus sp. 3LFB2
CCACCGCCCCCGCCACCTTCTCCGCCCGCGTGCGGGTGGCCGGTGCGCCGCACTCCCAGGAGCTGCGCTGCGAGTGGATGGGCCGCGCCGGCCTCTTCCTCCACTCCGACGGCGCTCCGCCGCAGCTCCTGTCCGACGTGGGGCTGCTGTTGCGCCTGCCCGGCGGCGAGCTGGCCTGCACCGGCCAGGTGGTGCGCCATGTCACCGCGGAGCAGGCCCGCGC
The DNA here is from genome assembly GCA_046520375.1 of Pyxidicoccus sp. 3LFB2. Taxonomy (GTDB): domain Bacteria; phylum Myxococcota; class Myxococcia; order Myxococcales; family Myxococcaceae; genus Myxococcus. Next base: position 224 of record JBKGHK010001623.1, read on the forward strand.
CTGGCGCATGGTGCCCGGCTTCGGCGTGCAGCTGCGCGACACCTCGCCTGAGTTCCAGGAGGCCCTGGTCCGCATGAAGTCCGGCGCGCGGCTGGAGCCGCCCACGCCGGTGCCCGTCTCCGGCAAGGAGGACCCGGTGGCGGACCGCGCCCTCCAGGGCTTCCGCTCCCGGCTGTCGGGGGACCACTACTCCGCGCTGGAGCTGCCCCGCGACGCCTCCTCCGAGGCGGTGCGCGGCGCCGTGCAGAAGGCGCGCACCGCGCTGGAGCCCTTGAAGACGCGCACCCTCTCGCTGGGCCAGCGCGCCCAGCTGGAGCGGGCCGAGGAGCGGGTGGCCGCGGCCTTCCAGGTGCTGGGCCACGTGGAGCGGCGCGCCGAGTACGACGCGGGGCTGGGCAACGTGGAGGGCGTGGAGCGCTGCCTCGCCGCGGGCCTCACCGTCACCGCCCTGGAGGGC
>JBKGHK010001624.1:0-676 GCA_046520375.1 Pyxidicoccus sp. 3LFB2
CTTGCCGGGCTCCAGCCACGAGCGCGTCCACTCCCACACGTTGCCGGCCAGGTCGTCCACGCCGAAGGGGCTGCGGGACGCGGGGTGGCTGCCCACCTCGTCCGGGCCGAAGCCCCCGGGCTGCTTGCCGTAGGTGGTGTCGATGTTGGCGTCGTCCGGGCCCAGCGTGTCGCCATGCGGGTACTCGCGCCCATCCACTCCACGGGCGGCGCGCTCCCACTCCAGCTCCGAGCACAGCCGAGCCCCGGGCACCCGGCCACTGGAGGACAGCCAGGCCGCGTATGCCTCGGCGTCCGCGAAGGTGACGCCGCTGACGGGGAAGCGCAGCCAGTCCTGCTCCACGCGCCGCGAGCGCTGGGCATAGCGCAGCTTCTCTCCGGCGCGCACCACATAGGGCTCGCCGCCGGGCTGGAAGCGCAGCCGCCACGTGCCCTCCACCCTGTCCAGCGCGAGCAGCCCGGCATACCCACCGGTGCCCACGCGGGGCAGGCGCCGCCCGCGCGCATCCGGCGGGAGGGCCTCGAGGAAGCGCAGCCAGTCCGCGTACGTCACCTCGTGGCGGGCGATGAAGAAGCCGGGCACGTCCACGGGGTGCTGCGGCACGGCGTTGAAGAACTCGCGCACGCTGGCCTCGGGCCGCGCTGCCGAAGCGCACCTCGCCGGGCGGCACGTAGAC
>JBKGHK010001625.1:0-674 GCA_046520375.1 Pyxidicoccus sp. 3LFB2
AGGAAGATGTCCCCGGGCGACGACTCCACCTCGAAGTCCTCGTCCAGCGTGCCCACCACCTTGCCCTCGGGCTCGGCGGTGACGCTGAAGGTGAAGGTGTCCGGCATGGCGCCGCCATTGGTGAGCGCCGTGATTCGCACGCCCCGCCGGCCCTTGAGCCGCTGATTGACGCAGTCTCGGTGCAGGTGGATGCCGACCCGGCCGCACGCGGCGGCGATGCCCTCCGACAGCACCTCCAGCACGCCCTGGTACTCCTCCCACGTGAGGTCGCGGTACGGGTACGCGCGCTGGAAGAGGCTGAAGAGGGCGCGCTCGTCCCACTCCTCGCAGGCGCACGCGGCGACAATCTGCTGCGCCAGCACGTCCAGCGGCTTCTGCGGAATGCGCACCGCGTCCAGGTCACCCTCGCGCACGGCATTGAGGAGCGCGGCGCACTCCATCATCTCGTCGCGCGTCATCGCGAAGAGGATGCCCTTGGAGATGGCGGCCTTGTGGTGGCCCGCGCGGCCCACGCGCTGGAGGAGCACGGCGATGGCGCGCGTGCTGCCCATCTGCACCACCAGGTCCACGTTGCCCACGTCAATGCCCAGCTCCAGCGACGCGGTGGCCACCACGGCGCGCAGCTGGCCGGCCTTGAGCTTCTCCTCCGCCGCCAGGCGGATTTCGCGCGACAT
>JBKGHK010001626.1:0-672 GCA_046520375.1 Pyxidicoccus sp. 3LFB2
GCATCCGCGCCAGCTTCGGCGCCGAGCTGCCCCTGCGCGCCGTCTTCGAGGCGCCTACCCTGGCCGCACTCGCCCGACGCATCGACTCCGCCAGCGCGGGCCTGGCACCCGCCATCGTTCCCGTGCCCCGAGAGGGGCCGCTGCCCGTGTCCTTCGCCCAGCAGCGGCTGTGGCTCATCGACCAGCTCCAGCCGGGCTCCCCTGCCTACAACATCCCCACCGCCCTGCGAGTCGCGGGAACGCTGGACGTGGCGGCCCTGGAATCCAGCCTGCGTGCGCTCATCGAGCGCCACGAGTCGCTGCGCACCACCTTCGTGGTGCATGAGGGAGAGCCCACCCAGGTCATCCACCCGGCTGCGAACTTCGCGCTGCCGCTGGTGGACCTGCGCGCGCTGCCGGCCGATGAGCGCGAAGCGCGGGCCCGGCACCTGGTCACTGAAGAGGCATTGCGTCCCTTCAGTCTGGTCACTGGCCCCCTCATTCGCGCGAGCCTCTTGCGCCTGGAGCCGACGTCCCACGTGTTGCTGGTGACGGTGCACCACATCGTCTCGGACGCGTGGTCCTCCGGCGTGCTCGTGCGTGAGCTGGCGGCCCTGTACGAGGCCTTCCTGCAGGGCCGGCCCTCGCCGCTGCCCGAGCTGCCGGTGCAGTACGCCGACTACGCGGCCTGGC
>JBKGHK010001627.1:0-672 GCA_046520375.1 Pyxidicoccus sp. 3LFB2
CGCTCGTCACGCTGCGCACCACGCTCAAGGACGCGCGTCGCGCCGTCGCGCGCGGGCTGCGCAAGCGCCTGGGCGAGGCGGACGTGGGCACCTTCGAGAAGTCCGTCGTGAAGATGATGCACGGCCTGGGCTTCCGCGAGCTGAAGGTGGCGAAGCGGTCCAAGGACGGCCCGCTGCTCACCGCCCGCAAGCGCGAGGGCAGCGTGGAGCTGCGCTACGCGGTGCGCATGCTGAAGGGCGCGCCCGCCATCGACCGCAAGAGCGTGCAGGAGCTGCGGCGCGACCTCGGCCACTACTCGGCGCAGGTGGGCCTGCTGGTGAGCGCCGGGGACGTGCGTGCCGACGCGCGCACCGAGGCGCAGGCCAGCGGCTCGCTGGTGATGCTCTGGTGCGGAGACGCGCTGGGCGAGAAGTTCCTCGAGGCGGAGACGGCCGTCACCGTCACCCGCGTGGAGCTGTACGAGGTCGACGAAAAGTTCTTCGAGGCCGCGAAGCTGGATGCCGAGGAGGCCCAGAAGCGCCGCGAGGAGCGTCAGCGCGAGAAGCAGGCCCGGGGCGAGGGGGAGGAGGCGTCCACCGAGACGGCCGCTGCCGCCACGCCCGAGCGCGAGCGTGAGCGCCCGCGTGACAGGCGTCGCCGTGAGCGCGAGCCCGGGAGGCCGCGAAGCCGAA
>JBKGHK010001628.1:0-671 GCA_046520375.1 Pyxidicoccus sp. 3LFB2
GTCCCGGCTGACGCCCGGCGCGTCCTGCGCCTGGTCCACGCGGGCCTGGATGGCCTTCACGCGCGGCAGGAAGGCCTGCGCCGCGGGGCCCAGGCCACTCGCCGCGTCCACGGCCTCGGCGGCGAAGCTCTTCTGCTCCGCCAGCTCGAACTCCGACTGCGACTCGATGGCGAGGGGGTAGTCCGCCTCCAGGTACTGAAGGATGCCGATGAGCCGGTGCCAGGTGCGCTCCTCGGATGCACCCTCCGCACGGGCGGACAGGGGCAGCGCGAACAGCAGGCACACCAAGGGCAGGGCAACGCGATTCATGGCCTCCGGTCTACCAGCCGAGGGGCCGTATATCAATCTTGATACTCAATATCAAAATCCCGCCGATCAGACGCCCCGCAGGGCAGGCGTCCCGGGGCCTTTCCACTCGTCCACCTGGAGGGAGCGGATGCGCAGGTTGTCCACCTTCCACTCCCCGCCCTGGAGCCGGCCGATGGCCAGGGCGCCGATGGCGAGCGCGCCCACACTGAGGGCCCCCACGGCGAAGGCACCGACGGCCAGGGCCCCGAAGGCGAGGGCGCCCGTGGCACTGGCTCCCGTGGCGGAAGCCCCCATGGCGAGGGCCGGGAAGACGCGGGGACGGAGGGCCCGGCGACGGGGCCGGAGACGAGGCCCGCCGCAGC
>JBKGHK010001629.1:0-671 GCA_046520375.1 Pyxidicoccus sp. 3LFB2
GCGAGCGCGAGGCCCGGGCCGCCGAGGCCACCACGCGATGAAGGAGGGCCAGCGTGCCTATGACGAGCTGGACACGCAGCAGGCGCTCCAGCAGTTCGACAAGGCGGTGCGCGCCTCCGAGGCGGGCGACCTGTCGCAGCGCTTCGGCGACCTGAGCCGCGCGCGGGTGATGAAGGCCGCGTCGCAGGTGGCCAACGGGGAGAACACGGCCGCCCAGCTCGAAATCCGCTCGGTGCTGGCGGTGGACCCGACGGCGCAGTTCTCGCCCAACTTCTTCCCGCCGGACGAGATGGCCTTCGTGGAGAAGGAGCGCAAGGCGGTGCTCGCGGCGCCCAAGGTGTCGCTGACCGTGCGCACGGAGCCTGTGCCCGCGCAGGTGTTCGTGGACGGCCAGTTCCGCGGCGTGTCGCCGGTGACGCTGACGGACCTGTCGCCCGCGGACCACTACGTCACGGTGCTGGCGCCGGGCTACTCGCTGGCGCAGCGCCGCGCGCGTGAGGGCGAGACGTCCCTCACCCTGGCGCCCCTGGCATCGCAGAAGGTCCTTCAGACGCTCACCGAGACGGTGGCGCGCAAGCCCGAGAGCCAGGAGCGGGACCGGGCCCTGCGCGAGCTGGGCACGCTGGCCGGGGTGTCCCAGGTGCTGGCGCTGCTGGTCCGGGGCGGGGCAG
>JBKGHK010000162.1:0-16805 GCA_046520375.1 Pyxidicoccus sp. 3LFB2
GCGGCGGCCCTGGTCCTCCGTGACGGCCCCCCTTCCAGAGTGGACGAAGGTGTTGCCTGCGCCGGGCGGCGGCAACGGCGGGCCCACGTCCGCCGTGACACCGTCCCTTCCAGCGCGGACGATGGTGTCGCCCGCGCCATGCGATGGCAACGCGGGCCCTGTCCTCACTGACGTGGGACGGGCCTACTCCTTCTTCTCGGGAGCACCGTCCTCCTTCGGAGGCAGGTTCAGTGCGACGGCCTGGCGCTGCGGAGGAATGAAGGGCTCGGGACGCGGCGCGGGGCGGGTGTAGAGCTTGTCGTTGGCCGCCCGGACGTCCCGGCTCTGCTGCTGGATGGCGAAGCGGTCGCGGTCTCTCTGGCGGACATCCTCCTCCACCTCCGCCACGCGCTCCGGATGCAGCCCCATCCCCACCAGCGCGGCCCGCCCGAAGGCGATGGCGCTCTCGAAGGTCTCCCGCATCTGGTAGTGCGCGCCATGCGCCACCAGCTCCAGCGCGTGCCCGCGGTCATACGCGCGCACGTACACCTCCGCGAGCGGGAAGGTCGTCCTGCACAGCTCCACGATGCGGGTGGCCGCGTCCTTGTTCTCCACGCACACGCAGATGAGCCGCGCCCGCTCCGCACCCGATGCGCGCAGCACGTCCAGCCGGGTGCCGTCGCCGTAATAGACACGGAAGCCGAAGCGCTCGGCGGCCTCGACCATCTCCACGTCGTTGTCGATGGCGGTGACGTCCACGCCCTCGGCCAGCAGCAGCTGACTGACAATCTGCCCGAAGCGCCCGAAGCCGATGACGAGCACCGTGCCTCGCACCCCGTCGAAGCTCTCCTTGCGCTCGGGGGCCGCGCGCTTGCCGACGAGCCGGGGGGCCAGCACGGCCAGCAGCGGCGTGACGGCCATGGTGAGCGTCACCAGCGCGACGAGCAGCGTGGCCTGCTCCTGCACCATGACGCCGGACGCCACCGCGGTGGCGAACAGGACGAAGCCGAACTCGCCGCCCTGGGGCAGCAGCAGCGCGGTGCGCACGGACACCTCGTGCGCGTTGCGGAGCAGCCGCATCAGCCCGTACACCACCAGCGTCTTGATGAGGGTGACGGTGACGAGCGCGCCCAGCAGCAGCACCCAGTTGCGCGCGATGACCCGCACGTCCACCGTCATGCCCACGCTGATGAAGAACAGGCCGAGCAGCAGGCCCCGGAAGGGCTCGATGTCCGCCTCCAGCTCGTGCCGGTAGCTGGACTCGGCGAGCAGCACACCCGCGAGGAAGGCGCCGAGCGCCGCGGACAGCCCGACGTACGTCATCAGCGTGGCCGCCGCCACGACGACGAACAGCGCGGCGGCCGTCATCACCTCGTGGGCCCCCGCGCTCGCGAGCACCCGGAAGAAGGGGCTGAGCAGGTAGCGGCCCGTGAGCACCACCGCCGCCACGCCGCCCACCATCTTCGCCCCGGACAGCCACACCGGCTCGCCGCCCGCCGAGTCCTGCGGAGACAGCAGCGCCACGAGCGCGAGCAGTGGGACGATGGCCAGGTCTTGCAGCAGCAGGATGGCGAACGCCTTCTGCCCGTGGGGCTGCTGCACCTCCCCGCGCTCGCCGAGCATCTGCATGACGAGCGCCGTGGACGACAGCGCCAGGCCCAGCCCCGCGATGAGCGAGGCCTGCCAGGAGCGCCCCGCCACGAGGAGCGGGTAGAGCATGGTGAGCACGCCGGTGAGGACCACCTGCGCCGTGCCGAGCACGAAGATGTCGCGGCGCATGGCCCACAGCCGCGACAGGTTGAGCTCCAGCCCGATGACGAAGAGGAAGAGGACGACGCCGAACTCGGCGACGTGCATCACCGATTCGGATTCGGGGAACAGCCCGAGCCCGAAGGGGCCGATGACGAGCCCTCCGGCGAGGTAGCCGAGGATGGAGCCGAGGCGCAGCTTGCGGAACAGCGGCACGGCCACCACGGCCGCGCCAAGGAAGATGAGCGCCTGGACGTAGACGGAAGGCTCGGAGCTGGCGGCGGCCATGGGAGCACCTGGGGGCGGTGGAACGCCGCCCTCCTATCCCAGCCGGGGCCCGCGCGATAGGCGTCCCGGGTGTCACTCCGCGGTGGACGCGGCGACTCGCGCCCGGGGCGTCACGACTCGTCGGACTTCCGGAGGTCTCCGCTGCGCTTGATGCTCTCCTTCACGGTGTTCTCCGCGTCGCTGCACTCGCCGCCGGCCCTGTCGTCGATGCGGACCGTGCCGTTGGAGACTTCGACGTCACCATCGCTCACGCACTCACCGAGGGGCAGCCCCTCCAGCCACACCTGGGGCTTGAGGAACGCGACGAGCGAGCCGCCCTCCGGCACCTCGACGCCCGTGGAGGACTCGAAGCGCGCGTCCTCGCTGAACTTGAAGCGCAGCTCCAGCTTGCGGGCCGCGCCGTCCTGCGTGAAGTCCGCGTCCGCGAGGAAGCTGTAGCCCAGCAGCGGCTCGGTGGCGCCGACTTCGTCGGACTTCGCCTCCTCCAGCCGGAAGTCGATGCGCTTGTACGTGCCCGCGGGAATGCGCAGCTCGGACAGGTCCGGCGTCGTCGCGCCGGTCATCAGGTCCACCACGATGGGGCCGGGGACCTGGAGGGTGCCGGAGCTGTCGCTGCCCTTGCACTCGGCGCCCGCGAGCAGGCCGCTGACGTCTCCGCACTTCGTGCCCTGGGGCAGGTCCAGGCGGATGTCGCGCAGGTGGATGCGCGCCCGGGTGAGGGTGAAGAGGGTGCCGTCCGAGGACTGGAAGACGGTGGACGCCGGCGTGGGCTCTTCGGCCACGGCCTGGACCCATGCGCTGGACATGTCCACCGCGCGGTCATTCGAGGTGAAACGAAGGCTCGCTCCGTCACCACCACAGGCGCTCAGGCCGAGCGCGAGCGAGGACAGGAGCAGGCCACGAAAGGCGGGAATGCGAGAGGTCATGTGGGCACGTGAGGGGGGTGTGGACGCCCGGGCCGCGTCCGTCCTTCTAGAGACCTGACGTGCGGCGGAATGGCCACTGGCACGGCGGTGACCTGCACGGCGCGTGGCGGACGGGTGCTCGACAGGTATGGACCGTGGGGCCGGGGTGAGCGCGGAGCGCATCGGCGTTATCCTCGGGCCGTCCCACCGGAGGTTCCTTCCATGTCCAGAGCCCGAGCCGCCGTGCTCGCGCTGGCGCTGCTGGGTGCGCCAGCGCTTGCTGCTTCACCGAAGTCAGAGGGCAAGCGCGTCACCATCGACATCGTGCGCGCGGACATCCACGACGTGCTGCGCATGCTCGCGGACATGGGCCGGCTGAACCTGGTGGTGGATGAAGAGGTGCAGGGCACGGTGACGCTGCGGCTGCGCAACGTGCCGTGGGGGCAGGCGCTGGAGACGGTGCTCTCCTCGCATGGCCTGGGACGCGAGCTGCAGGGCAACGTGATGCGGGTGGCGCCCCTGCGCAAGCTCAAGGACGAGGCCGAGCTGCGCGGGAAGCTGAAGCAGGCGCGCCAGGAAGAGGCCCCGCTGCGCACGTACTTCGTCCCCGTGAACCATGCCGTCGCCTCGGACCTGCTGCCGCATGTGCAGGCGCAGCTGTCCCCGCGAGGGAGCGTCAGCGTGGATGCTCGCACCAACACGCTCATCATCACCGACGTGGAGCCGGTGACGCTGCCCTGAGTCACGGCATGCCGTGAGCAGGAGGACGGTCGAGCCGCCGCGCTCCGGTCGTCGCAGGCGCAGTGAAGGCTCCGTCACGCACGACATCGCACGCCAGTCTCGGCTGTCATCGCGCGCGGCCGGGGGTGGCTGCGTGCCATGGCTCGTTCGCTGGTCTGTCATCCCGGCGCGCAGGGGTGACGCGGTGCCCGCCGTGCCGAGGGTGCCCACGCTCATGGGGAGACGGAGCCACGAAGGAGGCCCACCATGGCGAACGAGCGCGAGGGACAGGAGCAGGGAGGGGAGCGAAGGGGTGCTGCCCCGGACCTGCGCGCACAGCGGAGCGAATCCCGCACCACGCAGACGTATGTCCTCTTCCTGAGGGACCTGGAGTCGAAAGCGAACATCAGCCGTGAGCGTGCGGAGCAGGCGGCGCAGTCGGTGCTGTGCCTGCTCGAACAGCGCCTCATGGACGGCGAGGTGAAGCACCTGGAGGCCCAGCTTCCCCGCAAGGTGCGTGAGTTGCTGCAGCGGTGCCCACGGCACCAGGGCACGGCGCCACGCAAGTTCAAGCTGGAGCAGTTCCTGGCGATGGTATCCGAGGACCTGGACACCACGCCCAACGAGGCGGAGCGACTCAGCCGCGCCGTCTTCGCCACGGTGCGCGAGCACATCTCCGAGGGCGAAGCCGAGGACGTCATGGGCCAGCTCCCCCTGGACCTGCGCGCGTTGTGGGCGCGCGAGGCCTGAGCCGGAGGTCCGCAGACCTACCTACCCAAAGCCAAAGCAAGGAGCCGCCAGATGAAATCAGTGATGGATGTGATGACGAAGGACGTGGAGATCATCAACCCCAATGACTCGCTGAAGGACGCCGCGGAGAAGATGCGCACGCTGAACGTGGGCCCGCTGCCCGTGTGTGACGGCGAGAAGCTCATGGGCATCATCACCGACCGCGACATCGTGGTGCGGGCGGTATCGCAGGGCATGGACCCGAGCAGCACGCGCGTATCCCAGGCGATGACTGACGAGGTGGAGTACGTCTACGAGGACGACGACATCTCCACGGTGGCGCGCAAGATGAAGGAGGAGCAGATCCGCCGCATCCTCGTGGTCAACCGCGACAAGAAGCTGGTGGGCATCATCGCGCTGGGGGACCTCGCGGAGGCCATGAACACGCAGGAGGCCGGCGACACGCTGGAGTCCATCTCCGAGCCGTCGCAGCCCGCGCACTGACGCGGGAGTGCAAGCAGGGCCCGGGCCTCGCGGCCACACCGCGGAGCGCCGGGCCCTTCGTGTTTGCGTAGCGCTGTGTCAGTAGCGACAGCGTGGCGGTGTAGTCTCCCTGCTCCGGTACGAGCGACGGAGCGGAGACAGCCATGCGGAAGGCATCAGCGATACGGAGTGCGCGAAGAGGTCTGGGGTTGGGAGGCGTGCTGGGAGTGCTCACATCGGCCCTGCCCGCCTGGGCGGAGCTGCCGGACTACACACCGCAGCTGCAGGCCCGGACCAACCTGCGGGGCAATGACTCGGGCGCGTACAACCTGGAGCCGGGCAACCTGCTTCCAGGGAGCCTCCAGGTGCCCCTGACACTGGACCGGCAGCTCGCGTTCCGGCTGTCCATCACCCCCGAGGGACGCCAGGCCCTGTGGTGGGGCGGGGACGGCATGGGCAGCCGCATCTACCAGCTCCCCGAGCTCGGGGAGGATGCGCGCGCGGGGGACCCGGGACTCAACTCGCAGGGCGACATCGCGTTCGCCGTCACGGGCGCGTCGCCCACGTCCGCCAATGGCATCTACGTGTTCAACGTCTCCACGCCGGGCCAGGTGCGCATCATCCGCCAGCCGGTGGGGGCTTCGGACTGGTCCAGCCTGTGGCTCAACGAGGCAGGGCAGCTGGGCTTTCGCGCCACCTTCCCCGTCACGGGCCGGGCCTATGCGCTGCTGTCACCCCAGGACGGTGGCGGTTACGCGCTGACCTACCTGGAGCAGGAGAAGGGGTTCGACCCGGACAATCGCTACCAGTTCCTGTACTCGCCGACGCTCAATGACCGGGGGCAGCTGGCGGGTGTGGGAGACACGGCCACGGCGGGCTCGGAGTACTTCCAGGAGCTGCGCATCTACGAGCCGGATGGCGTCAACTCGCAGGTCGTGGTGCGGAGCCGGGGGCTGGATGGGTCGTCGCCCGTCTACCGCTTTGCGTCCGTGCAGCCGGCGCTGAACAACCGGGGACAGGTGGCGTTCCTCGGGACGGCGAGGATTGGGAACCAGAACCTGACCACGCTGTGGCTGTGGACCGGGAGCGAGCTGCGGGTGCTCGCGCAGAACGGACAGGGTGGCATCCGGGACCTGGAGATCTTCCCGCCGGACATCAATGACAGCGGGCTGGTTGTCTTCCGGGCGTTCGATTCGACGGGCCTGCGCGCGGTGTGGGTGAGCGACGGGCAGGACCTGAAGCGCGTGGTGACGGAGCACGACATCCTCCCCTCCGACCTCGGCCCCGCGCGGGTCGACCAGGAGACGACGAGCAACCCGGTGTTCGCCGGTGGGCCCCAAATCAACGCGCGGGGTGATGTCACCTTCGTCGCGGGGCTGGCTCCGCCGGACAACAACCAGGAGGAGTGGGGGACGGCCATCTACGTCGCGCAGTCGTCGTTCTCGTCGCCCGGGGATGCGGGGACGGATGGCGGCCCGGGGGATGAGGACTCGGGGACGGATGCGGGTCCGTGGGATCCGGATGCAGGTTGGGACGCGGGTCCGTGGGATCCGGATGCGGGTTGGGACGCGGGTCCTTGGGATCCGGATGCGGGTTGGGACGCGGGTCCTTGGGACCCGGATGCAGGTTGGGACGCAGGGCCTTGGAATCCGGATGCGGGCGTGGATGGTGGTCCAGGGGATGCGGATGCCGGCGTGGATGCCGGGCCTTGGGACCCGGATGCGGGGGTGGATGGCGGTCCGGGTGAGTCCGACTCGGGCGTGGATGGTGGCCCGGGTGATGCGGACGCAGGTGTAGATGGTGGGCCAGGGGAATCCGACGCCGGTCTGGACGCGGGCCCGGTTGAGACGGATGCCGGTCCCGGTGAGCAACAGGACTCGGGCGTGGATGCCGGGTCGAATGAGCAGCCCGATGCCGGTTCGAATCAGCAGCCTGACGCCGGGCAGACTCCGGATGCGGGCACCGGGCAGCAGCCCGGAGAGGACACGAGCGGTTGCGGCTGCCAGTCGACGCCGACGTCCGCCGCGCTGTCGTGGATGCTCCTGGGCCTGGCGCGGTTCCTCTCCGTGCGCCGCCGTGACGGTTCGCGCCGCGGCTGAAGCACCTGCCCGTTCGCTGGATTGAGCAGGGGTGCGCCGGGTCTCTCCAATGCCCGGCGCACCGAGTCCGCAGCGCCCTACCCTTCCAGCATGGATGACGCCAGACGCCGCACCCGCTCGGACGTGTCGTTGTAGGCCACGTCCTGCAGCAGCGCCGCCGCCAGTGTGTCCACGGGCCTCCATCTGCCCAGCATGCGCACCACTTCGAGGCGCACCTGCTCGCTCGAATCCGCGCGCAGCGCCGAGGCCACCGCGCGCAGGTGCGGGCCCGAGACACGCTGGGAGATGGCTGCCACCGCCTGTGCCCGGACACGAGGGCTCGGGTCGCCGAGCAGCACCTGGTCCAGCAGGGCATCCACTTCCGCTCCCGGAATCGAGCGGAGCGCCTCCGTGGCCGTCCCTCGCACCATCGGCGCGGGATGCAGGAGCGCGGACCTCACGTAGCCCAGTCCACGCGGCGAGCCCGCATGGGCCAGCGCCTTCAGACACGTGACGATTTCCACGCTCCGGGCCTGGCAGCGCCGCAGCATTCCCTCCAACAGTGCGAGGCTGCGCCCCGGCTCCGGTGGCTCCAGCGTCCTCACCAGCGAGCCCACCGCCAGCGCAGCAGTGTTCCGCACCTCGAGGTCCGGGGTCTCATCCACCAGCCGGTCCAGCGCCCTGACGAGTTCCACGGTGGGCTGCTCCAGCCGGGCGGCCACCTTCGCCGTGGAGGCCCGCGTGCCCGGCCGCAGGCGTGCATCCTCCAGTATCGACGCCAGCGCCTGCTGTGCCTCGGGAGTGCCCGCGCTCGCCAGCGCCTCCACCACCGACTCCGTCAGTGCCGGGCCGGGCTCACCCTGCCGCACCCTCCGGGCCGCATGCGCCGCCTCGGCTGGAGCCAGACGGAACAGCGCCGCCAGCCGAGCCCGGGTCGAGTCCCGCGTCCGTGGCTCGCGAGTGAGCAGCTTCAGCAACTCGCCCAGCGTCGCCCCGTCGAGGAGCTTCCGGTCCAGTGACGACTCGGGACGCTCCCGCGCCGACAGTCGCTCCGCTGTCAGCGTGGACCGGACCGCCTGGAAGTCGCTCAGTGACAGAGGTTGGTGGTCCACGCCCACGCTCGTCAGCGCCACCCGCGTCTCCACGCGAATCCCCCCGGCGCCCGACTCCACCACTTCCGAGCCCGCCGCCTCCTTCACGTGGCCGTCCTCGAATAGGGTGAAGGCCAGGTGCCCCTTCAGTCGCGGCACGGGCGGCGGGGTGCCCGAATCCGGAGCAGCCACCCGCAGGTAGCGCCGCTTCGTCTTCGTGTACGTGTTCGCGCTGCCCCCGGCGCGGTACTCCGACTCGAAGTCGCCCGTGGGGTCCGTCTCCTCGGTGCTCCACTGGGCGCCCTCCTCCGCCACGAACTGCGTCGACGCCAGCAGCGAGCGCACGAAGCGCCGCGCCGGTCCGTCCTGCGCCGGGTCGAAGTGCACCGCCACCACCCGGCCCCGAGCATCCTGCGCCACATACACGGGCCGCTCGAACATGGCCTGGAGTCCCTGCCGGGCGGCGTCGCCTGGCACCGGCGTCTCCTCCGTCCCCGCTTCCACCCGCAGGAAGACGAGCTGTCCCTGGAACAGGTGATGCGCGCCCTCGCTCCCCAGGTACACGAGGGCCAGCTCACCGCCCCAGCCGGTGTGGACCGTCTTCCGGCCCGCCTCCGTGTCCTCGGTCGTCCGCGTGTCCAGGTCGAACGTGTACCGGTGGCGCTGACCCGGAGTGAGCACGCGATGTGTGCCCTTCACGCCCTGCCGGACGACTTCACCCGGAGGCGCCGGGGGCAGCGGTGCTTCGAATGTGGGAGGCCCGGTGAGGCCGTGGCTTCCGCCGCGCTCGCGCCAAATGCCCGCCGCCGCCAGGATGGCGAGCAAAAGCAGCGGAATCTTCGCGCGAGGGGTCACGACACACGGAATACGTGCGCCCGATACATTCCTGGTCGTGCCCGGCCCGCACCCTTCCGCTTCTAAGGGGAACCCGGTACGCCGGACCTGCTGCGTCATGGCCCGGCGCTCCGGAGGCGGAGCCACACCTGGCCAGGCCCGCGACACCGTGGACCTGTTAACAGGATTCCAACTGTTATCAGGCTGCTATCAGGCTCCGCCGAGCTTCAGCTCCAGCTCGCCCAGCTCGCGCTGCACGGTGGAGTCCGTGGCCCGCAGGCCCTCCATCTTGCGCACCGCGGAGATGACGGTGGAGTGGTCCTTGCCGAAGCGCGCGCCAATCTCCGGGAAGGAGCTCTTGGTCAGCTTGCGGCTGAGGTACATGGCCACCTGCCGTGCATGGGCCAGCGCCTTGTGACGGCGGTCCTCCTTCAGCGCCTCCACCGTCACCTTGTAGAAGCGGGCCACCTCGCGCTGGATGGCGTCGATGTCCACCGAGCGGTTCGCCGGCAGGATGTCGCGCAGCACTTCCGAGGCGAACTCCTCCGTCACCTGCTGGCGCGTCAGGCTGTGCACCGCCGACAGCTTCACCAGCGCACCCTCCAGCTCGCGCACGTTCTTCTGGATGTGCTTGGCGATGAAGTGCGCCACCGAGTCCGGCAGGTCCAACCCCTCGGCCGCCGCCTTCTTCTGGAGGATGGCGACGCGCGTCTCATACGAGGGCTCGCGGATGTCCGTCAGCAGCCCCATGGTGAAGCGGCTGCGCAGCCGCTCCTCCAGGCCGGGAATCTCCGCCGGCACCGTGTCGCTGGTCAGGACAATCGCCTTGCCCATCTCGTACAGGGTGTTGAAGGTGTAGAAGAACTCCTTCTGCGTCTCCTCGCGCTTGCCGAGGAACTGGATGTCGTCGATGAGGAGCACGTCGCACTCCTCGCGGAACTTCCGGCGGAAGTCCCCCATCCGGTGCTCGCGGACGCTCTCCACGTACTCGTTGGTGAACTGCTCGCTGGAGAGGAAGACGACGCGCTGCGACGGGTCTCGCTCCCAGATGTGGTTGCCCACGGCCTGGAGCAGGTGCGTCTTGCCCAGGCCCGTGCCGCCATAGATGTAGAGCGGGTTGTAGGCATGGCCCGGCTTGTCCGACACCGCCTGGGCCGCCGCGGCGGGGAGCTGGTTGCTATCGGCCACCACGAAGGTGTCGAAGGTGAAGCGCCCGTTCAGCCGCGCGGGCCGGGCCGAGCTCGCCTTGACTGCCTGTGTGGGTGGCAGGTGGGGGTCGGGCTCCAGACCCTCGACCACCTCATAGGCGATGCCGGTGAGCCCCTCGCCCTGCCGCGCCAGCTGCGCATCCAGGATGGGGCGGTAGTGATCATCCACCCAGTCGCGGAAGAAGCGGTCGGGAACGCCCATGACGAGGACCCCGTCGCGGATCTCCAGCGGGCGCATCCGCTCCAGCCACCTCAGGGCGTAGTCGAACTTGTCCCGGCGGATCTGTTCGAGCATCCGAGTCCAGATAATTCCGGCACTTGGAAGCGGCAGTGGGGCGTGAGCGAGGGCGTTCAAGTAGTGTCTCGACCGTGCAAAGCGGGGGGCTGCGAGCGTTCGGCCGTGCTAACAGACGCTCCCAGGTCGATCAAGGAACCGGCCCAACGCGGCGGATCTGCACGTGCTTTTCCGGACGCGGTTCATCGGCAACGGGCGTGCCGACCCGGCACGGTAGTAGCGACCCCCGCCCCTCCCCCCAAGCGCTGGGGGACGGATCATCCACAAGGACTCCGGGTATGTGTCGCAAAAGGCCCGGAACCTGGATGCCTGCCCTCCCGCCCCCCGGGTCGGCGGGCCTGAAGGGCAACAACGTGCTTTCACCCCGGGGCGTGTTCCCTTACACGTGAGGGGCGTCCGGGGGGTGGTTTCGCCCGGTTCCAGGATGGGTAAGTGTGATCCATTCGTCATTACCCAGTTTTTCCAGACGCCCGAAAGCGTGACTTTCGCAAGGAAAGTCAGGCACTTACCCGGGCAAAATCTGCAAAAGCGACGAAGGTGCGCGGGGTCCCTACGTTGGGCCAAACGGGCGGTTTTCGGCGGCTCTGAAGGTGGGTTTCTGCGCCCCCGAGTGACGCTCATCCGGACTCAGCGTGCCTGGGGCCTTGCGGCCCTCAGCCGCTGGCGGAATTCGGCGTGGAATCTGATTTCCGCCGACCAGGTTTGCCCTGGCTCGTCCCCAGATGAGCTGGGGACGAGCCGGAGTCAGTGCAATGCAGCAGCGTCCTCCCCGGAGTACCCCCCTGCGGTTCTGGCGCAGACTGAGGCGCATCGCCTTGATAGTCGGCCTCGTTGCTGGCGTGGCGAAGCTGGTCGCGACCATTCACGATTGGCACCACCACGAGCGGAAGCGGCGCCACGGCGTTGTGCCGGCACAGGGCTCCGTCACAGTGGAGCTGCCTGCTACGTGCCCTACGCCGCAGCCGGCGGATGGTTAGCCCTCGCGTCTCGTGCCGGGGCCCGAGCGCTGTAGGCCATGAGCGCCCGGGCTCTGGCGTTACCTAGCCTTGGCCGCGTCCAGCCGCTGGCGGAGCTCGGCGTGGGGCTGCCGCGGCCTGCCCGCGACGCCTGCGGCGTGTGGCCTTGCCGGCGGCCTCTGCGGCTCGGAGACCTGCTGGCCGAAGCAGCGCGCGACACTGCTCCAGCGTGAAGCCCGGAGGCGGCGCAGATTCAAGCCGTCAGCCACGGAGGACACACGGAGATGGCGGAGCTTCAGAACGAACTGGAGCGGCAGTTGGCTACGTGGGGAATCACGCCCGAGGATGTGCGGGTGGTGGTGAAGCTGCTGGCGGTCAGCGCCCGGAGAGAGTCGGACTGCCTGGTGGAGTCGAGCCCTTTTGGCGCCCGGGTGCGCCACATCGACCCGCTCCCCAGCACGGAGACGGTGCTGAAGCTGGCCGAGCGCCTGGCCTTCACGGAGTGGCAGCTGAAGGAGACCAACGAGAAGCTGGACCGGGTGCTTGCGGCCCTCGAGAAGAAGTAGCCCGGGACTTCATCCGCGCACTTTCCAGACGTTTGGAAAGTGCGCCAACGCGGCTCTTCTCTGCGCCCCGTTCGCTGGCCTTCGAGAAAAGATGCCGCGAGCGGTCCGAGAACGACTTCTCGGCGAGATGTTTTCTGGGGAGCCCACAACGGGCCCCCGTACGGAGAGCACAACCATGCTGAAGCTGTTCTGGGACGAGGCGATGCGCTGGGGACCGCAGGTTTTCTGGACCGTGATGATTGTGGGCCACTGCGCCGGGGACCTCTACAGGGTGTTCAGGCCGCCGATGTGACGTGAGGCTCGGAGCTGGTGGGCGCTGCCCGCCGGCTCCAGGCTTCCCACTCCCAGGCCCCGGCGCCGAATACCTTCAGCGCCGGGGCCTCGGCTTCAACCGGCCTTGGACTTCGCCGCCCTCAGCCGCTCACGGAGCTCGGCGTGGAGCTGCCGCTCCCAGTCCGAGGCGCCCCGCGGCTCGTGGTCGTTCAGGACGGCCCCGAGGTTGGTGTAGAGCTGGCCGCCGGGCTCCGCCTGGCGCGGCCCTTTCGCGGCGAACGCCAAGGCCTCCGCCCGGCTCGTCAGCGCCCGCACACCTTCTACGAAGGCGCGCCGCTCGCGCAGCTCCTTGATGAACTCCTGCTCCTGCTTCTGCCTCGTCGTCTTGGACATGGAACTCTCCTGGCTCACCAGTGCGCTGGTGGAGAGAAGGGGCGGCGTCCACGGGCCGAATTTCCGGAGAATTTCCTGCGGGCTTTCTCGGGGCTCCACCGCGTCGCCCAACCGCCACCCGCTTTCCGCACGCGGGAAACGCAGGTGTGCGCGGAGCCCTGCGCATCTCAGGCCTCTGCCCTCTGGCGAAGTAACCCGCCCAGTAGGACCGGAGCGACCCGTCTAGTTGATCACCCTTCCTAATGAACAAGAGGATCGCAGCAACCGTCCCGGTAATCACCCTTCCTAATGAACAAGCTGGTGGCGCGCCCGAGCGACTCCGCTGCGCGCGGTGAGGTGCCGGGCGGATTGCCGGCATTCGAGGCCGCCATCAGCTTGGAGGCGTACGAGCTCCTCCGCCGGCATGGCGCCGTGGACGGAGATGCGTGAGCTGAAGGGCCCTTTCCGCGCGCGCGGAAAGGGCGCTCGCTCACCGGCGCCTCGACACTTTCCACGCGCGTGGAAAGCCGCGGCTGCTGTCACACGCCGCAGTGGCCGCTCCGGCGCCGGGATTAACCCCCAGTAGGACGGAGCGGCGCCTGACGGACGTAACCCTTCCTGTAGAGCGCCCGTGAGCCGCGTCGCAGCACCGTCGTTGCGCGGGATGATGGAGATGCTGGTGGGAAATGCCGCTGGTGCCCTTTGAGAAGGGACCTCGGAAGGCCGCTGCATGATTCAAGACATAGGAGAGCCACGGGAGTGCTCTCCTAAATGAAAGGGGAATTCGCATGAACACGTTGAACGGAGTGGCAGGAGCCGGCAACTCAGGCTCCATGAGGCAGCAACCCCCCAAGAGCTTCACGCCGCGCAGGCTCTGGCGGTGGGTGACGCGACTGGCGGTGCTCTTCGGTATCCTCGGCGGAGCAACGCAGGTGGCCGCCTTCGTGGAGGAGCGGCAGCACCACCAGGTGCCGCCGAGCTGCGCCGCTGAGCAGTCGCAGGGGGTCTCGTCGATGGAGGCCCCGGAGGCATGCACTACGCCGCCTGCGGACGGCTAGCCGGTGCCTCTCGCGCCATGGCCCGGACGCTGAGGACCCCAAGCGCCGGGGCTTCGGCCTCGCGGTACGCGCCCCGGGCCCGCGCCAGGTGCGTCCGGCTGGCGGGACTGCGGTCCAGCCCCGCCACCGCCGCCTGCAACTCCACGTCAACCGCCTCCAGGCGCTTCGCCAGCACCACCCGCTGAGTCATGTCCATGCGGACGGCGTAGAGCAGGTGGCATGCCAGCTCACATGGGTATTAACGCGGGAGTTTCCCGGGGATTTTCGTAAACGCTCGGAATTGATGAGGTTCTTATTCCTCCCTTGGCGTGTTTGGAGGGCTGTCCCTACCTGTCTCGGTCGCCCGGATGAACCTGGCGCAGAGCAGGAGCCGACACATGCAGCGACTTCTCCCCCGCCTAGGGCCCCCACATTTCTGGCGCTGGTTGAGGCGCTTCGCCGTGGTCATCAGCGCCCTCGCGGGAGTGGCGAAGCTTGTCTCTGTCGTGCACGAGTGGCACCACTCGCCGCAGAGCAGCCCCAGCCTCGCGCCGGCGCCGAGCGTTCCGGTAGCGCCCCCTGCGGAGAAGGAAGCACTGGGCCCCTGTGTTACCCCGCCGCTCCAGGAGGGTTAGCCCTCCACAGCGCCTGCATCGCGGAGGGCAACGTACTCGTTCCGGTCGATGACCATCTTCACGCGAGCGGCGCCCGCGTACCACTTCGGGTTCACGGCTCGCTCGCGCGCTCGCGCCCGCGCCACCTCCAACACGGTGGAACGCCCGGCGGAGACGCGGCCGATGCGAACAGCGTGGGCGGTGGGGACGCGCAGTTCACCCAGTAGGACTTCAAGGGTACGGCTCATTGTCTTCTCGGAAGGTGGAACCGCAAAGGGCCCATGGGCTTGGGACAAGGGCGCCGCAGCATGCGGGAGCTCAACAGCGCCCTGTGCTGTCTGGGAGCGTTGGTGCCTACCGGCCAGAGGAGCCGTACAGGTGGTCGAGCTGCGAAATGAAATCCGCCTTCGAGTAAAGGCCCCCGATTTTGCCCATGTCGACGCCCATGGCCAATGCCACCGCCGCGCGCCCGGTGAAGTCGACGTACTCACGGCCGCTGCCGTTGGGCTTGTTTTGGACGGTCTGGAGGTCAGCTTCCTTGAGGGAAACGCCCGCCCGGACCCGAGCGAGGATGTTCAGGTACAGGTCATAGAGCTGGTCGTTGTTCATGGCGGGACTCCGCGTGGCCGCAGCACCGAAAGAGTGCAGGGGCCTCCGCTCCATACCCGCTGGGTCCGACAAGCCAACTTCCCAACCCATTCGCCCTGGTCGGTAAGAGTTGGCGGCAATGCCCCGGAGGCTCGAAGGGGAGCGCCGTAGGACTGGGGGCCGCACTTGGTGAGGCGCCGAAGAGATGCGCCAGGACGCGCCCGCGGAAGGGCTAGGCGGACGCCCGAAGCGGGCTATTGGGCGAGAGCCAAGCGTACTTGGAGGCCGCGACGGCCTTCTCGATGTCCTTGCGCCTGTAGCGAGGGACCGTGGGCTGCCCGGCCGCCTTCAGCTTTTCAGCGATGCGCTCGATGAGTTGGCGGCGCTGCTCACCGTTGAGGAGAACGTCGAAGTGACGACGGTTGACGAGCCCGCAACGGGTTTCACCCTCGGAGGAAACCGGTGACACGGCTCCCACCGCGGCAAGGTCCTGCTCGTCGAATTCGACGAAGTCGAAGTCCTTGGGCCAACGGGGCGAGATGTCGCACAGCGCCACCGCCGTTTCGAGCCGTTCTTGATCGCTGGTGACGGCGAAGACGGAGACGGACGCCCCGCTGGGCTCGAAGTCCTGCTCAGCGGCCTCATAGGCCGCCATGCTTGGACCTTCAGAGAGGAGCTGCGACCAGTGCGATCTTCGAACCATTCGCAAGAAGGGCAAAGCACGACCTGCCTAGCTGACGAGTTAGGCAAATGCTTATAGCAGGTCGTGCCCTGCCTTCTACTCTGGTTCGACCCCTAGGTTGTCCAGTGCATCCTGTGCGGATGCGCGGACCCCTGGGTCATTATCACCCAGAAGCTTGCGCAACTGCTTGAGCAGCACGGGGTGCTGGCTCTCCGTCTGACCCATTGCATCGGTAGCCGCAACACGGACCATTACGGGCAAGCCGGACGCAGTGAAATCGATAAGCGACTGCAGCACCAGGCCAGACCCCTCCGCCTTGCGTCGCTGCCAGCCTGCGAGAACAGGAGAGATTGCGGCGAGGAGGTAAGCCGACTCCTCGGCTGGCAGCTTTACGTGCTTCATCACCTCTCGAGGACTCATGGCGATGAGCTCCGCCTCCAGTTGCTCGGAAGTGGCGGTCGGAAGAGGCCCACGAAGGGTATTCAGGATGCTTGGGACGTCGTTCTGCGAGCGGGTGAACTTGAGCGCAGTCTTCATTGTGCGTTCTCCCTGATGTCCCTGTTCTCCGCGAGATAGCCTGCAAGCTCGGAGAGATGCGTCTTATGCTGAATGGCTGATTCCATTCGAGAGACGTGGCAGCAAAAGTTTCTTGAGTACCACGGCTTTTATAGCGCAGGGAAGTTTTGATTCGCGTGTAAAATTTCAGCGGCAAGGAAAGTCTGTAAGCGGCCGGTATTACAGGGGAATCCCCAGTGATTGTCGGCGGCCCTTTAGGATTTTCCTGCGGTTACTGATTTGAGTTGCGTCACTCTTTCCATCCTTCGCCCCCTTCGAATGGACTGAGTCCCTCGGTTGAAAATGTGCCGGAGCTCCTGCACTTCGCTTTCTCAACGGACGCAGAACCCCTCCATTCCGTGACGATGGGCTCTTTACTTCGTACTAGCAATCAGCCCGGGGCATTTGGTGGTGTTCTTCGTTCGATGGAGTGCCCTCGCTTGCCGGCCTTCTTACGGATTTTGATGAGCGGGTCTGACGATGCGCCTATGAAGAGAGCCCTGCAGCTGGCGCCTGTTCGCTAGGCTGCTGGCAGTCAAGAGGAAGGGCCGCTACCCCTTCTGCCAGTGCCTCGTGAGCTTGCCCTGGTTACGTGGGCAGTAGGGTTATGTTGCCGACTCACGGGGTTGGGTGGCAAGCTCAAAGTCTACTGGCCTGAGGTAGCCCAGCGAAGAGTGCTGCCGCTTCCGGTTGTAGACGACCTCGATGTACTCGAAGAGCGCCGCCCTGGCCTGCTCGTGCGTGGCTAAGAGGTCGTTTCATAACCTCCGGCCAGCTCGGCGCACGAGCACGATGCAGCAGCC
>JBKGHK010001630.1:0-666 GCA_046520375.1 Pyxidicoccus sp. 3LFB2
CTCGCGATCACGGCGTGGGTGGAGCAGAAGCTCGCGGGGGCTTCCGTGCACACGGAGGGCCCGGGACGGCGCCACGCCCGCGAGCGGCGCCACGTTCATCTCCGACGGGCAGCGCGCGCTCTGGTTCCTCCAGCGCATGGCCCCCGGGAGCACCGCGTACCACGTGGCCCGCGCGGTGCGCTTCACCTCGGCGGTCGACACCGCCGTGCTCGCTCGCGCGTTCTCCGCGCTCGTCGTCCGCCACCCGGCCCTGGCCTCGGCGTTCCCCGAGGAGCGCGGTGAGCCGGTGCTTCGGCCCGCGGCGTCCGCACCCGCGCTGGAGCTGGAGGACGCCTCCACCTTCTCCGCCGAGTCCCTGCGCGAGCGGCTCGACGCGGAGGCCCATCGCCCCTTTGATTTGGAGCGGGGGCCCCTGGGGCGCGTGCGCCTGTTCACCGGCGCGCCGGGTGGGCCCGTGCTGCTGCTCGTCCTGCACCACCTGGTCACCGACTTCTGGTCGCTGGAGGTGCTGGCCGAGGAGCTGGGCACGCTCTACACCGCCGACGTCCACGGCACGCCCGCCGCGCTGCCGCCGCCTCCGCCCCCGGGCCCCACCGTCCTCCAGGCCATGGAGTCCCGGTACACGGGCGCTCCCGGCGAGGCGCTCCAGGCCTGGTGGCGCGAGCG
>JBKGHK010001631.1:0-664 GCA_046520375.1 Pyxidicoccus sp. 3LFB2
GGCGCCGTGCCCGCGTCCGCGCCGCTGGCCGTCTCCAGGCCCGGCTCGAACTCCTCCGGGTCCAGCGACGGGTCGATGTCGTCGAGCACCAGCCCCGTGTCCTCCAGCGGCTCCCCATCCGGGCCGAGCACCAGCTCCTCGCCCGGGTTCTTCCGGTCCGGGATGACGACGAGCTGCTCGGCGGCGAGGGGCTCCGGGGCCGGCTCCGCTTCCGGGTCCCTGCGGGGCTCCGGCCCGGGGATGGCGCTCAGGGCTGGATCATTGGCGAGCGCGGGCCCCTCGTCTCGCGAGCCATCGCCTCCCGGAAGCATGGAGGCCACGATGAGCGCCACATTCGCGTCAGGGGCGAGGAGCGCGCCGAGGTCCTGCACCGGACGGGGCACCGACGCGCTGGAAGCCACGCCGCCATCCTCGCTCGCGGAGCGGTCGGTGCGCTGCCACGCGGCGAGCAGGCGGTCCGAGGCGCCGCGCGCGGAGTCTCCGAGGGCCTGCCCGTCCGCGCCACCGTCGGAGGAGGAAGGGGCGCCCGTCGACAGCGCCCCCGTACCTGGGGGAAGTCCCCGGCGTGACTCCAGGCTCGCCCGGGCCCACGCCGGAAGAAGCGTTGACCGCGGCGGAGGCAGCCCCCGCATCCGACGCGGCGCCTTCGGTGGCGGAGGGCTCG
>JBKGHK010001632.1:0-661 GCA_046520375.1 Pyxidicoccus sp. 3LFB2
GGGCGTCCGCGGACGGGCACGCGGCTGGCGGCGGACATGACGCGCGTCTACGGCTTCACCGGCCGGGGCGCGGGCGCGCGCTGGCTGCATGACCACGACGGCATCCCCCTGGGCCCCCTGCTGCTGCGCAAGGACGGGCTCTTGCTCACCCTCTCCGAGGACCGCACCGTCGTCGCCTTCGCCGAGGCCACCGGCCGCGAGGTGTGGCGCCTCGCGCCCCCGCGCACCCAGCGCAGCTGGCTGTCCACGCAAGGGCACCGGGCGCTGGTGGGCACCGACTCGGGCTACCTCTACGGACTGGATTTGGAAGACGGCCAGGTGCGCTACCGGATGCGGGCGCCCATGCCCTTCCACTGCCCGCCGGTGCCGTGGGGCCGGCGCTTCCTGTCCATGCTCGGCCGGGGCTCGCACTGGGCGGTGCTGCTCGCGGACGCGCACACCGGCGAGGCCGTGTGGACGCACGAGCCGGGCCTCACCCACCCCTGCGTGCCGCTGCCGGTGGGCTCACGCGTGTTCCTCGCCGGGGAGCGCGAGCGCGAGGGCGTCCTGCAGTGCCGTGGACTCCCGGGGGCAAGCGCGTCTGGGAGCGGGCCGCTGAACCTGGGGGCCGTGGCCCTACGCCCTGTCGCCCACTGCCCCGCGCGATGGTGGTGACGAGCGC
>JBKGHK010001633.1:0-658 GCA_046520375.1 Pyxidicoccus sp. 3LFB2
CTCCAGCGCGTTGGCCTCCAGCGACTCCACGCGCAGCCGCGAGGAGAGGATGTCCGGCCGCCGCTCCGCCGCGCCCTGCGCCAGCGCCTCGTACCCGGTCAGCGGCCGGGAGGCGTCCGTCAGCAGCGCGTCCGGCGGGGCCAGGGCGCCCTCGACGGGCTCCACCAGCAGGTAACCCAGCTCCAGGCGGCTGGTCTGCGCGGTGTTGCGCGCGTTGGTGAACTGCACCTGCGCGCTGGCGACCTCCAGCTCCGCGCGCGTCACGTCGTTGGTGCTCGCCAGGCCGGCCTGGGCGCGCGCCCGGGCGTCCTCGAGCGCCTGCCGCGCGAAGGCGAGGCGCTGCTCGGCCGCCTGGAAGACCTGCTGGTCGGCGAGCGAGGCGAGGAAGGCGTTGGCGGCCTCGAAGGACACCTGGCGGCGGGCCTCGACCGCGTCCAGCTCGGAGGCCTCTCCTTCCAACCGCGCGGCCCGGTACAGGGGAAAGCCTCGGGCGTCGAAGAGGGTGGCGCGCGCCGTGATGTTGGCGCCGAAGGCGTTGTAGCGCTGGAGGACCACCTGCTCGCCGCCCACCTCCCGGGTCGTCTGGTTGGAGCGCCGCGTGTAGGTGCCCGTCGCAGACAGCTCCGGGAAGAAGAAGGAGCGGGCGCGGGCCACCCGG
>JBKGHK010001634.1:0-657 GCA_046520375.1 Pyxidicoccus sp. 3LFB2
CCGTCGACGACCCGGGCTCGGCGCAGGCCGCGCTCGTCTCGGCGTCCGTGGGCCTCGGCTTCGCGGCCTTCGCGGCGCTTCGACGTCCCAATCCGGCGGAGCCCGCGGAAGAAGGAGCGGCCATTGCCCCCGGGCGGAAGCTGTTCGACGTCATCCCGCTGCCTTTCGGTGCGCGAGGCCTCAACCTCTTCACGGACGGCTTCTCCGGCGCCGTGTTCGCGCAGGTCGTGCTCGCCACGCTTGCCCTGGTGAGCTGGCTGCCCGCGCCGAACGACGCCGAGCGGCCCCAGGTGTTGCTCACCGGAGCGCTGCTCACGGCCACCGCGCTGGTGGCCTTCGTGTCGCGAGGCTTCGTTGCCTGGCGCCTGCGTGGCTCGGTGGTGACGCTGGCCGTGGGGGGAGGCCTCATCGCCCTCACCGCCGTCCTCAACCGCGCGGGCCGGCCGCTGCCGCCCCGACGTGTCCGCGTGGCGCCTGCCGCTCATCGGCCTCGCGCTGTGGGGGCTCGCGCTGGCGACCCGGCGCTTCGGCCCCGCGCTGGGGCCGGTGGCTGGAGAACGCGAGCCACGGGCGGCTCTACCATGCGGTGCCGCATGCGGGCGTGGCCGCGCTGGCCCTCGTGCTCGTGAAGAGTGCCCTGTCCGTCGGGGCGCCGGA
>JBKGHK010001635.1:0-656 GCA_046520375.1 Pyxidicoccus sp. 3LFB2
ACGGACACGGCCCTCGCCGCTCGGACCGTCGCCTCGGCCTGGAGGCGGGTGACGACCTACATCGGCGCCAAAGGCGCGCTCCCGCATGCGCGGTGAGCTCGGCCTCGACCCGCTCACGCTGCTGCGCTCGGTGGCCAGGGCCTCCCGCACTTCCGTCAGGGCGCCTGGGACCGGGCCTCCAGCCGTTCGCGGAGAGACCAGCTCTTCCCGAGCCTCGACCAGCGAAGCCTCCGCCCGGACCGCTGCGTCTCCTCCTCTAGAAGCGCCGACTCCAGCCGCGAGCGCTGCTGCGCCTCGGCCTCCAGCCGGGCCTGCGCCTCCAGGAAGGCCGCTTCCGCACGTGAGCCCTGCGCGGCCTCCTTCTGGAGCTGCGCCTGAAGCTCGGCCGAAGCGGACTCCGCGAGGGCACGAAGCTGGGCCTCCTGCTGAAGCCGCGCCTGGACCTCCGCCGATGCGGCCTCCGTCCGGGAGCGAAGCTGCGCCTCCTCCTGGAGTCGCGCCTGAAGCTCGGCCGATGCCGCCTCGGCCCGGGAGCGAAGCTGTGCCTCCTCTTGGAGTCGGGCCTGAGCCTCCGTGGCTTCGGCCTCCGCCTGGATGCGAAGCTGTTCCTCCTCTTGGAGCCGGGCCTGGGCCTCCGCGGCCTCCGCCGCGACCCG
>JBKGHK010001636.1:0-655 GCA_046520375.1 Pyxidicoccus sp. 3LFB2
CTACGCCGAGACGGCGCCGAACGCGCCCTCCCCGCTGCTGCCGCCGGACGTGTTCGGCCCGGGCACCGGCGTGCCCACCAACCGCAAGGCGGCCATCGTCTCCGCGGCGGCCACCGGCGCGCTGCTGGCGCCGCTCAAGGGCCTGTCCCCGGGCTACCACCTGTTTGCCGGCGTGCCGGACGCCAGGGGCCTGCCGGACGCGCTGGTCTTCACCCGCGAGGCCTACCTCTACGAGTACCTGCAGCGCGCCGCGCCCTACCAGAGCCTCAACGAGGTGGTGGAGTCGGACGCGTGGGCGTGCGGCCTGGACGTGCCCTATGACGACAACCTGCACCGGGTGAAGGTGCCGGTGCTGTACGTGGGCGCCGCGGGGGGCGTGGGCCGCTATGGCGTGCACAGCCTCACGCTGCTGGGCAGCCAGGACGTCACCGTGCAGATTGCCCGCACGCTGCCCGAGTCGGCCCGCGCGCTGGACTACGGGCACGCGGACCTGTTCCTCGCGGACGACGCGCGCGAGCGCGTCTGGCAGCCCATGCTCCAGTGGGTGCGCAGCCACTGAAGGCTGCCGTCAGTCCGCCTTCCACAGCCCGTGCGCCGGGCCTTGCGGCCCAGCGTCACCGGGTCCATGCCCAGCGCCACGGCCGCGCGCCGCAGG
>JBKGHK010001637.1:0-653 GCA_046520375.1 Pyxidicoccus sp. 3LFB2
CGTCGCGCTCCAGCTCCCGCACCACGCCCTCGGCGGTGGCGGCGGTGAAGTCGGTGCCCAGGAGCGCGCACAGCCGCGCGTGCGCCGCCAGCGACGCGGGCAGCGCGCCCAATTCGCGGTCCGCCAGCCACTCCATGAGGCGCAGCTCGGGCACCTTCTCCAGCCCGTCGGTGACGAGGTACCAGCTGCCGCCCGGCGCACGCTGGCGCACCAGCCCCTGGCGCTTGAGGCCGCGCACCAGCTCCACCACGTAGAGGGGCACGTGCTGGGCGCGCTCCACAATCCGCTCCACCGCCTGCGCGGGGACGTTCTCCACGGGCTTGAGCAGCATGCGGCACAGCTGCTGGGCCTGGGTGGCGGGCAGCGGGGGCAGGGACAGCGTGGCCTGCCGGGCCGCACGGGTGCCCCAGGTGGGGCGGCTCTTCTCGAAGCCCGGACGCGCCAGCACGCACACCCACAGCGGGACGCTGGCCTCGGCGAGGCAGGCGTACTCCAGCGCGTCCAGCGCCGTCTCCTCGGCGAAGTGCGCGTCGTCGATGATGAGGCACAGCGGACGCTCGCGCGCGTTGGCGGACAGCAGCTCTCCCGCGGCGCGCATGGCCAGCGAGCGCAGCGCGCCGGGGGCGCGGCCCAGCTCTGCAGCTCCGGCCCGC
>JBKGHK010001638.1:0-652 GCA_046520375.1 Pyxidicoccus sp. 3LFB2
CGTCGTCGCCTCGCGCGCGGTGCTGATTGCCGGGGCGTGCCTGGTGCTGTGGCTCACGGAGGCGGTGCCGCCCTTCGTCCCCACCCTGCTGCTGATGGGTGCCACGCCGGTGTTGATGGGACCGCTGGCCGCCGACTACCGCCTGCCCGCGGTGCTGACGTGGGGCATGGACCCGGTGCTGGCCCTCTTCCTCGGCGGCTTCACGCTGGAGGTGGCGGCCATGCGGCACGGGCTGGACTCCGCGGTGGCCCGGCACGTGGTGCGGCTGTCGCACGGGCGACCCCGGCTGCTGCTCCTGCTGGTCATGGCCGGCGTGGCCTTCCTGTCCATGTGGATGTCCAACGTGGCCGCGGCGGCGATGATGCTCGCGGCGCTGCGGCCCATCCTCCAGGCCACCGCCCCGGGGGCGCCGCTGCGACCCGCGCTGCTCCTGGGCGTGGCGCTGGGCGCCAACTTTGGCGGCATGGCCACGCCGGTGGGCAGCGGCCCCAATGCCCTCGCGGTGTCCGCCGCCAGCGCGTACTCACGGGGTGTCCTTCGCGCAGTGGATGACGCTGGCCCTGCCTCTCACCGCGCTGATGCTGCTGCTGGGCTCGCTGGTGCTGCTGCGCTTCCGGGTGGGCGGCCGGCTGGCGCTGCCCTCCGAGGCGCC
>JBKGHK010001639.1:0-650 GCA_046520375.1 Pyxidicoccus sp. 3LFB2
GCGCCGGTGCCCTCGACGCGGGGGGCCTCGCTCGCGGAGGAAGGCCCTCGCATCCTCGTGCCTCCGGGCCTCCGGCTGGACTCGCGTGCGCGGCCGACGCGCCAGTCAGTGACGCTGGAGCTGGACCCTCGGCAGGAGGCGTTCCGCGGCACGACGGACCTGGAGCTGTCGCTGACGGAGCCGACGCGGGAGCTGTGGCTCCATGGCGAGGAGCTGTCCGTGGAGGCCGCCACCCTCGTGGTGGAGGGCCGGCGCGTGCCGGTGGCCGCGCTGGCCATGGGCGACGTCCTCGCCTTCATCCCGGATGAGCCGGTGGGCCCCGGCACCGCCACGCTGCACGTGGAGTACACCGGCCGCGCGCTGGCGCAGGAGGGCTCCGGCATCTTCCGCGAGCAGGAGGACGGGCGCTGGTACGCGATGACGCAGTTCGAGGCGCTGTACGCGCGGCGCGCCTTCCCCTGCTTCGACGAGCCCTCCGCCAAGATTCCGTGGCAGCTCACCCTGCGCGTGCGCGCGGAGGACAGCGCCTTCTCCAACTCGCCCGTGCAGGCCGAGGAGCGCGGCCCGGACGGCTGGAAGACGGTGCGCTTCCAGCCCACGCAGCCGCTGCCCTCGTACCTCGTGGCCTTCGCGGTGGGCCCCTTCGAGGT
>JBKGHK010000163.1:0-16694 GCA_046520375.1 Pyxidicoccus sp. 3LFB2
TGTCGCTACAGGTTACATGCACCTCTTCGCCCCAAGACCTGCTCGGCCGTTTCCCACCGGGTCTCCGCGCTGCGCCAGGGGCCGCCACGCGACGAGCTCCCACAGCAGCGCGCCCGCCGCGTACACGTCCGCGCGCCGGTCCACGAAGCGCTTCCGGGCCTGCTCCGGCGCCATGTACGTCAGGTTGCCAATCACCACGCGCGGCGCCGTCTGCTGCTCCTTCAGCGTGGACTGCGCCGCGCCGAAGTCGATGATCTTCACCTCGCCCGCGTAGCTGAGGCACACGTTGGCGGGGGAGAGGTCCCGGTGCACCAGGTGCAGCGGGTGGCCCTCCTCGTCCTTCGCGTCGTGCGCGTAGGCGAGCCCCTCGCACAGCCGCTGGGCCAGGTGCAGCAGGACGCCCAGCGGTATCGTCCTGCCGAGCTGCCGCAGCCGGTATGCGAGTCGGCTGAGCGTCTTGCCCTGCACGTACTCCATGGACAGGTAGAGCTGCCCGTCCACCTCGCCCATGGCGTACACGCGGGCGATGTTGGGGTGATGCAGCCGCACCACCACGCGAGCCTCGTCGCGGAAGCGGCCGACGAACTTCGGGTCCGCCATGAGCTGCGGGAGGACCTTCTTCACCACGCACGCGCGGCGCTGCGTCTCCTCGCGTGCGAGGAACACCTCGCCCATGCCCCCGGCGCCAATGCGGCGCACGAGGGTATAGGGACCGAAGCGGAGGGGCCCCTCGAGGGGCTCCGGCTCAACCGGCCTTGCCAAGCGAGCGGAAGGCCTTTCTCGCCGCCGCGAGCACGTGCGCGACTTCCGGCTCGCCAATGGCCAGCGAAACGAACGCCGCCTCGAACTGGCTCGGCGGCAGGTAGACGCCCTCGTTCAGCATGGCGTGGAAGAAGCGCCCGAAGCGCGCCGTGTCCGCCTTCTTCGCGGTGGGGTAGTCGTAGACGGGCTCAGGGGTGAAGAACACGGTGAGCATGCTGCCCACGCGGTTGATGGTGACGGGCACCTCCGCGGACTTCGCCTCGGCGGCGAAGCCTTCCGCGAGCATGCGGCTCACCTCCTCCAGCCGCTTGTACGTGCCTGGCGCCGCCAGCGCCTTGAGGCATGCCATGCCCGCGGCCACCGCCACCGGGTTCCCGGACAGCGTGCCGGACTGGTACACCGGCCCCGCGGGCGCCACCTTCGACATGATGTCCGCGCGGCCACCGTACGCGCCCAGCGGCATGCCGCCGCCAATCACCTTGGCCAGGGTGGTCAGGTCCGGCTTCAGCCCGTACAGCTCCTGCGCTCCGCCGCGCGCGAGCCGGAAGCCCGTCATCACCTCGTCCATGACGAAGAGCACGCCGTGCTTCTGGCAGAGCGCCTGCAGCCCTTCGAGGTAGCCCGGCTTCGGCACCAGCACACCCATGTTGCCCACCACGGGCTCGATGATGGCGCAGGCGATGTCCTTGCCCTTCTCCGCGAAGATGCGCTCCACGGCGGCCAGGTCATTGAAGGGCGCGGTGAGGGTGAGCTTCGCCAGCGCCTGCGGCACGCCCGGCGAGTCCGGCAGGCCCAGCGTCTCCACGCCGCTGCCCGCCTTCACGAGGAACGGGTCTCCGGCGCCGTGGAAGCAGCCCTCGAACTTGAGGATGAAGTCGCGGCCGGTGAAGCCGCGCGCGACGCGGATGGCGGCCACGGTGGCCTCGGTGCCGCTGGAGACCAGGCGCACCATCTCCACCGCCGGCATGGTGGCGCAGATGAGCTCGGCGAACTCCACCTCGCCCGGGGTGGGCGCGCCGTAGGAGGTGCCGCGCTTCGCCGCGTCGACGACGGCGTCGATGATGGGCGGGTACGCGTGGCCGAGGATGAGCGGACCCCAGCTTCCCACGAGGTCGACGTAGCGGTTGCCGTCCACATCCGTGAGCCAGGCGCCAGCGCCCTCACGGAAGAACACGGGGTCTCCACCCACCCCGCGGAAGGCGCGCACCGGAGAGTTCACTCCACCCGGGATGCGCGCCTGCGCGCGGGCGAAGAGGGCCTGACTGTGAGCGTGGTTCATGGCGCGTTCCATAACACGTGACACGTGGGCTCCTCCGCCCTCTCACGCCCGCTCCCATGCCCACCGCTTCTCAGTGCCGCCGCCGTCTGATTATGGACCCTGACGGCGGTGGCGGAAGAAACAGTCTTCTCCGTAATTCGTACTAGATTGGACTCTTCCAGCGGGCGCTGGCCAGAGGGATGGAGGGCTCGCGGGCGTGGAGCCTCCGCCGGAGGAGGAACACGTGGGGACGATGCGGGCGGTGGGCACGTGGGCCTGCCTGGTGGCCGGCATGGCGAGCGCGCAGCCCGCGCCCCCGGGCCTCGCGGGGGAGCAGCGCATGCCGCGCCTCACCTGCCGGGCGGGGTATCTGGACTTCGAGTCCGTGTACGGCCTGGACGGGGTGCGCGCCGCCATCCGTCAGGCCCTGGAGCAGAACGACTCGGCCGCGCTCACCTTCCTCACCGAGCGCCTCGCCGAGGTCATCGGGAGGGACGCGGGGGCCGCGTTGCAGGTCGTCACGTGGGCGGACGCCGCCGTGGCGCCGGAGCTGTCCGTGCTGCTGCAGGGCATGCGCGGCTCGGAGGCGGTGAAGGATGCGCGCGTGGCGGAGCGGCTCTTCGGCATGGCGGAGGGACACTCAGACCTGGAGCACCGGGTGCAGGCGCTGGTGGCGCTGGAGACGCAGCCGCGCCTGGACGGAGCGGCGATGGACCGGCTGGCGGCGTTGGCGAAGCAGGACGCGCGGGTGAAGGGCGTGGCCCTGCATGCGGCGCGCACGCTGGGCCGGGTGATGGAGAATGACTTCAAGGCCGCGGGCACGGTGACGCCGTACATGACGAGGTTGCTGGACATCGCGCGAGGCTCGGGTGACGCGGACGTGCGCACGCTCGCGGTGGAGATGGGCACGTACCCGGCGGCGCGCCTGGATGACGCCCTCGTGGGGCAATTGGCGAAGCTGCTGCGCGAGGACCCGGATGCGGATGTCCGGGAGATGTCGGCGCTGGTGCTGTCCGGCGGGCGCGACACGGACGCGGTGCTCCAGCACTTCGCCGAGGCGTTCGGTGCGGAGAAGTCCCTGTGCGTGCGGTGGGCCCTCCTCCGCTACACCCTGCGGGCCGGAGGCGCTGCGGCGCTGCCCCAGGTGAAGGAGTACGCGCGGCAGGACCGGCGCCTCGAGCAGGACTTCGCTGACTTCAAGGCGCTCTACGACGCGGGCCACACGGACTTTGACCGGCTGTGGCTGAACAAGCGGATGCGGCAGCGGTGCCCGGACGAGGCGGGGAATTGAGCGCCATGGCGGACACGGGGAGTAAGCGACAGCGGCGCCCGGACGAGGCGGGGATTGGGCGCCATGGCGGACACGCGAAGGAAGCGGCGGCGGTGCCCGGACGGGGCGGGAAGTTGAGCACCATGGCGGACACGAGAGGGAAGCGGCGGTGCCCGAAAGAGGCGGTGGATTGAGCGCCATGGCGGACACGCAAGGGAAGCAGAGGTGGGCACTCCTGGCGGTGGTGCTCGTGGTGGCAGCGGTGGTGGGCTGGCTTCGGTGGGGCCGCGACACGGGAGCGTCCACGGAAGTGGTAGTCCGCGCGGAGCCCGACGCGGGCACGGCGGGCGCCTCCAGCGGGATGGGGCAGGACGCGGCCGTCGTGGCGCGCACGGTGCCTCCGGATGCTGAACCGCTGAAGGCGGTGCCGTGCGAGCTGTCGGGACTGCTGGACGAGTACCGCAAGGGCCGTGCCTCCCTGGCATACCGGCGCTACGTGCGCGAGCAACTGCGAGGGTTGGTGGAGTCCCTGCCCGAGGCGACGCACCAGGCCCGGCTGCTGTCCGAGCGCGACCCGGAGCTGCTGGCGCTGGTGGCCGAGGCGTGGGTGCTGCGCTACTCGCTGGACGGCAAGCCCGCGGTGCTGGAGCGGCTGGTGAACCAGGTGGGCCAGGAGCAGGACGCGGCGCTGCGGGCAGTCCTGGTGCGCGCGCTGGCGCAGACGGGCGAGCCCTCGACGGAGCTGCTGGGAAACCGGGTGCTGAAGGGCCGCGATGTGTACGCCGACTGGGTGAAGGACCCCGCGCCCGCGGTGCGCGAGGCGGTGGTGGAGAACTTCCGCGAGGAGGCCGCACGCAACTTCGGCCGCTTCCGGGGTGTAGCGGAGAAGGCCGTGTCCCTGGCGACAGTGGCGGAGCATCCGGCCACGGCGGCGGGGCTCCTCACGTCCACGTCCATCGAGGCGGTGGATGGCGCCTCGGTGGCGCAGGTGCGCAAGCTGCTCCAGACCTCGGAGCATGCGGAGGTGCGTGCGGCGGCGGCCCGGGCACTGGGGACTTCGCCGGTGTCCCAGTTGGCGGGGAGCCTGGACGCGCTCGCCGCGCGCTACGCGGAGGAGCCGGACGCGGGCGTGCGAGGTGCGCTGCTGGAGTCCATCTCGCGACTGGGGCTGGCCCGGGCGGTTCCGGTGCTGCAGAGGCTGCGGGGCGTGGACCCGGCGATGCAGGCGCAGGTGGATGGCTGGCTCGCGCTGCTGGCGGAGCGGCCACAGACCTGGGAGCTGCTGGACAAGGCCCGCCGGGCCCGGGACGCCCAGACACAGGCGGCGCGCCCGTAGGCGGAAGGAACCGTCATTCCGCCCAAGCGGCTTGGGAACGGCAGCCACCATCGACCCGAGCGGCCCCTGCGGAAGGAACCTTCGTTCCATCAGAAACGCGTGAGACCGCGCCGCCCGCCCGGCGGCGCACCCGTTGGCGGAAGGAACCGTCATTCCACGAGCGGCGCCCGGCCACGGCCTCCTGAGACCGGTGACTCCAGTTCGCGCGGCATCGCGCTCGGGGAGCCACTGTGTCGCTTGTGCGCCGGCATGGCGGAACTGGAACGAGGCCGGCGTGAACCTCCCGTCCGCCCCTGGACAGCTCCCGCGCCTGGAACGTCCATCAGCGGAATGACGGTTCCTTCCGCGGGTTGCTCGCCGGGAAGGCGAGGCGCCGCCACGCCCACTCCATCTACTTTTCGCTCGCAACCGTGGTTGGGGCCGGGCATCCCGGACTGACCACGCCTGGCAGGGAGACGCGCATGACGCAGAAGACGGTGGAAGCACACAAGGCGCTCGGGACGAGCGGGCTGAAGGTCTCGCCGCTGTGCCTGGGCGGGAACGTCTTTGGGTGGACCTGCGATGAGCCCACCTCGTTCGCGGTGCTCGACGCGTACGTCGAGGGCGGCGGCAACTTCATCGACACCGCGGACGTCTACTCGCGCTGGGTGCCGGGCAACAAGGGCGGCGAGTCCGAGACGATTCTGGGGAAGTGGCTGACCTCCCGCCGCGCGAGGGACCGCGTCGTCATCGCCACGAAGGTGGGCTCGCAAACGGAGATTGGCACCGGCCTGGGCCGCGAGCACATCCAGCGCAGCGTCGAGGACTCGCTGCGCCGGCTGCAGGTGGACACCATCGACCTGTACTACGCGCACTACGAAGACCCGAAGACGCCCCCCGAGGAGACGATGGCGGCCTTCGACGCCCTCGTGCGCGCCGGCAAGGTGCGCGCACTGGGCGCGAGCAACCACACACCGCAGCGGCTCGCCGAGTCGCTGGAGGCCTCACGGCGCGGAGGGCTCGCCCGCTACACGGTGCTCCAGCCGGAATACAACCTGGTCGCCCGTCCCGCCTTCGAGAGCACGCTGCGCGAGCTGTGCGAGCGCGAGGGCCTCTCGGTGGTCCCCTACTACGGGCTCGCGTCAGGCTTCCTCACCGGCAAGTACCGCAAGGGCCAGCCGACGCCTCCGTCCCCTCGCGCGGCGGGAGTCTTGAAGAAGTACGACAACGCCCGGGGCTGGGGCGTGCTGGAAGCGATGGACCAGGTGTCCAAGCTGCATGGCGCATCGCTCGCACAGGTGGCGCTCGCGTGGCTCGGCGCCCAGCGCACCGTCGTCTCCCCCATCGCGAGCGCGACGTCTCCAGAGCAGGTGCGAGACCTGCTCGGTGCGTTCAGGTTGCGACTCGGCGAGGAGGACCTCCGCGCGCTGGAGGTTGCGTCTTCACGGGAGTCCTGAGCAGGTTCGCCGTCATGAGTGACTCCAAGGACCTCAAGACGGCCGACCTCTGTGACGAACACGCGGGCGACGCGCAGTTTCAAATCGCCGAGCCCGGCTTCTTCGACTACGGCGGCCGCCGGAGCTTCTCCGGCCCCATCAGCACGGTGCGCGCGCCCGAGGACAACTCCCTCGTGCGCAAGGCCCTGGAGGAGCCCGGACAGGGCCGGGTGCTGGTGGTGGATGGCGGAGGCAGCCGCCGCTGCGCGCTGGTGGGAGACATCCTGGCCGCGCTCGCGCAGAAGAACGGCTGGGCCGGCGTGGTGGTGAATGGCTGCATCCGCGACGCGGAGGAGGTGGGCCGCACCGCCATTGGCGTGAAGGCGCTGGGCACCCATCCGCTCAAGAGCAGCAAGCGCAACGAGGGCCAGCGCGATGTGGAGGTGCGCTTCGCCGGAGTCACCTTCAAGCCCGGCCACCACCTCTACGCGGACGCGGACGGCATCGTCACGGCGGAGAAGCCGCTGCACTGATGCCGATGACTCCCCGGGCAGCGACCCTTCCCGGGCCCGATACGCACAGGGGCCACTTCACGCGAGTGCCGCCTTGCCTCGGGCGAAGTGGGACGTCCGGCGTCGATACGCAGCGGGGCCACGTCTCGTGAGTGCCGCCGCGCCTCGGGCGAAGTGGGATGCCCGGCGTCGATACGTAGGCGGGGCCACTTCTCGCGAGTGCCGCCTGGCCTCGGGCGAAGTGGGACGTCGCGGTCTGCTCTCACGGGCTAAAGGGCACCGCTGCCTGCGCGTGGGAGGCCGACTCTGCGCGGGTGAAGTCGAGCACGGCCCGGGTAAACGTCCGGGGCCGGGTGATGGGCGCGTCGTGACTGCCGGCGCCGATATGCAGCCGTGCATGGCGCAGCCGGCCCGCGAGCCGCCGCGCGCAATCGGGAGGCATGGTGTGGTCGTGTCTTCCCCACGCCACCAGCGCGGGGACAGACACCCACGGCGCGAACCCCAGCACGTCCACGAGGGAGGACTCCCGCACCCGGTGGATGAAGCTTCGCGGGTGTTTCACCACGTTGGACAGCATGTGCCACCACGCGCGCACGTCCAGCCCGGGCTCCAGCAACCCGTCGAACAGCCGCGCCGTCACCACGCGCGGCACGGAGCGCTTGCGCCGTGCCCCCACCGCGTCCGCCAGCACCACCCCACGCACGCGGTCCGGACACCAGGCCGCCACGAGCAGCGCGAAGGCACCGCTGTCCGAGTGTCCCATCAGCCACGGGCGCGTGGCCACCAGCCGGGGCACCAGCTCCGCTGTCCATGCGGCGTACTCCGGGACGGTCCACGGGCGCTCCACCGGAGAGGCCCTCCCGCTTCCCGGCAGCTCCACCACCGTCACCCGGAAATGGCGCGCGAGCTGCCACACGAGAGGCCAGTACGTGCGGGCACGCACCAGCGGACTTGCGAGCACGACGAAGTCCGGTCCTTCGCCCGTCACGTGGCAGTGCGCCGTGTATCCCGCCACTTCCACTCGCCGCACCTGCACGCGTCGCGCGCGGAACCGGGCTGCCAGGAACGCAATCGCGGCGCCCGCGAGGGCCATGCGTCCGAGCAGGAGACCTCCAGGCTGAAGCAGCAGCGGCGAGGACACTCGTGCTCTTCGGCTCACGTGCGCCAGTGCAACCGCAGGCAGGCGCAGAACCTGTCGAAGCACCCTCCCCCGTCCACCAACGCGAGCCAGCGCAGGGATTGTCAGCCGTAGCAGTTGCCGAGGCACCCGCCACATTCCACCGGAGAGTGCAGGTGCGGGCAGACGTAAAAGCCGCCGAGGTACCCGCCCCCCCGCGCTCCTCTGCGCCAATGCAGTTACGGACAGCCGTCGAAGCGGCCAGAGCACGGGCCCCATTTCGCCAACGTGGGCCCGGGAGCGCACAGCCCCGCCCAGAAGCCTCAGTGTCGGCGGCCACGTCATCCCGTGAACGTGCGCTCGCGGCAGTGCTGCGGGAAGAGGAAGGGAGCCCCATGACAGGTCCCCTGCCCGGCAGGCAGGCGTCACACACTGCCCGGCGCTCGCCCCGCTGCGGCACTCCAGCCGGCGTGCCGATGACCACTCTCTACCCAGGTCAACGGGAGGCCACGACATGCAACGGGACTGGGCGGAGCGGCTGGCACTGCTCCAGGGCGGCTTCGATGTGGTGACGGGACTGTGGCCCATCCTCCACCTGCGCAGCTTCGAGGCCGTCACAGGGCCCAAGCCCGAGGGCTGGCTCGTGAAGACGGTAGGCGCCCTGGTCACCGTCATCGGCGGCACGCTGCTCTTCGCCGGTGCGCGTCGCCGCGTGGGCCCGGAGGTGCGCATGCTCGGCGCGGGCACCGCGGCGGCCTTCACGGCGTGGACGTCATCTACACCGCGAAGCGGCGCATCTCACCCGTGTACCTCCTCGACGCGGTGGCCGAGACGGCGCTCCTTGCCGGGTGGGGCGTCGCCCAGGTCCGCTCCCGCGCAAGGCGGGACGCAACGCCTCGGCGCCTCGGACTGCGGCTCATCCATGACCCCGTGCCCCCGGCCGAGGTCTCCACCCTCGAGCCCGCCCGGCACTGAGCCAGGACGCGGAAGCCAGCGACCTCACCGGGGCTCAGGCCCATGGGCCAGGTCCACCGCACCTTCTTGCTGGCAAGCGCGCGGAAGGAACCGTCATTCCAGCCGGCCCTAGCGAAGGGGCTGCGCGCGGAAGGAACCGTCATTCCAGCCGGCCCCCGCGAAGGGGCTGCGCGCGGAAATGGGGCCAACGCGGGAGTGCACGCCCCGGGGATCGAACCCGGCGAAGTCGGTACGTCAGACCGATGCCGTCTCCAGCTGGCTCGGCGTGCATGACAAGTGGTCCTGGCAGGAGTCGAACCCGCGGCCTCTCGGTTCGCACCCGAGCGCTCTCATCCACTGAGCTACAGGACCTCAATTCAAGACATGTGGCCCTGGCAGGAGTCGAACCTGCGGCCTCTCGGTTCGCACCCGAGCGCTCTCATCCACTGAGCTACAGGACCTGAAACAACAACCGCGTGAAGTGCCCCGTACGGGAGTCGAACCCGTCTTTCCGCATTGAGAGTGCGGTGTCCTGAGCCGATAGACGAACAGGGCATGAAGGTGCTGCGGTGACCCGGAAATGCGAGAGGCCGGGTCCCCTCCGTGGGAGCCCGGCCCCTGGTCTCCTCGCGCCTCGTCGGATGACGAGGCACGGAGACTCAGACTCCGGGTGGGCTGTCACGGAAGGAAGCGATTCCGTCCAGCCAGTCGAGCTCGGGCTCCGGCTCAGGGTCCGCGGCCAGAACGGTGAAGCCACGGACGAGGTCATCGCGACGGTTGGAGTTGCTCAGCGTGGTCAGCGTCATCGAGGTCATGGTCACCGCTCCTTTCAGAGGGAAATGACGGAGCGGCGCATCTGTTCCTGACAGTGGGGCCGTTTCATCCGGGAGCCTCCGTGGCCTACGCTCGCCCCCCATGAGCACGCTCACCCTCCCCACCGACGCCCTCATCCTCACGTACGACAAGATGGACGGCGTCGGCATGCTGCGGACCGTGCAGGGTGTCGAGCTGCGCTTCGGAAAGTCGGCCTGCACGGACTTCTTCCCCGAGCCGGGGATGACCGTGTGGCTGGTGGAGACGAAGCCGGACCCGCTGGGCAAGGGTGTACGCGCCAAGGTGCTGAACCGCTCCGGCCGCGTGGAGAAGGACCGGCTCACGCAGATAGAGGAAGAGAACGACGCGTCGGATGCCGCCTACGAGCGGGAGGTCGCGCTGCTCGACGAGCTGGGCCTCGAGGGTGAAGAGGTGGAGCCGTCGGACTACGCGACGCTCTCCCCCGAGGACCTCGTGCGTCTTGCAGCGGGTGTCATGAAGCTGCGGAAGACGTCGCGGCTCTTCGAGGAGGCGTTCACCGCCCTCACCGAGCTGGCTCCTTCCCTCCTCCACCCGTACCTGGGTGAGCTGTCCCATCAACATGAGCTGGAGTCACTGGCCTGGACGGATGCACCTTCCGCGGCCATTGCCCACCTCATGGCCTGGCTGAGGCCGGACTGGCATCCAGGGGAGCAGCAGGGGCTGGCGGACCCGGTGGCCGCGGCGGCGCTGGCGCTCGCGCGCTCCGGACGTGACGAGGCGCTGCGCGCGCTCGAGGCATGGGTGGCGGCGCTCGATGCGGTGGCCCAGCATGAAGCCCTGACCTGGCTGCGCCGCGCGAACGTGGTGCGGCACACCTCCGGGACGCTCGCGCGCAACTTCACGCCGGCCTGCCTGGAGGTGCTACCGGAGGACCCTGACGACGACGATGATGACGCGCTGCCGGAAGCGCCGGTGGCCCATGGCACCCTGTGGAGCCCTATCCCCGACGCAGCCTGCATGAAGTGCGGGACCGGACTGGTGGACGCGCTCCAGCTCGACGGAGACAGCGCGGCGTATGGAATGCCCTGGCCCGCGCGCCTGCCCACGTGCCTCACCTGCCTCACGATGGGCGGGACGGTCCACGTGGAGCTGTCCCCGGACGGAGCGCTGTCGAGCATGGGAGCGGACGGCACCTCCCAGCACCCCCGCACCGTGGAGCCTCCCGAGCCCCAGCCGGTGGCCTTCGTCCCCGGACGCACCTGGCGGGGCATCATGATGAGCGACGGGGAGCGGCTCCACCGGCTGGGCGGAGCACCCTCCTGGGTTGAGTACCCGGAGGTGCCACCGTGCCCACGCTGCCAGGAGCCCATGCACGCCGTCGGTCAGGTCCGGGACGAGGAAGCCCTCTTCTCCGACGTGGGCATGCTGTACGGCGTCGCGTGCGAGACGTGCCGAATCATCAGCACGTTCTCGCAATAGGACTGACGCCAGGAAGAGCGCCCCGACAGGGAATCGAACCCTGTTCACACGGTAGACGGCCGTGCTGCGATCCAATCGCATCCCGGGACAAAAAACGGACTGCCATGCCGCGAGCGGGATTCGAACCCGCAACCTCTGCACTCTGAATGCAGCGCCTCTACCAGTTGGGCTACCGCGGCGTTGTGCTGCGACTGCGACTGCTGAATGGAGCCGCCGGGGATTGAACCCGGGACCTCTCGGATGCGAACCGAGCGCTCTCCCGCTGAGCTACGACCCCATGTCTGACCCGGAAAAAGCGAGAGGCCGGGTCCCCTCTGGGAGCCCGGCCTCTGGTCTCTTCGTGCCTCGTCGTCAGACGGGCGCGGAAGGTCAGAGTCCGGGTGGACTGTCGCCAGCGATATCTCCCAGCATCGCGGCATCCAGAGCGGTGAACAGGCCAGCGAGCGCGAGCGCGTCGATGCCGCTGACAGTGTCGTTCAGGTTCTCGGAATTCATCGGGCCCGTCAGGTTCGCCGTGTTCATGGTCACCGCTCCTTTCAGCGAAGAAAGACGCGCCGGAAAATCCATCCCTGACACGCGAGGGATTTCGTGCACGCGGGCCCGGGGTTTTCGTACAAGGACGCGATGACGGCCGGAGGCGTGATGAAGGGCTATGAGGAGTGGGCACCTCCCGCCGGACTGGCGCAAGCGGTGGACGCCTTCTGGCGCTTCACCGGCCCGCCCCGTGACTCGCGCCTCGGGACGCTCAGTACCCGCATCCTGCCGGACGGCTGCACCGACCTCATCTTCCAGTTCCACGCCACGAGCCGCTCGACCTGGCTGACCGGCCCGAGACTGGTCGTCGTCGGCCCCATGGAGCGCTTCGCCCTCGTCGACGTCACGCCCGGTGCGGTGAGCTTCGGCGTCCGCTTCAAGCCCGGCTGGGCGCTTCCGCTGCTCGGTGTGAGCCCTCGCGAGCTGTGCGGACTCAACGTCCCCGTGCAGGACTGCGCGCCGGACTTCACGGAGCTCCAGCGACGGCTGGAGGACTGTGACTCCCCGGCGCACGCGCTGGCCCTCCTCCAGGACACCGTCACCCTGCGTCGGGGCGCCTGCCAGGCCGCGCCGCGTCCTCGCGCCGCGCGGGCCTTGAGTCAGCTCCAGGCTTCCGCGGGACAGGTGCGCATGGCCGAGCTGGCACGGACGCTGGGCGTGAGTGAGCGCACCCTGCATCGGGACGTGCTGGACGAGGCCGGCGTGCCGCCGAAGCTGCTCGCCCGGGTGCTCCGCTTCCAGCGGGCCGTGTCGCTGCTGCGCTCGGGGGGGCACGAGGACCTGGCGTCCGTCGCGCTGGCCTGCGGGTACTCGGACCAGGCCCACCTGTCGCGCGAGGTCCGCGAGCTGGCGGGAGTCACCCCCACCGCGCTCGCGGGGTGAGTCGCTGAGCCCTGTCCGATTCCTTCAAGACAGCCAGGGCCCACCATGAGAACACCGCCTCACGCTGCTTCACCCCCTACCCGGAGTGCTCGCCCATGAAGCTCGGCTACGTCATCCTCTACGTGCAGGACGTGCCCGCCACCGTCGACTTCTACGAGAAGGCCTTCGGCCTGCAACGCCGCTTCCTCCACGAGAGCAACACCTACGCGGAGATGGAGACGGGCGCGACGGCGCTGGCCTTCGCGGTGGAGGGCCTGGCGAAGGAGAACGGCCTCACCGTGCGCCCCAACCGGGTGAAGGAGGACGCGGCCGCGGTGGAGGTGGCGCTCGTCACGCCGGACGTGCAGGCCGCCTACGAGCGCGCGGTGAAGGCCGGCGCCGGGCCCGCCCAGCCGCCCAGGCAGAAGCCCTGGGGACAGACGGTGGCCTACGTGCGGGACATCGACGGAGTGCTCGTGGAGCTCTGCACGCCCATGTCCGCTTGAGTCGAGTGGAACCACCGGGAATCGAACCCGCATCTCCCGGAAGCCAGCCGGGTGCTCTCCCTTTGAGCCATGGCCCCATGAAGCGGAGGTGTTTCGAGTCGGGATGACTGGATTCGAACCAGCGACCTCGCGCACCCCAAGCGCGCGCTCTTGTCCAAGCTGAGCTACATCCCGATAAGCAGTCGGCGGGAGTCGAACCCGCGTGTTCCTGAGTGGCGCTCAGGTGCCTCACCGTTCGGCCACGACTGCGTGAGCCCGGAAATGCGAAGGGGCCGGGTCCCCTGTTGGGAGCCCGGCCCCTGCTCACCGCGCCTCGTCAGGTGACGGGGCGTGGCGAAGAGGTTCCGGGCGGTCCACCGCCAGCAGCGGGGGCCCGCGGCGCGGGAGCGGGAGCGGAGGCCAGGCCCGCGGGCGCGTCGATGCCGGTAGCGTTCAGGGACTCGGGGTTCATCAGGTTCGCCGCGTTCATGGTCACCGCTCCTTTCAGCGAGGAATGACGCGCCGGAAAATCCGCGCCTGACACGGGGCATTTCCCCTTCGCCGGGTGCCCCGGGGGCGGGGGGCTTCGCCACACCCCGGACACCTCCGGCCCCCGGGGCTGACCGGCGGGGGAAATGGGGGTATGACAAGGACAGGGTCGCCCACACCCCAAGGCCGAAGGGGCCTGGGGCGGCCCTCCCCCCGATGAAGATTGCCCGCCCCCTGCTTGCGTTGTCAGCCCTGCTGGCCCTCTCCAGCTGTTCGGGCGACTCCGACACCCCCTGCGCCAACGCGCCCATCGTCATCAACACCATGGGCCCACCGGAGTCGTTCCAGGTGGGTGTGGAGGCGGCGCTCGACGTCCCCGCCGCCCAGACGCTCGCCTGTGGCGACATCGACGAGTCCCAGGTCCCGGAGAGCGCCACCGCGACGGTGTACGACCCGGGCAACCACGTCATCCCCTCCGAAGTGCAGCTGAACCGGAACGGGACGCTGGCCAGCGTCCGCTTCACCCCCCGGACCACGGGCCGCCACCACGTCCTCGTCGCCTTTGCCCCCGTGGGCAGCGTCCGGCAGGTGGGCGCCTATGTGGCGGGGGACTGGAGCGGGAGCCCCTCCGCCACCACCCTGCCGCTGCCCCGCTGCACGCAGCTGGACCGCACCACGCGGGGCACCTGGCTGTGTGACGGAGTGGCCCTGCGCGAGCCGACGGGCCGTGAGGTGCGGCTCGGCACCTCGTCCCTGCCTCCGGACGTGGCCGTCTCGGGCAACGTCGTCTGGGTGGTGGGCGAGGGCCGGGTGCGGCGCTTCGTGGACACGGGCACCGAGTTGGAGCTGACCGGCTCCCTGCTGCTCGGCACGCAGGCGCCGGTGCGGGTCGTCCAGAGCCGGCTCGCCTCGGAGAACGAGCTGTGGCTGCTCGATGACCAGCGCCTGCACCGCTTCACCTTCTCCGACACCGGCGTGCTGGCCTCCGCCGGCGCCACCGTGTGGACGTCGGGCAGCGAGCAGGCCCTGGGCACCGATGGCGTGCTGGGCCTGCTGGTGCGCGACGCCCTGGCCCCGGACCGGGTGCTGGTGGTGCGGATGAAGGAGCGGCCGAACAGCCAGGCCTGCCCGTACCAGCTTGGCCCCACCGGGGCCTTCGTCCCCGCGAGCGCGCCCTGCCTGACGCTGCCGGGCATGCCGGTGGGCCTGGAGGAGGGCGTGGTGTGGACACGCGTGGGCGAGCCCTTCCAGGCCACCGGCCAGACGCTGCGCCGCTGGGTGCTCTCGGGCGGGGTGCTGGCCGAGCAGGGCAGCCTGGTGCTGGACGCGTCGGTGGAAGGCATCACGACTTCGCTCCGGCCGGGCTTCGCCCTCCCGGACATCCGCCTGGGCACCCACGTGGGCGCGGCCTCCGTGCTGCCCGTGGGCCATCCGGACGAGAGCCCCCTGGGCCTGGAGCGGCTGCCCGCCGGCACCACCGTGCCCCGCGAGCGGCGCACCATCTCCCCCCGCTTCTACTGGGAGGGGGACACCCGGCTGAACACCGGCAGCACCGTGGTGTACGAGCGACCCGCCCGCTGACGTCCTCCCCGCGGGGCCAACCCGGGTGCCCCGCGCACGGGCCGTTGGAGCCCACACGGACGGTGCGGGCCCGGGCTCCGGGTGATGACCGCACGAAATAGTGTGGAAAGTCGCTTGCCTGCCTCTCGCCGCGCCCACCACTCGGGTGTAGAGAGGCCGCCGCGCCGCGAGCACCGAGCGCTCCACCCGCCGGAGGTGAGCCGATGATGGAAAGCCCCCAGAGCGCCGCGCTCGACGTGGAGGACCTGCACGAGGTCTGGCCGGTGCTCTCCATCGACGAGCGCCTGGAGGGCTTCCGGCTGCTGC
The DNA here is from genome assembly GCA_046520375.1 of Pyxidicoccus sp. 3LFB2. Taxonomy (GTDB): domain Bacteria; phylum Myxococcota; class Myxococcia; order Myxococcales; family Myxococcaceae; genus Myxococcus. The sequence goes on from JBKGHK010000163.1 coordinate 15,155, forward strand.
CCCCTGAAGTGGCGGACGACTTCTTCATCGCCCTGTCCGCCCGGGACCAGGCCGAGCTCATCCTCCACCTGCCCCCGGGCGAGCGCCGCACCTGGGTGCGGGTGCTGCCGCCCGACGACCTGGCGGACCTCGTCCAGGCGGTGGAGCCCGAGCAGGCGGATGCCATCCTCTCGCAGCTCGACGATGCCAGCCGCCGCGAGGTCAACGTCCTGCTGGCCTACGCGGAGGACGACGCCGGCGGTCTGATGAACCCGCGCTTCGCGCGCGTGCGGCCGGACATGAGCATCGACGAGGCCATCAGCTACCTGCGCAAGCAGGCGCGCGAGAAGGTGGAGACCGTCTATTACGCGTACGCGCTCGACGCCGGCCAGCACCTGCTGGGCGTGCTGTCCCTGCGCCAGCTGTTCCAGGCCGCCCCCGACAAGAAGGTGGCGGACGTCATGCAGCGCGACATCATCACCGTGGCGGAGAACACGGACCAGGAAGCGGTGGGCCGGCTCTTCAGCGAGCACGGCTTCATGGCCCTGCCGGTGCTCGACGAGCAGAACCGGATGAAGGGTATCGTCACGGTCGACGACATCGTCGACGTGGTGCAGGAAGAGGCCACCGAGGACATCCAGAAGGTCGGCGGTATGGAGGCCCTCGAGGCGCCCTACTTCGAGGTGGGCTTCTTCGGCATGCTGAAGAAGCGCATCGGCTGGCTGCTGGTGCTCTTCCTCGGGCAGATGCTCACCGCCACCGCCATGAGCAGCTTCGAGGACGAAATCGCCGCCGCCGTGGTGCTGAGCCTCTTCGTGCCGCTCATCATCTCCTCGGGTGGCAACTCCGGCAGCCAGACGTCCACGCTCATCATCCGCGCGCTGGCGCTGGGGGAGATGCGGCTGAAGGACTGGTGGCGTGTGGCCAAGCGCGAGGCGCTGTCGGGCGTGGTGCTGGGCCTGGTGCTGGGCCTGGTGGGCCTGTTGCGCATCGTCATCTGGCACTCCGTGTCGGATGCGTACGGCGAGCACTTCTTCCGGCTGGGCGTCGCGGTGGCGCTGTCGGTGCTGGGCGTGGTGACGTTCGGCACGCTGGCGGGCTCCATGCTGCCGCTGGTGCTGCGGCGCTTCGGGTTCGACCCCGCGAGTGCGTCCGCGCCCTTCGTGGCCACGCTGGTGGACGTTAGCGGCGTGGTCATCTACTTCACCGTCGCCAGCCTGATTCTGCGCGGTACGCTGCTCTGACGCGCGGGGCGGTGTGTCCCGCTCGCGGGAGGCACGGCCATGATTCGCACCACCCTCAGGCGCACCCTCACCCTGGAGTCCCCGGAGGCGCCAGGGCGCCCCGCCCACGTGTCCGCCGCCAGTGGCCTGGTGCGCGTGGGGCCGTGGCTCTACATCGTCGCGGATGACGCCCTGCACCTGGCCGTCTTCCCCGCGCAGGGCGACGCACCCGGGGCGCAGCGTGCGGCCTGTTTCCGGGCGAGCTTCCGGACGAGGCCCAGGCGCGCAAGGCGGCCAAGCCGGACCTGGAGGTGCTGTGCCTGCTGGGGCCGCTGACG
>JBKGHK010001640.1:0-650 GCA_046520375.1 Pyxidicoccus sp. 3LFB2
CCTGGCGCAGCGGCTGCGCGGCGGGCTGGCGCTGCCCACGGACGACGGAGGCGAGCTGGTGGTGCACCTGCCCGCCGATGACACCGTGCCCGCGTCACTCGCTGCGCACTGAAGCCGTGAGCGCGTCACCCGCGCGCCGAGCCAGATCAGGCCCGGCGCGCCTGTGCCACGCACGTGCGCCCGCGTCAGGACGCGGGCAGCAGCTGGCGCACCAGCTCCAGCAGCTTCCCGCGCTCCACCTCGCGCTTGACGAGGTAGCCATCCGCGCCCGCCTCCAGGCCCGCGGCCCTGTCTTCCGGGCTGTCGAGCGAGGTGACGAGGATGATGGGCGTGCGGCTCAGCACCGGGTGCGCCTTGATGCGCCGGGCCAGCCCGACGCCGTCCAGCCGGGGCATCTGCCAGTCGCTCACCACCAGCTGGCAGGGCGAGCGCTCCAGCACGCCCCACGCCTCTTCCCCATCCGCCGCCGTCACCACCGGGTAGCCGGCAATCTCCAGCAGCGACTTCATGGCGAAGCGCGTGGTGAGCGCGTCGTCGCACACCAGGATGCGCGGGCGCGTGGTCTGCGTCGACGCCGAGCGCGTCTCCGGCCGGGCCGCCCGCACCAGCTCCGTGGCGTTGAGCACCGGCACCACGCGGCCGTCGTCCAG
>JBKGHK010001641.1:0-648 GCA_046520375.1 Pyxidicoccus sp. 3LFB2
TCTCCGTGTGGGAGTTCTTCTGGCCGCTGATGACGGGCGCGAGGCTGGTGCTGGCCCGTCCCGGGGGGCACCAGGAGCCGGCGTACCTCGTGAAGCTGATGGCCCGCGAGCGCATCACCACCGCGCACTTCGTCCCGTCCATGCTCCGCGCCTTCGTGGAGGAGCCGGGCCTGGAGACCCTGGCCCACCTGCGTCGCGTGGTGTGCAGCGGTGAGGCCCTGCCTCCGGACCTCGTGCTTCGGGCCCACGCGCGGCTGCCTGCCTCCGTGGGCCTGCACAACCTCTACGGCCCCACCGAGGCGGCCGTGGACGTCACCTTCTGGCCGTGCCCCCGAGACACGGAGCCGCGCCGCGTGCCCATCGGCCGCCCCGTGGCCAACACGGTCCTCTATGTCCTCGATGCACAAGGCCAGCCCGTGCCGCTCGGAGTACCGGGGGAGCTCTTCATCGGCGGAGTGCAGGTGGGGCGCGGCTACTGGAAACGCCCAGAGCTGACCGCCGAGCGTTTCATCCCCGATGCCTTCAGCGCCACGCCCGGAGACCGCCTGTACCGCACCGGAGACCGTGCACGGTGGCTGCCGGACGGCACGCTGGAGTACCTGGGCCGCTCCGACTTCCAGGTGAAGCTGCGCGGCTTCCGCATCGAGC
>JBKGHK010001642.1:0-647 GCA_046520375.1 Pyxidicoccus sp. 3LFB2
GCCATGCTGCGCCACGAGTACTCGCTGCTGCGCGGCCTGCGTGACCAGGTGCCCGGTGTCGCCCGCGCCCTGGCCCTGCGCGAGGACGCGGCCCACCTGCCCTCCCTCGTCCTGGAGGACGCCGGCCCGCAGAACCTCCAGGAGTGGCTGGGCCGCCGCCCGGTGGCCATGGACGCGTTCCTGGAGCTGGCCCTGCAGCTGGCCGGCATCATCGCCAGCCTGCACCAGCAGCACGTCATCCACCGAGACCTCAACCCCACCAACATGGTGGTGAGCGCTGGCAGCCGCCACGTCACCGTCATCGACTTCGACCTCGCCACCCAGGTCGCCGGTGTCGCCCCCGAGGGCGGTCTGCCCGATGAGCTGCAATGGACGCTGCCCTATATCGCCCCCGAGCAGACCGGGCGGATGAACCGCCCCGTCGACCACCGCGCCGACCTCTACTCGCTGGGCGCCACCTTCTATGAGCTGCTCACCGGCCTGCCCCCCTTCGTCTCCACGGACCCCGCGGAGCTGGTGCATGCCCACCTGGCGAAGCCGCCCGTGCCTCCCGCCTTCGCCAACCCCGCCGTCCCCAAGCTGCTGTCCGACGTCGTCCTGAGGCTGCTGGCGAAGATGCCGGAGGAGCGCTACCAGAGCGCCGAGGC
>JBKGHK010001643.1:0-647 GCA_046520375.1 Pyxidicoccus sp. 3LFB2
GGCAGGACGTGCCGGACTGGACGCTGGCCCAGGCGCGCGCCGCGCTGAAGGAAGCCACCAAGGACCGGGACCGGCTCATCGACGTGGCGCTGCGCTTCGGCCGCCGCACGTTCGACTACGTGGCCTCCTTCGCGGTGGTGCGCGGAGCCGCGCAGGGCCTGGAGGGCCGTGGCGACGGCATGCTGGGCGAGCCGCTCACCCAGGTATCCGTCCCGCTCGACGCGAGCAGCGTCTTCCGCACGGTGGCCGTCACCCGTGGCAGCTACGCGGGTCCGCTGCCCCCGGACGCGCTCACGCGGCACTACCTGGAGCTGTTCGGCCGGCAGACGCCGCGCACCGTCTTCCTGTACCCGGTGGAGGTGAAGGGCCGGTTGGTGGCCATCCTCTACGGTGACTGCGGACAGAAGCCCATCAGCCAGCGCCGCCTGTCCGACTACATCCTGTTCTGCCAGGACCTGCCGGCCGCGTTCCAGGAGCTCATCCTCTTCCGCAAGCAGCGCGTGTCGGAGCTGCGCGCGCCGGACGAGGAGGAGCTGACCATCGACGTGGACGTGCCGGTCGCCACCCTGCCGGCCCCCGCGCCCGCGGTGGTGGCGGGCCTGGGCTGGAGCCCCTTCTTCGGCCGGGGCGCCGGAGGCACCGTGGGC
>JBKGHK010001644.1:0-642 GCA_046520375.1 Pyxidicoccus sp. 3LFB2
CACGTCCTCGGCCTCCGCCGGCGGCGGCTGACGCGCGTCCCGCGGCCCGTCCCCGAGGACGTCCGTGGAAGGAAGCGACTCCGTGGGCTGCTCCTCCGTGGGACCCGGGTCCACCGGGGCGAGGGGCGAAACCCCCTCCGTGCACGCGGACAGCAGCAACGCCGCCGCGAGGAACGCCTTGCGCGCTCGCATCACCGTACCTCCTGAAGCTCGTCAATGAGGCCCAGCCGGGCCAGGTCCGTCAGGAACCGCAGCGTGTCCGCGAGGACCTGCGACGGCTCCATCTTGTATTCGATTGCTACCTGCTCGGCGACGACGCGCGCGGTGCGCTTCCCGTCACAGAGCTCCCAGATGCGGATCGCCGTCGGGTTCAGCCCGCGCAGCGTACGGCCCTCCGCGTCCAGCACGATGTAGTCCGCGCCGAAGCGCTGGCCCGACACACCCTCGCGCGGACTCGGGATGCGGTCCGCGTTGAACCCGTCGCTCATGAGCGCCCTCCCCGTCCCAGCAGCGCCGCCAGCCGCCACTTCACCGCCACCCGCCAGCGGCCCAGCCGCGACGGGCCCTGGTCCCAACCCTCTTCCAGCACCTCGGCGCCGCGGCGCACCCGCCGCACCAGGCCCAGCACGCGCGAGTGCGGCA
>JBKGHK010001645.1:0-641 GCA_046520375.1 Pyxidicoccus sp. 3LFB2
GGCCGCGGCGGCGGCCGGGTCCAGGTCCTTGAGGTTCTTCACCACCGTGCGGCCCTGGGCGTCCACCACCTTGAAGTTGGTGTCCGCGTCCTCCAGCTCGGCGTTCTCCTCGTAGATGCGCGAGAAGGCCCGGGCAATGGAGCTGCGGCCCGCCACGTTGGGGACGATGCGGCACTTGGTGACGGCGCGCAGCTCGTCCAGCATCCGCACGTTGAGCGGGTCGGACATCGCCACCACCAGCGTCTTGCCGTCGTCGCGGAGCTGGAGCGGCAGCACGGCGAAGTCGCGCGCCATCTGCGCGGAAATCTTCGCCTTCACGTGCGGCGGCACCATCTGCACCGCGTCCAGATTCACCGCTGGCATGCCGAGCTGCTTGGACAGCGCGCGCACCAGGATGTCCTCTGAGACGAGGCTCATCCTGACCAGGATTTCGCCCAGCTTCCCGCCCCACTTCGCCTGTTCGGCGAGCGCTGCCTTGAGCTGGCTCTCCTGCAGCACGTTCGCCTTGATCAGCAGTTCACCGAGCTTGATCTGTGCCATGTCGTGGGGCGCACTGTAGATCGACTCTTCCGTCAGCGCCCCTTCTTCCGCGCCTGCCCGGTCAGGAAGCCGGCACGGGGGGCTCGGGCGGGGTGGCGGGC
>JBKGHK010001646.1:0-641 GCA_046520375.1 Pyxidicoccus sp. 3LFB2
CTGGCGGCGGGCGGGGGCTGTGCGCATGCGCCCCCGAAGCTGGCACCGGACATGGAAGCGCGGCTGGCGGCGACGCCGGGCGGCTACCTCACCGGGAGCGTGGCGGGGTGGCAGCAGGAGGCCGTCCTCAACCGGCGCGACTTCATCTGGGGCATCGCCTTCTCTCCGAAGGGCGGGCGCGTGGCGTACACGCGGCTGGGCTCCAAGTTCTACTTCCTGTCGCTGTGGTCTCTGGGGCCGCCGCCGAAGCTCTTGGCGGACCCGACCATCAACCCGTACGAGTTCGACGTGGAGGGCGTGACGTTCTCCCCGGACGGCAGCCTCGTGGCCACGGCGGGCAAGGACGGCGCGGTGCGCCTGTTCGACGCGGCCACCGGGGAGCTCCGGGGTGAGCGCCGCACCGAGGAGCCGCTGGGCGCGGTGGCCTTCCACCCCGACGGCGGCTGGCTGGTGACGGGCAGCCTCAAGGGGCTGATGACGGTGCTGTCGGTGCCGGCGCTGGAGTACGCCACGGAGGAGCGCGGGCACCAGGGGCCGGTGAGCGCGCTGGCCTTCGCGCCGGACGGGACGCTGTACTCGGGCGGTTGGGACAAGCACCTGCGCGCGTGGCGCACGGGGGTGGAGGCGCTGCGGCCGGGGCA
>JBKGHK010001647.1:0-641 GCA_046520375.1 Pyxidicoccus sp. 3LFB2
GTACTGGCTCCAGTGCCGACGCGAGGCCCACCGCTGCCTGCCCCCAGGGACGCAGCGCGGCGCGCACGCCTCCAGAGTGACCGACGGACGAGCGGATGCCTGGGGTACGGGGGTTCTTGGGGGACATGGCTGCTCTTCTGCTCCTGGCCGGGGAAGGCCGGTTCGACGTGTTTTCTGAAGACGATTTTGATACTCAGAATCAACAAGAAGACACGAGAGAGGCTTGCTTCAGGCGCACCCGGAGTGACGGGCACCGGCCCGTCACCCTCGCGCCGCGGGGCTTTGCGTTACGCGGTCGTCTCCGGCTCGGGCTGCACGGAGGCGGAGGGCACCGGCGCGGTGCTGCGCTGCCGGCGCGGGAAGAAGCGGCGCCAGGCGAGGGCGAAGCCCGTCCAGACGAGGACGGCGCCACCCAGCGAGGCGATGGCGGCGACGAGCTGCCCCAGCCACCCGAGCGCCTCGCCCGTGTGCAGGAAGCGCAGCCACGTGCGCAGCTTCCGGCCGCTGTTGAAGTCGGCGTAGCCCTCCTGCTTCGCCACCTGGCCGGTGAAGGGGTCCAACGACACCTGCGTGGACGCGAAGAGCCGGCCAGGCGCCCTGCTCGCGCACGGTCGAAGGTCAGGGCCGTGGCGCCTCCGCCG
>JBKGHK010001648.1:0-634 GCA_046520375.1 Pyxidicoccus sp. 3LFB2
CCCCGCCGGAGTCGAGCGCCTCCGACGCCACCGGCATCGGCGCGGCGGCGGGGGGCGCCATGGGGGCTTCCTCCATGACACCGTCCGCGCCTTCGGCGGAGGCCATCATGGGGCGGAAGTCCCCCGCGGCGGGGCTCCCCGTTGGCGGCGCCGAGCGCGAGAGGCTGCTGCCCAGCCGGAATCCGTGCAGCAGCAGGAAGGCCACCAGGGCCCCCAGGAGCAGGCCCACCGTCCCCATCATCAACGTGCGCTTCATGGCGCCTCCCGGGCAACCCACGCGTTCCAGTTCTCCACGTCCTCGGGCAGCCGCGTCCCGTTCGTCACCACCGAGCGCGGGTCCGTGAGGGCCAGCAGGTCCGCGGGCAGCCGCGACAGCCGCAGCCGGCGGCCGAAGGCATCCGTCACCTTCTCGCCGCGCTGCTCACACGCCGTCAGCGCGCCGTCCCACAGCTTCGCCAGGTCTCGGCGTCCAGCGTCTCGCCCTCGGGGGCCTTCTGCTCCCACGCGCGCACCTGCGCGTGCAGCTCCGCGAGCACCCCGTAGAAGGGGTCCGTCAGCTCCGCGGCCGGGTCGAAGGGCGTCGCCGCGCTCACCGACATCGCGGGCTCGACGTCCTCGCGCGTCGGCACGCCCG
>JBKGHK010001649.1:0-633 GCA_046520375.1 Pyxidicoccus sp. 3LFB2
GTCTCCGCCCTCTTCTGTGTCCTCTGTCCAGGGCGTTTCCCCCTTCACGTCCGGCGAGGAGTGAGCGGCCCGGGGGCGATCCAGTGCAGACATGAATTTCAAGATATCACGCGCCCTGACGTCCGCCCCCTTCCTCGTGGTGCCCCGTGCGGAAGAGGGCCGGGCGGGCAGGCGCCGCCAGCCCTCCGGTAACCCGGTGGCGCGGTGCAACACGGTGATGACTCAGCGGGGGCCTGCTCGCAGGGCGTCAGCGGTATCTGCTTCACTCCCCGTCCCCCCCTGAAGCCCACCCCAAGAGGAAGACCGATGAGCGTGCAGCTCTTGAAGTCCTGTCTCGTGCTGATGCTGGCCGTGGCCACCGCGTGTGGTGGCGGCTCCGAAGCCGACGTTTCCCAGGTGACGCCGGTGGGCCAGACGTCCCAGGCGGTGCTCTACCCACCGGCCTCGCCGGCCAGCGGCAACATCCTGGACAGCACCGCGTACATGGGCCGGGTGAACGTGCCTGGCTCCATCCAGGCGCAGTTCACGCAGTCACCGCAGCACTTCTCCTTCAGCCTCCAGGTTCCACCGAGCTCCGTGGTGAAGCTGGAGGTGACGCACCTGGGCAGCAGCATGTACCTGGACACGGGCCTG
>JBKGHK010000164.1:0-16656 GCA_046520375.1 Pyxidicoccus sp. 3LFB2
GGACTGGGCCGACGTGTCGGGGGCTTCCAACTACGAGGTGCAGGTCGCCACCGACGCGGCCTTCACCAACGTCGTGGCCACCGCCACCACGCTGGTCGCTAGCAACTGGACGGTGTCTCCGGCGCTCGCCGCCAACACCTCGTTCTTCTGGCGCGTGCGCGCGAAGAACTCGTGCGGCGGCACGGGCGCGTGGTCCTCGACGTTCAGCTTCACCACGCGCGGCTGCATCACCCTGGCCGCGCCCACGCTGAACACCCCGGCCGCCGGCGCCACGGGCGTGGCGACGTCCGCGGCGCTCGACTGGAGCGACGTGACGGGTGCCACCCGCTACGAGGTGCAGGTCGCCACCGACGCGGCCTTCACCAACGTGGTGCGCTCCAACACCACGCTGGCCGCCAGCGCCTGGACGGTGACGCCGGCCCTCTCCAGCTCCACCGTGTACTACTGGCGGGCCCGCGCGGCGGACAGCTGCGGCGCGAGCGCCTACAGCGCGTCGCGCAGCTTCACCACCACCAGCGTCTGCACGCCGGTCGCCGCCGCCTTCGACACCACCCGTCAGGCTCCGACCTGCGGCACGGTGTGCGGCTGCGACACCGGCACCACGCTGGTCAACGGCCGCGGCACGATGTCCGGCGGCGCCGAGTCCAACCAGCCCAACACCATCAATGACTCCTGCGCGGACGGCGTCTCCGGCACGTACCACTCCGACGAGAGCATCGACCGGGTGGTCATCAAGACGGTGGACAACGGCCCGTTCGCCGTCGGCAAGCAGGTGACGGTGGAAGTGACGGCCTGGTGCTGGGGCACGACGGACCAGTTCGACCTCTACTACACCACCAACGCCGGGACTCCGGCCTGGACGGCGCTGACCACCAACCAGGCCTGCACCTCGGGCGGGGCGGCGCGCGTCTTCACGCACACGTTCACCCTGGGCGCGACGGCGGGCACGCACGCCATCCGCGCGCAGTTCCGCTACGGCGGCACGGCCAGCGCCTGCACCGTCGGCGGCTACAACGACCGTGACGACGTCGTGTTCGGCGTCGGCGCGACCGTGGCGGCCGGGCCGTCTGGCAAGAAGAGCAGCTCGCAGGGCCGCGCCGCTCCGGCGGCGCGCTGAACCTTCCGCACCTGCACAGCCGCTGAATGACTGAAGGGCTCCCGGGACGAACTCCCGGGGGCCCTTCTCTTTGGGGCGGAAGGCCTCAGTGGCGGCCGTGCGGCTCCGAGGCGTCCGCGGATTCCGGCCGGCCCTTCGGCGTGGGAGGCGGCGCCTCCATGGGCCCGTGCAGGAGCCCCTCCTCCACCGCGCCGCGCCCCGTCTCGCGCTGCGCCTGCTCGCGGCGGTGCGCCTGCTTCCAGCCGTCGTGGCGGTCCCTGAGGATTTCCTGCACCAGCACCTGGGCCGCGGCGGCCAGCGGCACCGCGAGCACCACGCCGGCCAGCCCCGCCAGCGCGCCACCGCAGAGCGCGACAATGGAGATGAGCAGCGGGTTCATCCGGATGGCCCGCCGCTGGATGACGGGCCCCAGCACGTTGGACTCGACCTGCTGGTACACGAGGAAGACGGCCAGCGCGATGAGCGCGGGCTTGAGGCCCAGCGTGGCGAACGTGGTGAAGCCCACCAGCACCGCGCTGATGACGCTGCCGATGAAGGGGATGACGCCCAGGAGCATCACCACCATCCCCAGCGCCAGGAAGTACGGCACGCCCTGGATGGCGGCCACGGTGGCCGCCACCGTGCCGCCAATGGTCATCACCAGCAGGGTGCCCGCGAGGTAGTTGCCCACCGCCTCGCGCATCCGTCCCACCAGCAGCCGCACGCGCGGACGCCGCCGGGGAGAGACCCACTGGAGGATGCTCTCGTAGAGGTCCGCGCCGAACAGCAGGCTGAAGACGGTGAGGGCCACCACGGTGATGCCCGCCGCCACCAGCCCCAGCGTGGACGAGAGGACGTCGATGGCCCGGCCCGCCAGGTCCGCCGGCTCGAAGCGGACCAGGTCCTCCGCATGGAGCTGCACGCCGTACTTGCGGCTCAGCTCCTGGACCCACTCCGACTGGGAGAGCTGCTGGATGCGCTCGGGCATGGAGCGCGCGGCCGCCTGGAGCTGCTGCACCAGCATGGGCACCAGCGTGCCCACCAGTACGCCCATGATTCCGAGCAACAGCAGCGCGACGATGGCCACGCCCAGGCCGCGCTTCACCTTCCAGCGCTCCAGCCGCCGCACCAGCGGGTCCAGGGCAATGGACAGCAGCAGCACCACGGCCAGCAGCGTGAGCACGGGGTACAGCCGCCGGATGGCCACCCAGCACAGGCCGAGCAGCAGGACCTGGAGCCCCACCGACCACACCGTGCGCGGAGGTACGTAGACCGGAAGCTGGCGACGGGAAACCTTCATGCCCGTCAAGGTAGGAAGTGGCAGCCCGCATGGCAGGCACCCCACGGGGTTCGCGCCCGTGCGCTCCTCGCAAGTGGCTGGAACTGCCAGGGTTGCAGGCACCATGCAGAGAGCAACCAGGCAGACAGGCGCATGGAGGCACGCTCGGGCGTCGGGCCGACGAGCGGGGGCCCTGTGGCCCACCCGTGCCATCGGGGTGATCCGGCCCCACCCTCCAGTGCGAATACGAACTTGAGAAACTCGGACGCTTCCTGTCCGATAATCTTCAAGCAGGCTTGCACGCGGCCTGGTGCGCGGAGGGAGACGCGATGTGGATTGAAGCCATCGTCCTACCCCGAGAAGGTCCCCGGCCATCGAGGACGCTGTCCTCACGCAAGCGGAGCAACCGGGCGGCTGCCCCTCCGCCTGCTCCGGACCGGGCGCGCCTCTATGCCGCGGGGTGTGAGGAAGGGCGCCGCTTTCGCGACGCGGTGCTGGGGTTCCTCCAGGCACGGCACCTGATGAGCGCGGTGCGGTGGATCAGCGACCCGGGCACCCATGCGCAGGTGACGCTGCACTGCACGCAGGGCGTGCTGGAGCAGCTTCGTCAGGCCCCGGAGTTCGAGGCCGGCCTGTCCATGCACCTCGAGTTCCTCACCTGAGCGCTGCCGCTGTCCCGGCGCGCCCCTAGCTTCCAATAGGAAACACAGGGGCGCCCGTGTGGGCCTGGAGCGCATGGAGTGCTCTGCCTACGGGGCGCGGAGGAATGCGCCATGAGTGAGCTCACCATCAAGCACGTCTCGGCACCGGACGAGCGCCGGCCCTTCGTGGCGCACGGGCATGTGGACATCTTCGACTTCGGTGGCGGCGCCGCCGTGGGGCGGGCCGTCTTCGAGCCGGGGTGGAAGTGGTCCCAGGACGTCCGGCCCCTCGCGGGCACGGACAGCTGCCAAGCCGCTCACGCCTGCTACGTCGTCTCCGGCCGGCTGGCCATCGCCATGGACGATGGCACGCGCAAGGAGCTGGGCCCCGGGGACATGGCCCTCATCCCGGCCGGGCATGACGCCTGGGTGGTGGGTGATGAGCCCTGCACCCTGGTGGACTTCGAGGGCATGTCCCAGTACGCGCGGAGCGAGGCCCCCGCCACGCGGTACGAGGGCGCGGGAGAGCCGGCCCCCGGCATCCACTGAAGCCAGCGCGCTACGGCGTGCAGGACAGTCCGGGCTCGGCGGGGATGTGCCCCTCGTAGGTGAGGCCGGTGGGGCCGTACCAGGGCAGCACGTCGATGGCGAAGCGGCCGGCCTTCACGGCCGGGTCCTGCTGGGTGAGGGCGACGGCCTCCTCGCGGGTGGCGACGTCGAAGATGAAGATGCCGGCCAGCGCATCGGGCGGCGCGTCGGCGGGCACGTCGAAGGGGCCGGCGATGAGGAGCTTCCCGCACTTGGCCAACCGCTCGATGTTGGCCATGTGCCCCTTGCCCGCCTCGAGAGCCTCCGGCGTGCGCTCCTTCGTCCACGCCGGCCCGCGCCGCAGGAAGGCCATGTAGTAGGTGCGCATGGAGAACTTCTTCTCCGGCGCGGCGGCGCGAGGCGCCTCGGGGGCGGGAGCGGCCTCGGGCGGTGAAGCGGTGGCGCCTCGGCTGGTGGCACAGCCGGTGGCGAGCGCGAAGAGGACGGGAACGCAGAAGGCGGTTCGCATGGCGCGTGCTTAGCACGCACGCCTCGGGGCGCAGGAAGCGTCCTCCGGTCCTCTCCGCTGCGACGCGGGGAGGACCGGGCACGGCTCAGCGCGAGGCGTCCACCAGGGTGTCCAGGTCGATGCGGAACACCCGCGTTCCCTCCAGGCCGTACATCCATGGCCCGCGCCCGCTCAGCCCGGTGGGCTTCCACGGCGTCCCCGTCTTATCCGTGAGCTCGAAGGAGCACACCGGTCGCAGCAGCGGTGCGCCCTTGTCGTGCAGCAGGTAGAGCTGGAAGTCCGCCAGGGACGTGTAGGAGCCGCCAAACAGGACGTGCGTGGCGTTGACGGCGAGCGCCGTTGCGCCCCGGAGCGGCGTCTCCCAGACCGTGGGCCGCTCACCGGAGCGCAGCCGGACGAGCGGGAACTTCGAGTAGAAGTAGAGCCACGTCTCGTCGTCGGAAGCGACGTTGAGCGCGTAGCAGTCCACGATGATGTCCGTCCCCGCGCCCCCCGCGTCGTAGGCGGACAGCCGCTGCCCGGTGTCATCGAAGAGCACCAGCCCGGCCTGACCGATGGGAGCGTTGCGCCCGCCTCCCATCCGCCACCCGTAGTTCCCGAAGACGCCTTCATCGAAGTAGCTCACCCAGAGCCGGCCGTCGGAAGTGGCCTGTACGTCCTGGATGCCATCGCCCAGCGTGAGCTCCCGCACCAGGGCGCCCTCGTACGTGTAGACGGCGGCGTTGCGCTCGTGCGGCCCGCTCGGGTTGTAGCGGCACCGTGCGTCGACCAGCACCACCCTGCCTCCGGGAAGGGGCTGGACATGGTGGTAGTCGCCGTGGGTGCCGGAAAGGTCAAGCCGCAGGGAAGGGGCGCCGGTTCCGTCGAAGCAGAGCACCTCGTCGCCCGCGAGGACCCACAGGTCCTGCTCGGGTCCAATGCCCCAGGCCCGCGTCGGGCGCCCCGCCAGGGCGCCCGAGAAATCCACGAAGGGTGGCACGGACAGGGTGCTCTTCTTCCTGGGTTGCATCGGTCCGCCTTTCTCATCCGCCACCCACGCGGGCCACACCCGCTGACGCCGGCACCTGGACGTGACTGACGCGTCCGGAGCGGCCGCTCGCACGCCGTCCGGCCTCCGAGCGCGTCCCTGGCGAAACGGGTTAGAGTGGCCGCCTTCTTCGCGCTTCGTTCCCCGCTCCGGAGTAGCCCATGTCGTCCCCCCGCGCGCTCGCGCCGCTGTTCGTCCTCCTCCTGCTGACCGCCTGCTCCGACCCCGACCCCACGCCAGACCCGGTGGACAGCGGCGTCACCGCGGACGCGGGCACGGATGCTGGCAGTGACGCGGGCCTGGATGCAGGCACTGACGCCGGCACGGATGCAGGTGCCGACGCCGGCACGGATGCAGGTGCTGACGCGGGGGCGGATGCGGGTCCCGGCGCGCACCTGAACCTCAACACCCAGGCCCTGCCGGATGCCTACGTGGGCCGTGCGTACTCGGCCCCGCTGCTGGCCACCGGCGGCGTGCCTCCCTACACGTGGGCGGTGACGGAGGGCGCGCTGCCCTCGGGCCTGACGCTCACGGCAGAGGGCGTGCTGACGGGCACTCCGTCATCGACCACCGCCGCCGCGTTCAGCATCACCGTGGAGGACACCACCGGCGTGCGGGTCACCGCGCCGCTCGCCCTGACCCCGTACGCGCTCCCCGCGCTGGCCGAGATTCCCGCTCAGACGCGTGACGTGGGCGACGACGTGTCGCTGATGCTCACCGTCACCGGTGGCAAGGCGCCCATCACCTTCACCTCCACCACGGTGCCCCCGGGGCTGACGCTGTCGGGCGGCGTCCTCCAGGGTACGCTCACCCAGGCCGGCACCTTCACCTTCGACCTCACCGCCACGGACGCGAATGGCGTGACGGCCATGCGCTCCATCACCTTCACCGTTCGCGAGCGCTTCGCCATCACCACCGGTACGCTGCCGGAGGGCACGCTACATGTGGGGTACCAGTTCACCCTCACCGCCTCGGGCGGCCGTGCGCCCCTGACCTGGAGCGTCACCGACGGCATCCTGCCCGGGCTCGGCCTGTTTACGTTTGGTTTGCTCATCGGCACGCCTGACGCGACTGGGATGCACCCCTTCACCGTCACGGTGACGGATGCGGATGGGCAGACGGCCTCGCGAGAGCTGTCGCTGTCCGTGCGAGACCCGGGCGCCCCGAAGTTCACCGTGGGCCACTTCAACATCACCTACTTCGGCGACAACGCGCGCGGGCCCAGCAACTCCTCCTCCGACGGCGGCACGTCCGACGACCGGCAGATTGCCTACGCGCGCGACGTCATGCGCGATGCGGGCGCCAACGTGTGGGGCATGGTGGAGATGGTGGACACGGCGGACTTCGACGTCCTCAAGTCCCAGCTCCCCGGCTTCAGCGGCTTCCTCTCCAATAACGCGTCCTTCATCACCGGGGGCACGGCGCCCTACGGCAACAGCAGCCAGAAGCTGGGCGTGCTCTATGACTCCTCGCTCACCTTCAAGTCCGCGAAGCTCATCCTGAACGACGCGACGAACCTGCCGGACTTCAGCAACCGCCCACCCCTGCTCGTGGAGTTCACCACGGAGATTCAGGGTGTCGAGACGCCCGTCACGGTCATCGTGGTCCACATGCGCGCCGAGAGCGCCGACCCCACGGGCCCCCGCGAAGCGCGCCAGCGCGCGAGCGCCGCGCTGAAGGCGTACCTCGACCAGAACCTGCCCGATCAGCACGTCTTCGTCGTGGGCGACTGGAACGACGACGTGGACGAGTCCATCACCCTGGACCCTGGCTCCGGTACGCCGCTGCCCACGCCGTACCAGAACTTCGTCTCGGACACGGAGCGGTACACCTTCATCACCCGGGAGCTGTCGCTCGCGGGCGACGACACCTCCATCGGGTTCGAGAACGTGGTGGACCACACGCTGGCCAGCAACGAGGCCGCGGCCCGCTACGTGCCCGGCTCGGCTCGCGTCATCTACGCGGACACCCAGGTGCCGGACTACCTGAACACGCTGAGCGACCACCGCCCCGTCACCAGCTCCTACGCCTTCAGCGCGGAGACGGGCCCCTTCCTCCGGCTCAAGTCGCCGCAGGGTGGCGCGTACCAGGCAGGCACCGCGCTCCCCATTACCTGGACGTCGTTCGGCATGGGGCAGGTGCGGGTGGAGACGTCCATCAACGACGGCGCCAGCTGGGACGTGCTGGCGGCCTCCTTGCCGGCCGCGCTGGGCAGCTACTCGTGGACGCTGCCGGACATCGACTCCACCACCGTGCGCGTGCGCGTGATGAACGCGTCCAACCTGGAGGACTTCGACATGAGCGACGCGGCGCTGACGCTCATCCGGGGCCCGGGACGCGTGTTCATCAACGAGGTCCTCGCCCACGAGCCCCTCGTCAACGGCAGCCTCAACCAGGCCTATGAGTTCGTGGAGCTCGTCAACGCGAGCCCCTTCGCGGTGGACATCTCCGGCTGGGGCCTGTGGGACTCCACGAATGGTGCCGCGCGCCACATCTTCCCGGCCGGCACGCGGCTGGGGGCGGGCAAGGGCTTCGTCATCTACGGCGGCGCGGCGGGGATTCCGGCCGGGCTGACCAACGCGGCGGCGGCCTCCAGCAACCAGAACACCCTCGGCCTGAGCAACGGCGCGGACTCCGTGCGGCTCCGGATGCCGAACGCCGGCAGCGAGGTCAACCGGTACGACTACACCTCCACCGTGCAGAACGTCTCCGTGAACCGCGCGTCCGATGGGAACCCGGACGCGAGCTTCGTGCTGCACAACACCCTGCCCTCGGGCCTGGCGTCCTCTCCCGGCAAGCGCGCCGACGGGACGGACTTCTAGACGGCCGCCTCAGGGCATCACCCGGATGGAGCGAGGGCCAGCCCAGCGCCGGCCCTCCCTCCTGTCCCGGCCGGAGGTGCCGTCCTTCGCGGCACCAGCACGGACGGTGAAGCACCGTGCGCAGCGCCTCCACGTCGAACCACTCCGGCGCGTAGGGGGGGAAGGCGGAGCCGACCGTCGGGTCTACGCAGTTACCGTAGCCACGGACGTTACAAGTCGCTCGGGCTTGTAACCCGGCATGTCACGTGGGCCGTCACGCCCTCCCGTCATTCCGAGGCGTTCCGCGTTGGCACAGCGCCTGCGTAGCGAGGCGCGACCGCGCAGATGCATCGCGGTCATGGACCCACTCCCGGGGAGCGGAGATGAAGCGGCAGCTCAGCCACTGCTCGGCGGTGTTCCCGCCAGCGTGCGGGCCGCGGGCTTCACCGGCAGTCCTGGCTCTGGCGGCCTTGCAAGCAGCCGGAGGCCGACTTCCGAGCGCCCCTGGGAGCGTCCATCCACTGCATCAGTGAAAAGGAAGCTTCCATGAAGATGATGGCCGGAATTCTTGTCGCGTTGACGATGACGCTGACTGCCTGTGACACCACGCCCGTTGCGGAGCAGGCGCTCGAAAACGAGGCGGTGTCCTCGGAACCGCACGAGCGGACCCAGGAGTTCGCGGCCGTGCAGGGAGACTGCTCGGTCAGCATCTACTGTGGGAACTGGGCCTCCTGCACCGGCTCAAATGGCGCCTGCTCGGTCAATCCCGCCGGCTTCGGAAGCGTGACCTGCACCAACAGCAGTGGCACGCCGACGACGACGTACTGCAACCCCATCGTCCAGCCGACGTGCGGCTGTGCACGGGATGGCTGCTGCTCCCTCTGCGTCGGGGATCCGGACTGCGGCGTCTGCGTCGCGGGCAAGTCCTGCACTGCGGACAACCAGTGCGGTGGCGGCCTGAACGGCAAGTGCAATGCGGTGACCAAGAAGTGCAGCTGCCTTGTCGGCGGGTGACGTCTGAGCCGCTGAGGGTGGCCCGCCCCGGGAATCTCCGGGGCGGGCCACGCTGCCGCGCGGCTTCGAGCACCTGCCCATGACATGGGGCGTGCTGGCACCAGGGCTCGCAGGCAGCCCTGCGCCGCTCAGCGCTTCCCAGCGGCCTCCGTGGGGCAGCCGGCCGCTCCGCTGTCTCGCAGGATGCGGCCCGGCGCCGGCGCCACCAGCGGCTTGCCACGCGTCTTCCAGTGTTCGATGAGCGCATCGCGCAGGGTCAGCGCCCGACGCTCGCCCAGGTCGATGCTCGCGGGAGGCAGCGCCTTGAGCGCCTCCTCCAGCCCGCCGCCTCCTCGCGCCAGGAAGTCCGGCATGGCCACCCGGAACCGCTTCCCCTTCGGCAGGGCCTTGCCGTCCGCCAGGGTGACGGAGACGAGCCGCTGTGCCCCGTTGCACTCTCCGACGCGCACCTTCAGCCCTGACACCTGGAAGGTGCCCTTGCGGCCATAGGCGGCCTCCAGGAGCAGCCGCAGCTCCGCCGCCGAGACGGTGACGACGGAGAGGGTGTTGTCGAAGGGAAGCACCTCGTAGAGCGCGCCATAGGTGAGCTCGCCGGCCGGCAGGTCCGCCCGCAGGCCACCGCTGTTGAGCAGCGCCACATCCGTCCCGGACAGCTCCCGCAGCGCATCCGCCAGCACGCTTCCGAGCGGGCTCTCCGCGTCGTAGTTGCGCGTGAGCGCCGCCGGCACCCGCACGCCCAAAGGACGCCGCTGCTCCTCTTCCACACGGGCAAGCGCCTCGGAGAGCTTCGCCTCCAGCGCCGCGTCGGCCACCACCGCCTGCCCCCGGAAGGTGGCGGGGACGAGCTCGAGCCGCTTCGCCTCCTTCAACTTCCGCTCCTCACAGGTGCCCAGGGTCGCGTCCACCCGCGCGCACACCGGGATGGAGCCCTTCAGCACCGTCCGCTCCGGGAGCACCTTGCGCGTCACCGGGTCCACGAACAACTCCACCAACCCGAAGGCGCGGCCCCGGCCCGACGTCTCGATGACCGGCGTGCCGCGGATGAAGTGGCCCACCGGCTGGTGCGTGTGGCCTGCCACCACCGCGTCCAGCGTGCCCTCGGGCAGCGTCTCCAGCAGCTCGACAATCTCGCTGTCCCCACGGTCACACGAGGACGCGTCGCGCGGGTCGTCCTGGCGCTTGCACACCGCGCCCGCGTGGGCCACCGCGACCACCACCTCGGCCCCCTGGCCGCGCAGGCGCTGGGCCGCGGCGAGCGCCGCCGGAGCCATGGGGGCAAAGCGCAGGCTCGCCACGTTCACCGGGTTGGTCACCTTCGGCGTGTGGGGCGTGGCCAGCCCGATGATGCCGATGCGCACGCCGCGCCGCTCCACCAGCAGCGTGCCCTCGTTGCCGAGCCAGGAGGGGCTTGTCCCCGTCTCGCTGTCGGTGACGTTGACGCCGAGCACCGGGAAGCGCGCCTGGGCGATGCGGGCCTTGAGCGCGCCGAACGGGTCGTCTCCGGCGAGCGCCACCGAGCGCGGCCCCACGGGCCCATAGTCGAACTCGTGGTTTCCGAGCGCCGAGGCGACATAGCCCAGGGTGTTCATCGCGCCGATGACCACCTCGCCCTCGGTGAGGTTGGAGGCCAGCGTGCCCTGGAAGAGGTCCCCACCGTCCAGGAGCAGCACGCCGTCCGGATTTTCGGCCCGGAGGACCGCGAGGTAGCCCGCGAAGGTGGCCAGCCCGCCCTGCTCCACCGCGGTGCCATCCGGCAGCGTGGCCCGGGAGGGCATCACCCAGCCGTGCAAATCATTGGTCCCCACCACGGAGATGCGGAGGGGCTCCGGCGCGGCCCTGGCGGCAGAGGGCTGCGTGGACAGCGGCGCCACGGGAGCGGCCTCCGGCACGGGCGGCGTGGAGGCACAGGCGGCGAGCAGGGCGGACAGCAGCCCGAGGCGGAACGGACGGGTGGCGGAAGTCACGCGTCCGTCTAGAACGGCGGCACCGCCGGATTCAAGCGTCCTCGGGCGCGGGCGCCCGCAAAGACACGGGGCCCCCCGCGAGTGAATGCGAGGGGCCCCGGTAGGGACAGGTGGGTCGCCGCTCCCGGAGTCAGGACTCCAGGAGTACGGACCCGGTGACTAGTTGCGCACGCGCAGCAGCAGCTCGGCCTGCATCGGGCTGCGGCGG
Organism: Pyxidicoccus sp. 3LFB2; assembly: GCA_046520375.1. Taxonomy (GTDB): domain Bacteria; phylum Myxococcota; class Myxococcia; order Myxococcales; family Myxococcaceae; genus Myxococcus. Next base: position 11,088 of record JBKGHK010000164.1, read on the forward strand.
CTCGTCGCCGTGCCGAAGCGGTTGTTGGTGGCGCGCCACTGCTCCTGCAGGAAGGTGACGTCGCTGTTGTTCAGGACGTTGAACATGATGAGCGTGAGCTCCATCTTCGTCTCCTTCGTCTTCACGATGCGGTTCAGGTCGTAGCGGGCCTGGACGTCGAACAGGAACTGGCTCGGCTGGCGCAGCTCGGAGATGGCCGACGGGTCGTTGAAGTCCGGGATGCCGTTGCTGGTGTTGTAGGAGTGGCCGGTGCCGCGCGGCGAGCGAACCACGCGCTGCCGGTCCACGGAGCCCTCCTGGAACATCCACATGGGCGCGCCGGTGCGGTAGTTGAACCGCACGCCGAAGTCGAGGCCGAAGCGGGTGGTGTACCCGATGGAGCCCTTCATCGTGTGGCGGATGTCCTCGGGCGACGGGCCCTCGAAGAACTGCTTGAAGCGGGGGTTGACGCCGTAGCCGTCGAAGTAGTCACCCACCGTGCCGTTGCTGAAGGCCAGGGTGTAGTTGGCGAGCAGGTCCCACGGGCCCGTGCGGCCCTGCACCCACAGGTCCATGCCGCGGTAGTCGCGCCAGGCGTCGTCCGGGTTGTGGATCTTCACCACCGTGTGGTTCACGCCGTCCACGTAGCCGACCACGCGCTGGCCGGACGGGTCCCAGATGCGGTTGGTCTCCTCGTCCACCCACATGTTGGAGTACTTGCGGTAGGTGAGGTCCATGCCGATGACGGACTGCTCGCTCACCGCGTGGTGCAGACCGAAGGCGACCTCGTCCACGTGCGGCGGGGTGTGGTTGCCCTTGTCGAAGAAGCGGCCGGAGGGGCCGCCGGAGACGCTGCACTGGGGGTTGCCGACGGTGTCCGGCGCACAGTCCGCGAAGGCGCCGCCGCTGAAGGTGGACCGCACCTGGAGCAGCTCCGGGTTGGCGTGCTGCGCGATGAAGACGTCACCCACCTCGTTCGAGCGGCCGTAGTGCGCCTTGAAGAGCGTCGTCCGGTTGCCGAACAGGTCGTAGGTGGCCGACAGACGCGGGCCCACGCCCACCAGGTTGGTGATGAACTGGTTGTTGTCGCCGTACAGCCGGCCCACGTCCGCGCGGAGGCCCGCCACCAGCGTGAGGTAGCGGTTGACGTTCCAGCGGTCCTGGAAGAAGGCGCCGGTGATGAGGTCGCCGGCCTCGGTGGTCAGCGGGGCCTGCACGCCCTCGGAGTTGTAGAAGTCGATGCGCTCGTTGCAGAACTGGAAGGTGGACGGGTCTTCCGGGTTGCACTCGCCGTTGCGGTCATTGAAGCGCTGGTTGCCAATCACCTGCGCCGTCTTCTTGCCGCTCAGGTAGCTGACCTGCAGGCCCGCCTTCATCTGGTGGTTCTTCACCTTGAAGAGCAGCGTCGGGTCGAACTGGTAGCGCATGCGCTGCTCGGTCACCAGGTTGCCCACCTCGTTGCGCAGCGCACCGGCGTTCCGGTACGTGGTGCTGTTGTAGATGTGGGCGATGTCCTGCGAGTCCTCGTTCATCGGGCCCTGCCAGATGTCCTTGTAGGTGGTGCCCGTCTGGAGCTGGAAGAGGACGTTGTCGCTGATGCTCCGGTCGTAGTTGACGATGGCGAAGAAGCCGCCGCGGTCAATCTGCGTCTCGGCATCCGGCGTGACGGTCGTCTGGGAGACCTGGTTGGTGATGGCGTTGTTGTCGTAGTTGAACGCCAGGGACACGCGGTCCTTCGCCGTGGGCTGCCAGGTGAGCTTGAGGCGGGCCAGGCGCGTCTCCGTGTCAGAGCGGCGGTTCTCCTCACCCAGCGGCGTCTCGCGCTGGGAGAAGTTCCACTGGCCGGAGAGGTAGAACCACAGCTTGTCCTTGATGATGGGGCCGCCCACGCCCACCAGCGGGCTGTAGAAGGCCGTCTCCGACAGCGGCACCTCGTTCTGCGTGTAGCCGGCCACGTTGGGGTTCTGGTTGGCCGCGCCCCGGTACTTCGCGTTGGCCCAGGCGGGAGACAGAATCATCGTCACGTCGTAGGTGAACTTGTTCGAGCCGCTCTTGCTGACGACGTTCTCGATGAGGCCCAGCGAGTTGTACTGGGCGTCCAGGCCGCCGGTGATGACCTCGAAGTTCTCCACCGCATAGAAGCTCATCGGCGAGCTGATGCTGCCGTCCACCACGTCGGACGTGTCCATGCCGTCCACGAAGAACTTGCCGTAGCGCGACAGGCCGGCGCGCAGGCTGGGCGCGTTGCCCTGGCCCACACCGGCCACCAGCTGCGGCATGGCCTGCACCTGCGTGAAGACGGGCGAGGTGGCCGCCTTCTCCGCGTTCATCACCGCGCCCATCTGCGCGGAGTCCGGGTTGATGATGGGGTTGACCTTCTCGACGATTTCATAGGTGGCCACCGCCTGCGCCTCGGTGAACACCTCCAGCTTCACGTCCACCTGCGTGGCCTGGCCGAGGAGGACGGTGATGCCGCCCTTCTTGATGGGAGCGAAGCCGGGGACGTCGACCTCGAGGACGTAGCCCTCGCCCGGAGGCAGGGTGGCGAACTCGAAGCGGCCGTCCTCGCCGCTGGTGATGGACTGGGGCTGCTGCAGCGCCGGGCCGCGCACGGTGAGCGGCACCTCGGCGAGCGGGGCGCCCGTCGGGTCGTACACGTAGCCGGCCATGCGGCCGTAGTTCTGGCCGGCGGCGAGCGCCGTCACGGGGAGGGCCGCGACGAGCGCCAGCATCAGCAGCGCGAGCGCGCCGACGCCACGGAAGGAGGAGGTCTTCATGGAAGGGCTCTGGGAAGAAAGGGTGGCGCTCACAGGGTGCTCCCCACGACGAAGAGCACGCCGGCATACCGGGTGACGGTGGTGAGGTTGAGCTCGGTCTCCGCGCAGACGTCGACGCACAGGCCGGTGTAGCTGGAGGCCGGCTTCGCCGTGGTCGCGGTGAAGGTGCGCAGGCGCACCACGGGCGACCAGCCTTCCTCTCCGGGCCGGGCCACGAACAGGTACACGGGCGTCTCGGTGGCGGGCGCGCCCGTCGGCGGGCTGACCAGCACGCCGTCCATCACCTTCACGTTGCCGGCCTCATCCACCGGCACGTTGCCGCCGTCCAGGTACGCCAGCTGCAGCCCGCGGTACCAGCCGCCCTGGGCGGTGAACTCGGAGCCCTGGCGCAGCGGGTTGAGCTGCGCGGACACGTCGATGACGGCGCGCAGGGCGACCGTGTCGCCCTCCTCGGCGGCGCCGCCGAAGGTGCCCTTGGTGAGCGACGTCACGTCCTTGATGGCGTTGCACTGCTCGCCACCCGTGCCCGTCCAGCGCGTCACCTTCACCAGCGGCAGCACCGGCGGGGTGGTGTTGCCGGTGACGGTCAGCGGCAGCGCGCCGAAGAGGGGCCACTGCACCGTCTCCGGGTAGTTGTCGGTGCGGAAGTCGAACTCCGCCTTGCCGGTGATGCAGCCGTCCGTCAGGTCATAGGACGTGGTCACCACCCGGCTCGCCGGCAGGTACGGGCGCCCGGTCTCATCCACGGGGACGCCCGAGTTGGTGAGCACCCCCTTGTCGTCCTTGCGCTCGGTGGCCACCTGACCCAGGTTGTAGAAGGGCACGCTGGCGCCCTTCACCTTGGCCGTCGCGGGCCGGTAGTTGCCGCTCGTCGGCCGGAACTTCGTATCGAGCGTCGAGGCGTCGATGACGCCCTGGTACTTGTCACCGACCTCTTCGGTCGAGTCACCACACGCCGCAGCACTCAGGGCAGCCACGAGCCCGAGTGCGCACTTCATTCTTGTCTGCACGAAAGAGACCTCTGGGGATGGGGACGAGGTGGCGCGGCCTTACCATGAGTGAGAGGCCCGCAGGTACCAGGTGGGTGCCGTCCACGTGACAGCAGGGGTAAGCTGCACCCCTGGAGCAGGATGTACGCCCTGAGGCGCGGCGCCGGGCTTGTGGTATGCCCCGCCCCAGCATGTTCGCGCAGCAGACCGACCCGCCTCCTCGCATCCTCGGCTTCGCCGCCTTCTCCATCGCCGTCCACGCGGCGGTCGTGGCGGTGCTGGTGTTCCTGGTGAAGCCCATCGTCATCGAGGAGGAGAAGACCCTCGACGTGGTGCTCAACCTCGGCAGGGCCCCGCCTCCGCCTCCTCCCCCGCCTCCGCCGCCCGCGGCGCGCAAGACGACGCCGACCCGGGTGGAGAAGGTGGAGAAGAAGCCCAAGACTGAAATCCGCCAGCCCGTGGAGGTCCAACCGGTTCCCGAGGAGAAGCCCGTCGAGCCGGAGCCCGAGACGCCGGAGCCCGAGGCGCCCGCCGAGGGCGGTGTCGAGGGAGGTGTGGCGGGAGGGGTCGCGGGTGGGGTGGTGGGTGGAGTGGTGGGAGGCGTCGTGGGCGGCACCGTCGGTGGCACGGTGGGCGGGACGGGCTCGGGTGAGCCGGTGAAGCCCAAGAATGTGCCCCCCTTCGTCATCCAGCGGGACGTGGTGCGCCAGACGTCGCCGCGCCTGTCCGAGGTGTTCAAGCAGGCCCACCGCGGTCAGACGCTGCAGGGCATCTACAAGGTGTGCGTCGCCACCAACGGCAGCGTGTACGACGTCACGCCAGTGAAGTCGGTGCCCGGCGCGGACGGCGACATCATCCAGGGACTCAAGACCGGCTGGGAGTACAAGCCCCAGAAAGTCCCGGTGTGCTTCCTCTACAACATCCCCATCACCATCCAGTAGGCGCGGCGGGCCCCGGCACAGGTGGCCGGAGGCCTCACGGAGGGCGGGAGCGCTGAGGAAACGCGGGCAGCACCCGTCCGGCCCGGCTGCGGACGGCGCCAGGTCCGCTCCGCTTCAGCAGGTGGGCCCGCGGGTCATGGAAGCGGCGGACGGCTCCCGGCCGCGCGCTTGAATGCGGCCCACGACAGGACCACGTCCCTGCCCGCGGCGTCGCGTCCGTGCAGCGTGTCCACCACCTGCTTGAGTTCCGGCGTCACCTCGGACGGGCGCACGGTGACGTGGCCACGGAAGCCGCCGCGTCCCAGCGGCTCCTCCACGGTGATGACCTCGCGCCACGGCTGCGTGCGCACGTCCACGCTGTCATCCCAGCGCACGGTGACGCGCTCCACGCGCTCCCAGCTGACTTCGCCGTCCTCCGGTACCTGCACCACCACCCGGGTCCTCCACCCTTCCCCGCCAGCGGGCTCGCGCCCCAGCTCGGACTCCAGCGTCACCCCCGAGGCAACCTCGGAGGCAGGCTGCCCCCGGACGCGCACGAAGGCCGTGGCGCTCAGCGCGCCACCCGCCGCATCGCGCGCGGAGAGCCGCACCGTGAAGTCACGGACCTCCTCGGGCCCCAGGGCCCGCGTCCCGTAGACATGGGACGCCGTGGGCTCGGCTGTCACGCGTGAAGCCCCGTCCCCGAAGTCCCATTGGTACCCGCCCGTCGGCGCTCCGCCCGGCGCCACCGCGCGGAAGACGAAGTCGGCAGGCCCCTGCTGGGTGACGGTGACTCGCAGCGGCTCCGCCTCCTGCGCTTCTGCCGCCGCGCAGGCTCGCACGTCGAGGCCCACCACCTGCTCGGCCAGCACGCCCACGCGCCGGCCTCCCAGGTCCCTGCACA
>JBKGHK010001650.1:0-633 GCA_046520375.1 Pyxidicoccus sp. 3LFB2
CTCCTCGGTTCAGCGTCGCCGCCTCGTTGAGCAGCGGCACCGCCAGCGCGACGTCCTCCGACTCGGAGGCCAGCGTGCGAAGCACCCGGCCCAGCTCGGCGTGGGCGGACAAGTCCCTGGCGAGCCGCAGCGTCTCCGCGCGGCCGCTCTCGTCCTTCGGGTCCTCGCGCAGCGCGCGCACGCGGACGTCGAAGGCGGCGCGGCTGTCGGCGAGCTGCTTCTCGTGGATGCTGGCCAGCAGCGCGAAGAGCCGCTTGCGCTCGGCCGTGTCCGTCGTGGACTCCAGCTGCTGCTGGAGCGCCGCCACCTGCCGCTGGTGGTCGCCCGTCCTTCCGTAGTGGGCCGCCAGCGCCTCGGCGATTTCGCCCGTGCGCACGCCCGCCGTGGCCAGCCGCTCCAGCCCGCCCACCACCACGCCGGTGGAGACGTTCTCCGCCAGCAGGCCGAGGAACAGGTCCGCCGCGTCCTCCTGCCGTCCCAGCCGCTCCGCGTACAGCTTGCCCTGCCGGGCCATCCACTCGTTGCGCTCGAGCTGCGTCTCCGCCAGCCCCGCCAGCCGGCCGGCCAGCGCCGCCGCCTCGTCGAACTTCGACAGCGCCACGCACAGCGACTGCAGCCGCTGCACCGCCGACG
>JBKGHK010001651.1:0-631 GCA_046520375.1 Pyxidicoccus sp. 3LFB2
CCACGAAGGCGTCCACGCCCCGGGCGCGGATGAAGGCCGCGAGCTGGGCATCGGCCTCGCGCCGCGCCGCGCGCTCCTGACGGCGGTGCAGGCCCGGTGAGCCGCTCTCCATGATGAGCCGGCCGAAGCGGTCTGGTGCGCGCACGGCCGCCGCCAGTGCCACCCGCGCGCCCTGCGAATAGCCCAGCAGGTCCACCGTCCCCAGCCCCAGCCGGTCCACCAGCGCCACCAGCGCGTCCACCGTCTCCAGGAAGCCGTCGCGCCCCTGCTTCCGCGGCAGCGGCGTGGCGCCATGTCCGGGCAGGTCCACCGCGATGGCCTTCACCGCCCGGCCCAGCCAGGGGCGCAGGTCATCGAAGGAGCTGCGGCTTCCGGTGAAGCCGTGCAGCAGCACGAGGGGCCGGGAGCCTTCGCCCCACAGCTCGTATGCCAGCGTCACGCCCATGGTCCTTCTCCCAATGCGGCAGCCATCCGCGCGAACAGCTGCCGGTGCTCGTCGACATTGGAGGCCCGGTCGACCCGCGCCTCCACCAGATGCAGTCCACCCTCGAGGCCCTCGCGCACCGCCGCCCGGAGCGCCGTGGGCGTCTGGGGCCGGTGCAGGCGCGCGCCACCGAGCGCCGCCGCGTGG
>JBKGHK010001652.1:0-629 GCA_046520375.1 Pyxidicoccus sp. 3LFB2
TCCACCAGCGCCACGTCGAAGCCCTCCTTCGCGCGCTCGCGGGCGGCCCGGCAGCTGGGCGCGGCGCGCACCGCGTAGCCCGCGTCGCCCAACAGCTCGTGCAGGTTGTCGAGGAACGCGGCGTTGTCATCCACCACCAGGACGCGGGGCGGGACTTGAGGGGCGGGCTCACTCATGGGACGCGGGCGGGGCGCGAGGCGTGCACGGCTTCCAGCGCCTGGAGCAGCGCGCCGGTGTCGAAGGGCTTGGAGAAGACGCCCGAGGCGCCCTCCATCGGCGCGACGTCCGGGTACGCCGTCATGATGAAGATGGGCAGGCGGGGGTAGCGCGCGCGCAGCCGCCGCAGGGCCTCGCCGTCAGGGCCTCCGGGCACGCGCAGGTCCACCAGCGCGGCGAAGGGCTCCATGCAGGAGATGCGGTCCGCGTCCAGCACCGAGGCCGCCGTCACGCACGAGAAGCCCCGCGAGCGCAGCACCTCGGTGAGGTTGTCGCTGAGCGACGGGTCGTCCTCCACCAGCACCACCAGTCCGTCGCGGCGCGCGCCGGACAGCAGCCCCACCAGCGTGGCGATGGGCACGGGCTTGGGCAGCACCGCGAGCAGCCCCTCGCGCCTGGCCGTCTCCAGGTCG
>JBKGHK010001653.1:0-628 GCA_046520375.1 Pyxidicoccus sp. 3LFB2
GCCCAGGCGCTGGTGCGGGTGTCCGCCCAGGAGCGGCTGGCCGACGTCAACCGCATCAACCTGCGCACCGCGCTGGAGCGGCTGGCCCTGGCCCAGCGGCGGCTGGAGCTGGGCGCGGGCACCCGGCTGGACGTGGTGCGCGTGCAGCAGGACGCGGAGAGCGCCCGCACCCAGGTGGTGACGGGGGATGAGCGGCTGCGCCAGGCCCGTGAGTCGCTCGGCCTCGCGCTGGGGACTCCGGGCGCGGTGGGAATGGCGCGGGGCGTGGCGCTGGACACGCTGCTGGAAGGCGCGAGGCGGGACTGCCAGCCATTGCAAGATTTGGACAGCCGCGCGGACGTGGCGGCGGCGCGCTCGCGGCTCACCGTGGCCGAGCGGCAGGTGACGGAGGTGAAGACGCAGTACGCGCCCACGGTGACGGTGGACAGCACAGCCCTGGCCCTCACGGTGGAGGACGGCTTCGCGGAGGTGCCGGTGTGGAATGTCGGCGCCAGCCTCGTGCTGCCCTTCTGGGAGGGAGGCGCGCGCGAGGGTCGGCTGCGGCAGACGCGCGCCGAGGCGGAGATTGCCCGGCAGGACGTGGTGGACCTGCAGCGCACCGTCACGGTGGAGGTGGCCCAGGCGCGCG
>JBKGHK010001654.1:0-628 GCA_046520375.1 Pyxidicoccus sp. 3LFB2
CTCCACCGGCCGCCCAGCGGGTCGCTCGTGGCGCATACCAGCCGCGCCCGGGACGTGCCGTCCGCCGGCAGCCGCTGCGGTTGCAGCACGCACGCCAGCCCGTCGGTGGGCGGCAGCATCAGGTCGATGGGCATGCGCCGCACGTTGCCCACCCGGTCCACCACGCGGCCCTCGCCGATGCGGTGGCCCGGAGGAACGATGATGGGGATGCGGAAGCGCCCGTCCGAGCCCGCCGCCACCGGACCGAACGACGAGCCCGCGATGTCGACGGAGATCTGCGCGTCCGGCTCGGTGGTGCCCGGCAGCGTCACCGACGCGGCCAGCGGCACCAGCACGCGCCCATAGGCGCCGTGGATGGACTGCGGGCTGGGCCACGCGGAGAAGGCCACCAGGATGGCCACCTCCGGGTAGCGCGTGTCCGGCAGCACGTAGCGGGCGCGGTATGTGCCCGGCCCCGTGCGCTCCAGGCCCTCCACCCGGCCGATGCTGGCGCGCACCACCGGCGGCGCGCCGCTGTCATCCTCGGCGCCGTCGGGCCGCAGCATGCGCACCGTGAGCAGCGCTTCCTTGTCGCGGCCCTTCACCGGCGCGGGAGGCTCCAGCGCCAGCCGCACCTCGGTGGCCGGAG
>JBKGHK010001655.1:0-626 GCA_046520375.1 Pyxidicoccus sp. 3LFB2
CGCGGAGGGCCGAGGCGCTCCGGCCGTGGCCCCGCGCACGGAGGTGGAGGAGCGGCTCGTGGCCCTGTGGCGCGAGGTGCTCAACGTGGAGCGCGTCGGCATCCACGACGACTTCTTCGAGCTGGGTGGCGACTCCATCCTCGGCCTGCAGATCATCACCCGGGCCCGGGCGGCCGGCATCGAGCTGTCGCCGAAGCAGCTCTTCCAGAACCCCACGGTGGCCCGGCTGGCCACCGTCGCCGGCACGCGGCTCGCCGTGCAGGCCGAGCAGGGGCCCGTCGTCGGCCCCGTGGCGCTCACGCCGATTCAGCGCTGGTTCTTCGAGCTGGACCTGGAGGCGCCGCAGCACTGGAACATGTCGCTGCTGCTCGACGTGAAGGTGGCGCTGGACGCGGCGCTGCTGGAGCGGGCGCTGGCGCACGTGCTGGAGCACCATGACGCGCTCCGGCTGCGCTTCGCTCGCGCGGAGGACGGCTGGCATCAGGCCTCCGTGGCTCCCGGCGAGCCGGTGACAGTGGAGTGCGTGGACCTGTCCACGGTGCCGGATGACGCCCGGTCGGCGGAGCTGCGGCAGCAGGCGGAGGTGCTCCACCAGGCGCTGCGGCTGGACGGCCCGCTGGTGAAGG
>JBKGHK010001656.1:0-624 GCA_046520375.1 Pyxidicoccus sp. 3LFB2
CGAGGCGCGGGGCTTCTTCTCCGGGCTCGGCGGGGAGCCGGGCGTCCGGGCGGCGCTCTCCCTCCTGCCCGAGCCGCCCCCTGCCCTGCCGGAGTCGGTGCGGCAGCTGGCGCGCTCCGCCGGGCTGAACCTGGAGCTGCTCCAGCCGGGAATGAAGGCGATGATGCCCTTCACCCTCACCGTGGATTGAGGTCCGGAGCCCAACATCGGGTGAAAAAAGCGGCGGCGCCGCTCCCGGGCTCTGTTAGTGTTACCCATGCACCCCGGACGGCCTTGTGGCCGCCAGGGCGCTCCAGGGACCGGCGGTTCGGCCTGCTCGTATCAAGGCCCCGCGTCCGGCTCCCTGTCCCACAGCCTGAGTCACCCTGCGTCTCCGCCTCCCTCGCGGGATGGCCTGCATGGGACGCGCGCCGTCTGGAAACCCATGAGCGAAAATCCCGAGAACAGCGACCCCCGCGACACGCCCCCGATGCCCATGGCCGCCCGGCCGGCGCCTCCGCAAGAAGCGGATGATGACGGGGGCGACGAGGGCGACGACGAGGGCCCTGACGACGGGGACGGTTCGAGCGCGGGAGGCCCCTCCCAGGGAGGCGCCCCCGGGCAGCCCGGCCAGGCAGGCGGGCG
>JBKGHK010001657.1:0-623 GCA_046520375.1 Pyxidicoccus sp. 3LFB2
GCCGCGCGGCCAGCGCCTTCACGGTCTGCGCTGCCGGGCGCGCCACGGACGGCCGCTGCACCGGCCGCTTCGGGCTGCTGCTGGACGACTGGGGCCTGTCGACGGTGCAGGAGGGGCGGGCGTGCCCGCTCAGCATCGACTCCGGCGTGACCTGCGCGAACCGGGACTACTACCTGTGGGCGGAAGGGGTGTACCGGGCCAACGGGGGCGGCGGCACCGCCGGGTCCGACCTCGCGGGGCTGGTGGGGGCGGAGTCTGTCAACGAGGACCAGTTCTTCATGAGCTTCCGTGGCGAGGAGGACGACTACGAGGAGGACATCGGCCCCACGCACGCGGGCGGACAGTCGCGCTGGGAGGTGACGCCCTTCGACGCGCCGAACATCCAGAGCCACAACGCCGGGCGGCAGAACCACTGGCTCGGACTGCCCCGGTGATGCTGGCGCTCACGGTGCTGGCGGGAGTGTGCCTCCTTGGTGCGACTCCCGCACCCCGGGGGCCGGCGGCGGAAGGAACGTTCGTTCCAGGCACGGCCGGCTCCGGCAAGGCGGTGGCTGCCCGGGGTCCGGTGGCGGAAGGAACGTTGGCTCTGTCTCGACCCTGGTGCGGACATGAGCAGGGCGCAG
>JBKGHK010001658.1:0-623 GCA_046520375.1 Pyxidicoccus sp. 3LFB2
CCGCGAGGTGCGGGGCCGGAGGGGCTTGCCGTCGCGGGCGTCATGGCAGGCAGCGCGCCCGGAGTGCCGCGTGGCGCAGGCCCGTTGGGAACGCCCGTCGACGCTTCTGACGTGGGACTCGCCAGCGGACGCCCGGGCTGGCCCGCCTGAGGCACCGCCCCGGCCGCGACGCCAGGATGAGCCACCTGCACAGGAGCCGGAGGACCACCCGGAACCGCAGGCCGGGCTGGCGCCGGAATCCCCATTCCAGGGATGCCCGCTGCCGAGGCCTGAGGCGGAGCGACGGTCGCCGCACCAGGAATCGGAGCCTGCACCGCGGGGATGCCGGCGACGGTGGCCCGGGGCGGAACCGTGCCAGCCACCGGAGTCTGTACCGAGGGAATGCCGGTCGCGGTGGACCGGGGCGGAGCCGGCGGTGTCGCACCGGCCACCGGAGCCTGCACTGCGGGAATGCCAGTGGCTGTAGCCCGAGGAGGCACTGCGCCAGTCGCTGGTGTCTGCACTGCGGGGATTCCGGTGGCCGTAGCCCGAGGAGGCACCGCACCAGCACTGGCGCCTGCACCGTGGGGGTCCCGTGGCCCGTGCCCGAGGAGGCACCGCACCGGCCACTGGAGGCCTGCACC
>JBKGHK010001659.1:0-619 GCA_046520375.1 Pyxidicoccus sp. 3LFB2
CCGGAGCCTCCCGCGGCCGCGCCCGGCTGCGAGCCCGGTGGCGCGCGTGCGGCGCCGACGATTGTGTCCCCGGCGGAGGGGCAGGTGGCGATGCTGATTCCTGGGGTGCCCACGGAGCAGCAGGAGATGCCCCTGGAGGCGGAGGCGTCACACGAGCGGACGCTGACGTGGTTCGTGGACGGGGCGCTGCTGGGCACGGCACGGGCGGACGAGCGCGTGTGGTGGACGCCATCGGTGGGCGCGCACGAAATCCTCGTCACCGATGACCGGGGACTTACTGCGAAGCGGACGCTGGTGGTCCGCGAGCGGCGGTGACTCAGAGGAACCGTGCGCGCAATTCCGGCGTGGGCATGCGGCACGCTTCCGCCTTGCCGAACCAGCGGTACCGGTTGCGAGCGATGAATCGGTAGACCACGTCACGGATGGGCGTGGGCACCACCACGAAGGCGTAGAACAGCTTCCATGCGCCGGGCAGCTTCTTCGCGATGCGCAGGGCCGCGCTGGAGCGCTCGTAGATGCGCCCGTTCTCCACGAGGACGAAGCTCTGCGGGTCCGCCTCGGGCACGCGGCCCAGGGGCGCGAGCAGCGCGCGCTGCGCGAGCTGGAGCGTCGCTACGGA
>JBKGHK010000165.1:0-16621 GCA_046520375.1 Pyxidicoccus sp. 3LFB2
GGCAAGCTGGGCGGTCAGGCCGAGGTGCGCGGCGTGTCCGGCACGTGGAAGGACCCCAGGAAGCCCCGGTCCACCGCCCGGGTGAGGGCCTCGGCCGAGTCCGGCGCCGCATGTCCGGAGAGCATCGTCGTGAAGATGGCGCCTCGCGAGCCCCACGCCCAGCGCCATGCCCGCGTAGCGCGAGGTGGCGAGCACCCCGGAGGCGATGCCCTGCCGGTGGCGTGGGGCGGCGCCCAGCAGCGCGCTGTTGTTGGGCGCGATGAAGAGGCCCGCGCCCAGCCCGCACACCGCGAGCCCAGCGGCCACGTACCCGAGCGGTGTCGAGAGGCCCAGCCTCGACAGCAGCAGGAGCCCGCCCGAGAGCACCGCCATGCCCACCATCGCCGGCCAGCGCGAGCCGATGCGGTCCGACAGCGCCCCGCTCAGCGGCGCGGCCACCATCATCACCACCGGCTGGGCCGTGAGGAGCAGCCCTGCCTGGCCCGGGCTCAGCCCGCGCGCCTGCAGCAGGTAGAAGGGCAGCAGGAAGACGAGGCTGTAGATGCAGAGGTAGTTGAGCAGCGCCGTCATGCTGGCCATGCGGAAGGTGACGTTCCGGAAGAGGCTCAGGTCGAGCATCGGCACGGGCAGCCGCCACTCCAGCGCCAGGAAGGCGCCCAGCACCACCACCGCGCCCGCGAGCAGCCCCACGATGCGCGGCGAGCCCCAGCCCCACGCATGCCCCTGGTTGAGCCCGAGCAGGAGCGCCACCATGCCCGTGAGGAAGAGCCCCGCGCCACTCCAGTCGAAGGGCTCGTCCCGGGCGCCAGGCGCGTCGCGCGGCACGAAGCGCTGGCTCAGCCCCATCGCGAGCAGCCCCACCGGCAGGTTCATGTAGAAGACGGAGCGCCACCCGAGGTGCTGCGTGAGCCAGCCGCCGAGCGACGGCCCCGCGATGAGCCCCAGGTACGTCATCATCGCCTGGAGGCCGAGCACCCGCCCGCGCCGCTCGGGCGGGAAGCTGCCGGTGAGGATGGCCGCCGAGTTGGAGAGGAGCATCGCCGCGCCCACGGCCTGGAGGGCGCGGAAGGCGATGAGCGCCTCGACTCCGGGGGCCAGGCCGCACAGCACGGAGCTGACCACGAAGCCGCCGAAGCCGAGCACGTACACGCGCTTGTGCCCGCGCGCGTCCCCCAGCCGGCCGAAGCCGAGCAACAGCCCGCTCACGCAGAGCAGGTACACCGTGACCACCCACTGGATGGTGGCCACGTCGGTGCGCAGCTCCGTGCGCAGCACCGGAAGAATCGCGTTCACCACGCTGCCGTCCAGCGCGGACATGAACGTGCCCGCGCCCACCGCGAGCAGCACCCACCGTCGCGAGTGCCCGGCCGGCACGGGGGGCGTCGAGTCAGTCATGGCCGGCGGCTAGGGAGCCGTGCACGTCTTGTCGGCCCCGCAGACCAGCCCGGGTTCGCAGTCGTTGTTGCTGGTGCAGCCGACACCCACCGGGCAGTCCTGGCCCGTGCCACCGGACATGTTCTCCACCTTGAACCGGGAGTTCTGCACGAACTCGAAGATGGGCTGGTTGCCGAAGGCGCCGCTCCGGTCATTGACGAGCCTCACCGTCCTCGTGCCCGTGTCGACCGTGGCCGTGATGTCGAGGTTGGGCGCGCCCTGGATGGCCGTCACGATGGCCTGGGCCATCTGGACGTCACTGGCGTTGTTGGGAACAGGGACGCGGACGCTGGTCGGGTAGGTGACGGTGCCCCTGTCGAACTCGAACACCACATAGGGATTGCGGCCGTCGGAGACGATGAAGAGCTCCTCATCCAACAGGTCCCTGCTGGCGACGGCATCAATCGTTCCCCGGGCCGGAGCGAACTGGGTGCGGTTGCACGTGGTGTTGCACGTGCCGCACGAATCGATATTGCCGTCATCGCACGTCTCCCCGGAAGTCCGCACGCCATCGCCGCAGTACGCCCCGCTCAGGACCAGGGGCGCCGAGCAGTCCGACTTGCAGAGCGTGCAGTTCTGCTGGCCATAGGGGCACTCGGTCTCTTCGATGACGTTGCCATCGTCGCAGGCCTCGGTCGGGTGGTTCTGCGCGCCGTCGCCGCAGAAGGGACCGGAGAGGCTCAGTTCCGCCGTGCAGGTGGCGTTGCAGCCGGTGCAGTTGCGCACGCCGTAGGCGCACGTCGTCTCATTCTCCGTATTGCCGTCGTCGCAGACCTCGGTGCTGCTCTTGAAGCCGTCGCCACAGACGGGGCCGGTCAACTCCAGCTCCTTCATGCAGTCGGACCGGCACAGCGTGCACTCCGCCGTTCCGTACGGGCACGAATCCTCGGTCGTCGTGTTGCCATCGTCGCAGACCTCGGCGCCGTTCAGGATCTGGTCCCCGCACACGGGGCCGGTGAGGCTCAGCACGCCGGTGCAGGTGGCGTTGCAGGCGATGCAGCTCTGGGTGCCGTAGTCGCACGTCGTCTCCGCGGTGGTGTTGCCGTCGTCGCACGCCTCGTTCGGGTCCTTCCGGCCGTCGCCACAGTAGGCGCCGGTGAGCGTCAGCGTGTCGGTGCACGTGGAGTTGCACGTGGTGCAGCTCTGGACGCCATAGTCGCAGCGAGTCTCATTGTCGGTGTTGCCGTCGTCGCAGACCTCGCGGCCCTGCTCCACGCGGCCGTCGCCACAGTGGCGGCCGGCGAGGGTGAGGCGCGTCGAGCACGTGGCGTCACAGGCCGAGCAGTTCCGGGTGCCATAGGCGCACTCCGTCTCCGTCACCGTGTTGCCGTCATCGCACCGCTCGCGCTCGTCGTTCTGGGCGCCGTCGCCGCAATAGCGGCCGGTCAGGGGCAGGGGCTCGGTGCAGGTGCTGTTGCACAGGGTGCAGCTCGCGGTGCCGTAGGCGCACTCGGTCTCCGTGCCGGTGTTGCCGTCGTCGCACACCTCGCTGTCGTCATTCCGGGCGCCGTCGCCGCAGTAGCGGCCGGTGAGGGACAGGGGCGCGGCGCAGGCCGCGTTGCAGCGCGTGCAGGTGCGGGTGCCATAGGGGCACTCCGTCTCGGAGAAGCGGTTGCCGTCGTCACACGCCTCCACCCCCGGCTCCTGCCGGTCGACGAAGTTGTCGCCACAGGTGTTGCGCACGCAGCCCGCCAGGCAGTCGTCCTCCTCGGTGTCGTTGCCGTCGTCGCACTCCTCGCGCGCCGCGGTGTTGCGGCGGCCGTCGCCACAGAAGGCGGGCGTGCAGTCCGAGTCGCAGAAGGACGTCTCGCCACCGGAGTCGCAGGCCTCGCTGGCGTCCGTGTTGAGCAGGCCGTCGCCGCACAGGGGGAGGGTGCAGTCGGAGTCGCACGCCAGGGAGTTGCCGCCGGTGTCGCACTGCTCACCCCGGGCGGGGTTGCGGTAGCGGTCGCCGCAGAAGGCGATGGAGCAGTCGCTGTCGCAGTTGGCGGAGTCCTCGGCACCCGGGTTGTCACACTGCTCGCTGGCGCTGACGTTCACGAAGCCATCGCCGCAGGACTGCACCGTGCAGTTGGCGTTGCACTCGGGCGACTCGCCGGCGGTGTCGCAGGCCTCCAGCCCGGGGGACTGGCGGTCCGTGACGCCGTCGCCGCAGCGGGGCAGCTTGCAGTTGCGCAGGCAGTTGTCGGTGTCGACGGTGTTGCCGTCGTCGCACTCCTCGTCGAGGTCTCGCACGCCGTTGCCGCAGCCCTCGCCGGAGCGGCAGTCCGAGGCACAGCCGTCGCCATCCGCGGAGTTGCCGTCGTCGCACAGCTCCCCGGCGGCGGTGTCGATGATGCCGTTGCCGCAGGACTCGTCCGAGCGGCAGTCGGAGCTGCAGCCGTCACCGTTGTCGTTGTTGCTGTCGTCGCACTTCTCGCCACGGGTGACGTCCACGTAGCCGTTGCCGCAGAACTCGGTGGAGAGGCAGTCCGCGCTGCAGCCGTCGCCCGAGCGCGAGTTGCCGTCGTCGCACTTCTCACCCACGGCGCTGTCCACCGTGGCGTTGGCGCACAGCTCGTTGGAGCGGCAGTCCGCGCTGCAGCCGTCCTCATTCACCCTGTTGCCGTCGTCGCAGACCTCGCCGGTGACGAGGTCCACGGTGCCGTTGCCGCAGGCCTCGTCGGAGCCGCAGTCCGCGCTGCACCCGTCGCCCTGGAGGATGTTGCCGTCGTCACAGGACTCGCCCGCCTGGACGATGCCGTCGCCACAGGAGGTCCGGATGCACACGTCCTGGCGGGCCGCGCACTGCTGGCCGGAGGGACAGACGAGCCCCGAGGGGCACGTCACGCTCTCGGGCTGCACGCAGGCGAAGAGCGGCAGGGCCAGCGCGAGCAGGACGAGCCACCCGCGAGGGAGGAGGGAAGAGGCGTTGCGGAGCATGGAATGTCTCAGAAGCGGAACGTCGCGGAGGCGCCTGCGCCGCCTGCGCCGAGGGAGGGGGTGACGCTCGGCGTGGCCTTCGAGGCCTCGGACGGGTCGACCTGATGGGGCTGGAGCCGGTTGAGGTAGACGAGCACCGCGCCCGTCACGAGCGCCGCGCCACCCAGGCCGTACGCGGCGAAGGCTCCGGTCTGGAGGGTGTCGCCGCGGGTGCGCTGCTGCGCGACGGCGGCCTCGGGCACGCAGCCGCCACAGGTCGCGATGGCCGTGTCGAAGCCGGTGTAGTCACTGCGAGCCCCCGCGTGCAGCAGGGCACCGCCCGCCGCGAGCGCCACGCCCGTGCCCACCACCGCCCAGGGCTTCCAGGCGGACCACTTCCTCCGGTACTGGATGAGGTCGTCGGAGGTGAACAGCTTCAGGTCCACCGTCACCTTCTCGCCCGGGGACAGGGTGCGGCTCTGGTCCTGGGTGAGGTAGCCCTCGCCCGTGGCCACGAGGGTGTGCGGGCCGGCGCGGACCCAGCCCGCGGAGCGGCCCGGGCCTACGAAGAGGGGCCGGCCGTCCATCACCACCGAGGCGCCCGGCGTGTCGCACGAGATTTCCACCCAGGCGAGCTGCTTCTCCACGAGCGTCTTGTAGGCGCGGGCGTTCTCCAGCTTCTCCGCGTCGAGGGGCGCCTCGCCGTAGCGCATGGCCGCCTCCAGGTGCTCGCGGACCTCGATGGGCTGGTCCAGGTTCAGCAGCGCCAGGGCCAGGTTGTAGTGGATGGCGGGGTGGTCCCAGTGGGTGAGCGCCTGCCGGTACTGCTCCGCCGCCTTGAAGAAGATGGACTCCTTCAGCAGCGCGTTGGCCGAGCGGAACAGGTCGATGGCGGTCTGCTGCTTCTGCTGGGACACGCCCCGGGCCCAGGGGCGCTCGTCGCCGGTCAGCACCACGGAGGAGGCGCGCTCGGCGGTGGCCGCCGCCGGGGCTTCCCGGGGCGCCGGGGCTGGCACCGGGGATGTGTCCTTGCGAGTGGTCGAAAGCGGTGCGGAGCCAGAGGCCGAAGCATCCATCACCGGTGCCGTATCCGTCCGGGCGTCCTCGGCGGTCTCAACCCCTGGCTCGGTGGGCTCGAGCGCGGCGGCGTTACCTTTCCGCGTGCGACGCTTCGCCGACCTGGAGGTCGCCCGCGCTGCATCCAGAGACGCCGGGTCGGCTCCTTCCGCCGCTTTATACGTGCGTCGCTTCGTCGACTTGGAAACCGCCTGTGCCTCATCGGTTGACGCCGGGTCCGCGCCTTCCGCCGCCTTCGCCTTGCGACGCTTCGCCGTCTTGGCGGCGGTCCGCGAAGCATCCGGCGAAGCCGGGTCGGCTTCCGCTCCGGTCTGGGGCATGCGCCGCTTCGCTGCCTTGGAGCGTGGCGCATCGGGGGACGACGCGTCCGCCGCCTTCGCGGCCTTGCGCGTGCGCTGCTTCGGGGTGGCCGTGGCCGGGGCCTCGTTCGGCGCGGCGGCCGGAGCCACCTGGGGCGCCAGCAGCGTGAGCGACAGGAACAGGCCGATGGTGGAGCGCTTCATTGCCATTCTCGTGGGCTTCACTTCAACTCGTCGATGACGGGACTGCCGAGCTGCGACTGCAGGCGCTGGACGCGGTCCTGCTCGCGGCGCAGCAGGGACTGGAGCTGCTGCGCGGCGCGGATGGCCTCGTCCTGCGCCTGGCGCGCGGCCGTCGCGTTCTTCTCCGCGTACCGCTTCGCGAAGCGCGCGCGCAGCTGCGACTTGTTCGCGTTCTCCAGCGCCTCCAGCAGCGCGTCATTCTTTCGCTGCAGCTCATCATTGGCGACCGCCACCTGGGCATTGGCGGCCTTCGCCTCTTCCTCGGCCTTCTGCCGCTCCAGCTCCTTGGCCTGCACCTCCGCCAGCCGGCGCCGCGCCACCGTCTCCGACTCGCGCGCCTCGGACTCGGCGCCGCGGGCGATGACGGCCTGACGCTCGGCCTCCTGCTGCGCGTTGTGGATGAACACCAGCGCAATCACCGCGGCGATGGCCAACAGGCCCAGGAACGCGGTGGAGCCGATGACCAGCGCCCGCCGTCGGCGCGCCGCCTTCTGCTCCTGCGCGAGGACGTGCTCCAGGAAGTCCCGCTGGAGCTTGGGCAGCTCACCGCGGTAGCGCCGCTGGAAGCGCCGGGCCTCCTCCACCACCTCGCCGCGCCACAGCAGGCCCGCGTCGAAGCCCTTCGCCTGCCACTGCCGGGCCGCGGTGCGCAGCTGCTCCAGGAAGGCCGAGTCCTCCTGGCCCTCATCCAGCCAGCGGCGCAGCGTGGGCCAGCTGTGCAAGAGCGACTCGTGCACCAGCTCCACCGTCGCGCCCGTGGCGCCGCCACCCGTCTGCACCACCAAGAGGCGCGCCTGGACGAGGTGGTCGATGAGCCGCTGGATTTCGCCCGAGTCCTTCGCCAGCTCCCGCAGCTCGCCCATGGAGACGATGGCGCGCGTGCGCTCAGGCGTCACCAGGCGCAGGAACACCGCGCGCACCAGCGCCTGCTGCGTGCTGGACAGCTCCCCGAGGACGCTGTCGGCATGCGTGGCGAGCGCGCCGGCGATGCCGCCCATGGACTGGTAGCTCTGGTCGGTGAGCACCTTGCTCGCCGTGTCGCGCTGCTCCCATAGCAGCGTCGCCGCGAACTGGAGCAGCGGGAGCGCGCCCTGCGTCGCGTCCAGGTGGCCGAGCATGTGCTCGACGAGCTGCGGCGTCTCGAAGCGGTACCCGGCCATCTCCGCCGGCTGCACCAGCGCGTCGCGCAGGCCCTCGCGGTTGGGCGGGGAGAGGAAGAACAGGCCCTGGCTCAGCTCCGCCATGAAGGCCTCGTCCTCGGACACCCGGTCCAGGAAGTCCGAGCGGAGCGACAGCACCACGCGCACCGGCGACGTCGCGTCGTCCGCGAGGCCGGCGAGGCAGGCGGTGAAGGCCAGGCGCTCCTGCACGTCGGGCACCAGCGTGTAGAGCTCCTCGAACTGGTCCACGAAGAGCAGCAGCTTGCGGCGCGAGCGGCGGGCGCGGCTGCGCAGCACGGTGCCCACGTAGCCGGGCTCCTGCGCGAGGCGCTCGACGAGCTGCCGCTGCTCCTGGATGTCGCCCTCCAGCGTGGTGGAGCTGCTCACCAGCGGCGCGACGATGCTGGCCAGCGCGGCCAGCGGCTGGCGGCCGGGGCGGATGACGAGCGACTCCCACGTCTCGCCGGAGCGCTTGAGGACGGGCACGAGCCCGCGCGCACGAAGGACGACTTGCCCGTGCCGGAGGGGCCGACGATGGCCAGCAGCGGCCGGTCCTGGATGCGGTTCACCAGCGCGGCGATTTCGCGCGAGCGCCCGAAGAAGCGGTCCGCGTCCGCCTCCTGGAAGGAGCTGAGGCCCGCGTACGGGCTCTCGTCGAGGCGCAGCTCCCGGGTGTAGCGCCCTGGCAGGAAGGGCTCCAGCGCGCGCAGCAGCGACGCGGCGTCCGGGAAGCGCAAGTCCTTGAGCTTGTAGAGGCAGCGGTCCACCACGGCCGCCAGGTCCGGCGGCACGTCCGGCGCCACGTCGCCCAGCCGCGGCATGGGCTCGTCGAGCTGCGCCGTCACCATCAGCTGCGGGCCGTAGAGCGGATCCAGCGGGTGCTTCCCGGCCAGCATCCGGAACAGCATGATGCCCACCGCCCAGATGTCCGTGCGGTGGTCGATGTCCACGCCGATGCCCCACTGCTCCGGGGACATGTACGGCATGGTGCCCATGATGGCGCCGTGGCGCGTGAGCTCGGACTTCTCCCGGCTGCCGTCGGCGGGGGAGGGCGCGGCGCTGGACGCGGCGGGCTCCTCCACGTCGACGTCCATCGAGGACTCCGCGCCCTGGAGCACCTTGGCGATGCCGAAGTCGAGCACCTTGATGTTGCCCGTGTCGGTGACGATGACGTTGTCGGGCTTGAGGTCGCGGTGGACGATCTTCTGCTCGTGGGCGCACGCGAGGGCGCGGACGACGGGGACCATCAGCTCCACGGCGCGCGAGGGCGGCAGGCGCTGGGTGCCCTTGACGAGCTTGTTGAGCGGCTGGCCCTGGAGGAACTCCAACACCATGTACGGGCTGCCCTGGAACTCGCCGACCTCGTAGATGATGACGATGTTCTCGTGGCTGCACAGCGCGGTGGCCTGGGCCTCGCGGATGAAGCGCCGCGTGACGTCCGGGTCCGTGGTGTGCAGGAACTTGATGGCGACTCGGCGGCCCAGCCGGGTGTCACGCGCGAGGAAGACGGTGCCCATGCCGCCACTGCCCAGCTCGCGGATGAGCTCGTAGTGGTGGATGCGCGTGCCGGGCCGGGGCAGGTGCTCCTGGCCCTCCGGCACCGGGTCTCCGTAGGAGGGATTGGACGGCACCTCCCCGGTGCCGGGGCCGGTGCTCGGCGTGAAGAGGGACTCCACGTCGGCGGCGATGGTGTGCTCGTCCACTTCGAATGACACGGCTTCCTCGTTTTCAGGAATGGCGGCATTTTCGGCGGAGGCTGACTCGTACCTCCAGATGCGGAGCGCTCGTGCCCGGAGTGACTTCCGGTGGGAGTCGGCAGGGGAGGGAGCGCCCGGCGCGAAGGGGTGTTCCGGCCATGGAAAAGCCCGCGGCCACGAAGGGCCGCGGGCTTCTCACCACCCGGGGTGGCAGGGCTACCGACTACTGAGGGTTGACGCTGCCAGTCAGCGGGCCAGACACCTGGCCGGAAGGCGTGCCAGGCTTGTGCAGGGAGTAGTACGAATCGAGCTGGAAGGGCCTGGCGGTGGGGTAACCCTCCGCGTCCAGCACGCCCGAGAAGGGCAGGCCCGGGTGCACGGTCAGGTTGAACTCCTCGCCCTGGGTGCTGAAGAGCTGGAAGCCGTAGAAGATGCTCCGCCCGTCATTGTTCATCGCCCGGATGGAGAAGGAGATGGGACTGCCATTGAAGGCCTGCGTGACGCGCTCATGCAGCAGCTCCGAGTAGGTGCCGCCGAACTGGAGGGTGATGGGGCTGGTCTGCACGACCAGGGTCTTCTCGAAGCTGTCCTGCCGGGTGAGCATCGCGGTCTCGTAGCTGATGATGAAGGGCACGCTCGTGCCCGCCAGCACTTCGAAGGGGTTCCCGTTGCTCGGGCCAGTGAGGGGCGGGAACTCGAAGGTGCCGGAGATCCACCCGCCGGTGTCCACGGTGAAGCCCACGTCCGCGTTCCCGTTTCCGGGGAGCTTGAAGACGAAGCGCACGGTGCGCGTCTGGCCTTCTTGGATGGTGAAGGGCAGGGGGTTGGGGGAGACGAGGCTGGCCTGCACCGTCTCGGGGGTCGCGCCCTGGCGCTCCATGGACCAGCCCGGGGTGAGCTGGATGGTGTAGGCGCCGGCAGGCAGCGCAACACTCACCGTGGGCGCGGGCGAGTCATCGGTGAGGGTGACCGACTTCGGCCCGGTGATGGTGAAGGTCGCCCCGACCAGCCGGTAGAGCTGCCCCTCAGGGCCCTGGGTCGTCAGCGGCAGCTGGACCACGCCCTCGCCGGGCTGGGGCTCCACCGGCTCCTGGGGCTGCCCCGACGGAGAACCGCCGCACGCGGCAATGAACAACGCAATGACAACTGCACTGAAATTAAGCTTCCGCATTGGAACTCCTTGAGGGCGCGGACCGTAGAATCGAGGCGTTTGTCTTGTCAAATGAGAGACATTGAGGTCGCTTTAGACTCGCCCTTTGCGTTGTGCGAAGGCTGGTAGAAAGCGCGCCCCATGGTCCGCGAGCGCTGCATGACGAGGGGAAGGGGGCTGCGTCTGACGGGCGGGAAGCTCGTGCTGATCAGCGCCCTGGGCGTGGGGCTGTCACCGGAGGCCCGGGCAGCGGAGCCCGTCAACGCGCCGTACTACGAGGACCGCCGTGCGCTCTCGCTGATCCTCGGGCCGGGCGCCGCGTATACCGAGTACATCGACCGGGGCGATGACGACGCGGAGTCCGGGGGCGACGCGCACCTGGACGTCGCCGGCACCCGGACGGTGGGCTACGACGGGGACGAGGTCTTCGTGCTGATCCGCGGCGGCCTGCGCGGGCCGGAGCTGTCCGTGGGGGGCGGCTACCGGAACTACTTCGGCGTGGACGCGTGGCAGAGCTTCTTCGACGCGGGCGTGATGATCAGGCCTTTTTCTGGGCCCTGGGTGGGGCCTCGCATAGCGTTCGGCGTGCGACACACCTTCTCCGAGCGGCTCGCGGTGTTGGGCGGGCTCGGGCTCACGCTCGGCTTCGGATCAGGCCTGCGCGGGGACGCCGAAGCCTTCACCGGGGTGCAGTGGATCTTCCCGGTAGGCAGGACGCAGTGAAAAAATTGCGATCCTCCAGGTCTGTGAGAGGTTGTGCGCATCTGTAGGAGGTCGCGCACATGGAACTGAATCCCCGCCTCACCTCAGTGGTCTTCCGGCTCAACCGCGAGAAGCTCGACGCCCTCAAGGAGCTGTCGCGCTCCACGCGCATCCGTCAGAGCGAGTACCTGCGGGAGGCCATCTCGGACCTGCTGGCGAAGTACGAGGAGCGGCTGGTCGACTGAGTCGCCGCCGAAGTCGGACCCCGCCGCGCGTCACCCGTGAAAGGGCGGCTCCAGCGGCAGTCCCGGAGGGTGGAGGCGCTCTCCGGCGGTGAAGGGGTCCACCCCGGGAGGGTAGCGCACCTCCCAGAGCACCAGGCCCTGCGCGGGCGCCTTGAAACCCTCCAGCGCCGCCCCCGTCTCCAGCGCCGCCTTCCACGCATCCTCCGGCAGCAGTCCCGCCGCCACCTTGAGCGCGCTCCCCATGAGGTAGCGCACCTGGTAGCGCGCGAAGCCGTCCCCCCGCAGCCTCGCCTCGTAGAGCCCCCCGCCCAGCGCATGCAGGGTGGCGGACTCCAGCGTGCGCGGCTTCTGGGGGCTGGACTTCTCATGGAAGGCGATGAAGTCCCGCGTGCCCACCGCCGCGCCGAGCAGCGCCTCCAGCCGCTCGGGCGTCACCGCCCTGTCGCCCTGGAGCAGCGGCTCGGTGGAGGCGTCCAGCGCATAGGGTGCCCAGGCCGCATCCAGCGTCCCGCCCAGCTGCACCCGGTAGCGGTACTCCTTGCCACTGGCGCTCCATTGCGCGTGGAAGGAGCCCGGCCGGCGCACCGCGCACAGCCCCAGGCCGGAGGGCAGCCGGGCGGGCAGCCGCTTCTCCAGGGACTCGGCTGAATCCCCCGGCTCCAGGCGCACGCTCACCACCTGCATCCGGGCATGGACACCCCGGTCCGTACGCCCCGAGGGCATGATGGTGGCGGGGACGCCGACCGAGGTCAGCGCCTCCTCGAGCGCCGCCTGCACGGTCGGTCCCTCCGGCTGGCGCTGGAAGCCCCGGAAGTTTCCGCCGCGGTACCAGATCCACAGTGCGACGGGAATCCGCTTGGTGGTTGAAGGGAGCACGCCGTTGCGAGTGTGTGGGGGAACACGGGATACTCGCGCGCGAAATGGCGGCCGGACAAGACTTTGCGGTGGATGTGGAAGGACTTTGGCTCTTCCGGGTGGGGGACATGGTCCTCGGACCGGTGAGCGGCGGGCAAATCGTGGAGAAGCTCGCCACGGGGGAGCTGACGCCCGACAGCCCGGTGGCCATCGCGGGGGAGCGTGACTTCCACCCGATGCGGGACGTGGACGCCTTCCGCGTGCACGTGGCCCGCGCGGAGGCCCGCGCCCGCGTGGACGCCGCCGTCCAGGTGGAGCGCGAGAAGTCCGCCCAGCGGCTGAAGTACCTCGGCGGCGGAGCGGCCGTCATGGTGCTGCTGCTGGGAATCGGCGGCCTCCAGGTGGCGCGCAGCGCCGCCGTCCACGGCTGGTTCGGAGGCGAGGAGGAGTTCGACGGCATCGAGATGGAGCCGCCCACCATCCGGCTCGCCCAGGCCCGCGCCGATGACGAGGAGCTCTTCGAGTACCCCACCAACGGCACCCGCCGCCCGGACAAGCCCGCGACCGAGCCGGGCACGAAGCCGGCCAATGGCACCTCCGGCACCGGCAAGGTGGCCGTGGCCTCCACCACCCGCACCGAGCCGAAGCGTCCGCCGCGCCCCGCGGGCACCGTGGGCACGGACGCGGAGGGCATGGAGGTCGCGCAGCAGTTCGACCAGTCGGCCATCAACCGGGTGGTCGCCGGCAACAAGTCCACCCTCTTCAAGTGCTTCAAGGAGGAGGCCGAGCGCAGCCCCGGGCTGGCGGCCCGCATCCCCCTGGAGTTCGTCATCGGCAACGACGGGAAGGTGTCCAAGCTGTGGGTGGACAACCCCCAGTTCAAGACGGGCCCGCTCTACCAGTGCCTCTTCTCGGAGCTGCAGAAGTGGCCCTTCCGGGCCTACGAGGGCGAGCGGGCCACGGTGGGCCTGTCGTTCAATATCGGCAAGCGGGGGTAGGGCCACTTTCTTGCCCACCCCCCGGGCATGGCCGATACCTGGGCCATGCAAGCTGCTTCCGTTGCCGAGACCGAAATCGCGAAGAAGGCGCTGAGCGTCCCCCCGGGGACCTTCCGGCATACCGTGCTGGTGGCCGCCAAGCGCTTCAAGTCCACCTGGGCCGAGCTGGGCCAGCTGCTCGTCCAGGTCCGGGACGGGGCGAAGTTCGAGGAGTGGGGCTATCCCACCTTCGAGGCCTATTGCCTCAAGGAGCTCCACATCAAGAAGCAGACCGCCCTGAAGCTCACCCGGTCGTTCAGCTTCCTCGCCAAGCATGAGCCCGAGGAAGAGCTCAAGGCCCAGGAGTTCCCCGAGAAGGCCCCGGCCTTCGAGGTGATTGAAGTCCTGGCGGACGCCGAGGAGCGGGGGCAGCTTTCACCCACCGAGTACAAGTCCCTGCGCGACAGCATCTGGAGCCCGGAGAAGTCCCCGGCGGAGCTGAAGAAGGAGTTCGTCGAGCGCTTCCCCCGGCCGGCCCCCGAGCCCCCTCCGGAGAGCGCCCAGGTGCGCAAGCTGGCCCAGACGGCTCGCAAGCTTGCCAGTGAGCTGGCGGGGTGCCGTCGGATCCCGAACGCTGTCGCCGAGCGGGCGGCCGCCCTGGCGGAAGACGTGGAGGACATCGCCGCGGGCGTGACGGACGCCTGAACCGCTGTTACTGAACGCTGACCCGGTGCCGGGCATGTACGCTCGGCAACGGGCCTGTACCGCCGGGCTTCCTGCCCGAAGGGGAGGGCCCTATAGTGGTTTGAGGGCCCCGTGTGGGTGGCCTGACGGCTGGTTCGAGACGTGGGCAGGCCGTGAGGGTAGGGGTGCGGTGGACGGCGAAGAAGGCTCCGGGGTAACCGGGGTCGGCGAACTCGGAGGCGGCAGTGAAGAAGGAGCACCACGTCAACCTGTCCTGTTCGTTCTGCGGAAAATCGCAGCGCGAGGTCCGCAAGCTGATTGCAGGGCCGACGGTCTACATCTGCGACGAGTGCATCAAGCTCTGTAACGACATCATCGCGGATGAGAACGAGCGAGAGGAAGGCAAGCCCCAGGTCTCCCTGCCGACACCGGCGGAGATCAAGGCGTTCCTCGACGACTACGTCATTGGCCAGGACCAGGCGAAGAAGGTCCTCGCGGTGGCGGTGTACAACCACTACAAGCGCATCTATCAGAAGAAGCCGGCCGCACGGCCGCGCCCCGGGGTGAAGAGTCCCGGCGGCGAGGACGTGGAGCTGAGCAAGAGCAACATCCTGCTCATCGGCCCGACGGGCAGCGGCAAGACGCTGCTGGCCCAGTCCCTGGCGCGGTTCCTCAATGTTCCCTTCACCATCGCCGACGCGACCAGCCTCACCGAGGCCGGCTACGTGGGCGAGGACGTGGAGAACATCATCCAGAACCTCCTCCACAACGCCGACTACGACGTGGAGAAGGCGGCCCGTGGCATCGTCTACATCGACGAAATCGACAAGATTGCCCGCAAGGGCGACATGCCGAGCGCCACCCGGGATGTCGGCGGCGAGGGCGTGCAGCAGGCCCTGCTGAAGATCATCGAGGGCACGCGCGCCAACGTCACGCCGCGCGGCGGGAAGAAGTACAACCAGCAGGAGTACGTCCAGGTCGACACGACGAACATCCTCTTCATCTGCGGCGGTGCCTTCCACGGCATCGACGGCGTCATCAAGCGCCGCGTGGGTGAGAAGGGGCTGGGCTTCGGCGCGAAGATCACCCACCGCGAGGAGCGCAGCGTGGGTGAGCTGCTGGCGCTGACGGAGCCGGAGGACCTGATGAAGTTCGGGATGATTCCCGAGTTCATCGGCCGCCTGCCCATGATCGCCACGCTCAACGACCTGAAGGAAGAGGACCTGGTCATCATCCTCTCCCAGCCGAAGAACGCGCTGATCAAGCAGTACCAGAAGCTCTTCGAGATGGAGAAGGTGAAGCTCACCTTCACCAAGGAAGCGCTGCGCGCCATCGCCCGCGAGGCGATGCGCCGTCACTCCGGAGCGCGCGGCCTGCGCGCCATCCTGGAGGACGCGATGCTGGAGATCATGTACGACGTGCCGTTCCGCGAGGGCGTCAAGGAGTGCAAGATCACCGAGCAGGTGATTACCAAGCACGAGCCGCCACAGCTCGTCATGGAGAAGGAGAAGAAGACGGCGTAAGCGCCGCGCTTCTCCTCCCGAAAGCCTCGAAGCAGCAAGAAGGCCCTTCTTCCCTCGCTGGGAAGAGGGGCCTTCGCTTTTTGGGGCGTCAGGCCGCGGCGCCGGAGGGCGACGCGGCGATGGGGGCGGGCAGGGTGATGATGAACTCGGCGTACTCGCCGGGGGTGCTCTCCACGCGAATCTCGCCCTGGTGCTCCTGGACGATGTCGTGGCACAGCGACAGGCCCAGGCCGGTGCCCACGCCCGCGGGCTTGGTGGTGAAGAAGGGGTGGAAGAGCTTCTCGCGGATGTCCTCGGGGATGCCGGAGCCGTTGTCGCGCACGCGCAGCTCCACCTTGTCCCCCAGGCGGCGGGTGCTGACGTCGATGCGCGGGACGAAGCCCCCGCCCACCTGCTGCTGCTTCTGCACGGCCGCGTAGAAGGCGTTCTCCAGGATGTTGATGAACAGGCGGCTGATGTCGCTGGCCACCAGCTCCACGGTTCCCACCGCCGCGTCCAGCTCGGACTCCATCCGCACGCTGGCGCCGCCCGGGCGGCTTCTCAGGCCCTGCACGGCCAGGTTGAAGCTGTCGCGCACCAGGACGTTGAGGTCCGCGCGCGAGCGCGTCCCCTCCGAGCGGCGCGAGTGCCGCAGCATCGTCTTGATGATGTCCGACGCGCGCCGACCGTGGGTGTTGATGCGCTGCGAGTTCTGGCGCAGGTCCTCCAACAGCTCCAGCACGTCCTCGATGGCCGGGCCCTCCAGCGTGCCGGCCAGGGCGCGCAGCGACTCCTCCAGCTCGCGGGCCAGCCGCATGGACAGGTCGGAGAAGTTGTTCACGAAGTTGAGCGGGTTCTGGAGCTCGTGGGCGATGCCGGCGGTGAGCGCGCCCAGGGAGGCGAGCTTCTCCTGCGCCACCAGCTGGCGCTGCATCTCCTGGAGGCGGCTGAGCGTCTCGGCGAGCTCGGCATTCTTCCGCTGGATTTCCGTGGTGCGCTCCTCCACCCGGCGCTCCAGCGTGCGGCTGTAGTCCTCCAGGCTGGCGTACAGCCCGGCGTTCTCCAGGGAGATGGCCGCCTGGAACGACAACAGGCGCAGCACCTCCAGCCGCTCGCGGGTGAAGGCCCCGCGCGTGGCGTCGTTCTCCAGGTACAGCACGCCGGTGAGCGAGCCCTGCTTCAAGAGCGGGCTGCAGAGCACGGACTTGGGCCGGGCGCCGCGGATGTAGGGGTCCTCGGAGAAGGGCTCCTCGGCGGCCGCGTCGTGGAGAATCACTGTCTCCCCGGTGCGCACCACGTAGTGGATGAGGGACGCCGGCAGTGCGGTGGAGGACTCCACCGGCACGGCCTGCTCCACCACCACGGTGGTGCCGTCCACCGAGCCCTCGGCTTCGATGAAGAGCCCCTCGGGCTTCTTCAGGATGAGGAAGCCGCGCCGCGCGCCCGCGTTCTCGATGACCAGCGTCATCAGCTTGCGCAAGAGCTTGCCCAGGACGATTTCACCGGACAGCGCGCGCGCCGTCTTGAGCACCGACTCCAAATCCAACGCCGCCAGCGGAGTGCCGGCCTCCTCGGTGCGAGCGGGCTCGGGCGCGGTGGGCGTGGAGGGCAGCAGGCGCGGGTGTTCGCGCTCCAGCCTCGCGGCGACGGCGCGGGCGCCCCAGCGCAGGAAGGCCTGGGCGCGCGTCCTCCAGG
>JBKGHK010001660.1:0-618 GCA_046520375.1 Pyxidicoccus sp. 3LFB2
CGCACGTCCGGCACGCCGGCCGCCAGGTCCACCGTCTCCCCGCGTCTCCGCCCAGCACCGTGCCGGCGCCCAGGTCCACCAACTGGCGCACCAGCGTGACGCCCGGCACCGCTTCACCGGAGGCGCTGCGCGTGGTGTCCGTGCAGGTGTTGCTGTCGCCCGCGTACACGCGCGGCAGGGCCACGCTCACCGTGCCCGCCACACCCGCCAGCACGCGGCGCTCCACCTGGAACGCCGTGGTGCTCGTGCTCAGGACGGCCTTCGATAGCGCGTCACGGAGCACCAGGGTGACGGGGTACGTGCCACCGGCCGCATCGGCCAGGGTGAGGGGGAACGGCAGGTCCAGGAGCGCGCCAGGCATCAGCTGGCGCACGTCCCGCGTGGCGGTGTGCAGCGTGGCTCCGCCCGGCGTCCGCACCGTCAGCTCCGCCTTCGAGGGGGCCAGCAGCGCGTTGGTCGCGGCGTTGCCCACGCGGCCGGTAATCCGCACCACGTCCCAGGCGCCATACACGGGCTTGTCGGTGATGACGGCCGTGGTGGCCGTGGCCGAGGGCGCGCTGATGCGCAGCGGCGCCACGCCCTGGGCCAGCACCCGCCCGAGCGCGTCCAGCAGGCGGG
>JBKGHK010001661.1:0-614 GCA_046520375.1 Pyxidicoccus sp. 3LFB2
CACGCGCCGTCGCCACGCGCTCCGCCTGCTTCGCGGTGTCGGCGGCCTCACGGGCCCGCTCGAAGGACTCCACCGCCGCATCCAGCCGCGCGCGCAACTCCGCGCGGACCTCTTCCGTGGGGCGTCCGTTGAGCAGCGCCGCGCGGGCCCGGGCCACCTCACTCCGGTCCTCCTCCTTGAGCGTGGCGAGCTTCGAGTCCTCCTCCGCGCGCTGGACGCTGAGGTCCAACAACCCCTGGGCGCGGGCACGGTGCTTCTGCTCCTCGGCCTCGCGCTTCTCCGCGTTGAGCCGTGCTTCTTCCTTCGTCTTCCACAGGGCCACCCGCTTCGCGCAGTTGCCCCGGAAGGTGGCCGGGTTCTCCTCCAGCTTCGCTTCCCAGCCCTCGTCCTGGGCGAAGACGTGCGCCACGTCCGCGAGCACCTGCCGGCGGATGGCCTCGGCGGCCTCCATACGGGCCAGCACCTCGTTGAGCGCACCCTCCGCCCGGGTGAGGGCCTCTTCTGCCTTCCGGAGTGCCTCCGCCGCCGCCTCACGCCGCGAGCGCTGGGTGTCCAGCGCCGCCCGCGCCTCGCGTGCCGCACGCACCAGCCCCTCGGCCGCGGCCTCCTCCGCC
>JBKGHK010001662.1:0-610 GCA_046520375.1 Pyxidicoccus sp. 3LFB2
CAGCGCCACGTACACGCCCGCCAGCTCCAGCTGCGTCAGCTCGATGCCCCCCACCGCCGCGGACAGGCCGTAGTGCCCCGGCTCCGGCTCCAGGCTGGTGACGCCCGCCGAGCGCAGCGCGCCGAGGAAGCGCTCCACGCCGATGCGCTGCAGCAGCCGCACGAAGGGCATGTTGAGCGACTGCGACAGCGCGTACTCCAGCCGCACCAGGCCCTGGAAGCGCCCATCGAAGTTGCGCGGCGCATAGCCGCCGTACGCCGTCGGCACGTCCGCCACGAGCATCTCCGGCCCCGCCAGCCCCTGGTCGATGCCCATGGCGTACAGCAGCGGCTTGAGCGCCGAGCCCGGAGAGCGCGGCGTCGCGAAGCCGGCAATCTGCCCGCCATGCTTCGCGTCGAAGAAGTCGAAGTTGCCCACCAGCGCGAGCACCTCCGCGCGCTCGCGCTCCACCACCACCGCCGTGCCGTTGTGGATGCCCCGCGACGCCAGCCCTCCGGCCGCGTCCCGCATCAGCCGCTCCACCATCCGCTGCGTGCCCGCATCGAGCGTGGTGCGCGGCCGCATCAGCTCCGGCCGCTGCGCCCGCAGCCACACCGCCACGTGCGGCGCC
>JBKGHK010001663.1:0-609 GCA_046520375.1 Pyxidicoccus sp. 3LFB2
CGCGCGCTGCGCTCGCACGAAGCGCGAGAAGAAGGCGCTGTCCGCCCTCGCCGGGCAGGTGGGCCCGCCGAGCACGCGAAGCTCCAGCAACTGCACACGCGCCTCCAGTCTCCGGAGCCCGACACGCGCCGCGCGGCCTATGAGGCCCTGCCCCAGGTGGTGGCGGCGGTGCTCGACTCGGCGAGGCCCGAGGTGCGCGCAACGGTGCGCGAGCAGCTCCATGCCTACGTCACCCACGCGGTGCGGGTGGAGCGCGCGGCGGTGGACCGGGCGGAGGCGCGCGCCTGAAAATCGAGCGGGAGCAGCTGCTCGCGGTGAAGGTGCCCGTCCCTGGCGCGGCGGCGGCCGGCGTGCGTGAGCGCCAGCGCATCTTCGAGAGCGAGGACGCCCTGCAGCGCAGGCTGTCGGTGCTGGACCGCACCACGCTGTTGCAGGAGGCGCTCGCCACCGCGCCGCGCCGTCCTCCCACGCCCCAGGCAGCTGCCGCATGCGGGTGCGCGCCGAGCGCACCGAGGCCGCCTTCACCCGCGCCCACGGGAGGTGCAGGGGCGCGCTCAACGACGGGCGTGCTGGCGGAGGTGGACCCGGGTGGCCCTTCCTGGGGCAAGG
>JBKGHK010001664.1:0-608 GCA_046520375.1 Pyxidicoccus sp. 3LFB2
CGAGGCGGGCGCGGACGCGGGCAGCACGGGTGGCTGGCACGGACATCTCCGCGCAGGCGCTGCGGCAGGCCCAGGGGCTGGGCTTCACCCCGGAGCAGCTGCGCCGGGTGCCTCCCGGGACGCGCGAGCGCTACTTCGTCCCGACGGGGGCGCGCGTGGCGCTGGCGCCGGCCCTGCGCGAGCGGGCCAGCTTCCAGCTCCACAACCTGATGGACACGCCCTATCCGGCCCCGGCGGGGGGCGGCGGCTTCGACGTCATCTTCTGCCGCAACGTGCTCATCTACTTCACGACGGAGGCCTTTCAGCGGACGGTGGAGGTGCTCGCCCGCAGCCTCGTGCCCGGCGGCACGCTGGTGCTGTCCTCCTCGGAGCCTCTGCTCCAACTGCCGCCGTCGCTGCAGGTGCTGCGCGGAGAGCAGGCCTTCTTCTACGTTCGCGTGGACGAGGCCCGGGCAGGGGAGGGCGCCGGGGCGTTCCCCCTGGAGCGGAAGCGCGAGTCCGGAAGCTTCCCGACGGTGGGGGCGGCAGGGGATGCGCGGAAGCGGGAGTCCGGAAGCTTCGCGACGGTGGGCGCGGCAGGGGATGCGCGGAAGCGGGAGTCCGGAAGC
>JBKGHK010001665.1:0-602 GCA_046520375.1 Pyxidicoccus sp. 3LFB2
CCCGGCCAGGGCCCGCTCCAGCGGCGCAAGCGCCTCCGCGGCCGGCCCGCCTTGAGGTAGGTGGTCCCCAGGTCGTTGAGCACGGCAATCCACTGCGCCTTGGGGTCGTCGCGCTGCATGAGCTGGATGTCGGCGGCCCGCTGCATGTACCGCACCGACTCCTCGAAGCGCTGCTGCTGATTCAGCGTGCGGCCGATGTACCGGAGCAGCACCACCAGGGTCGGCTCGTACGCGCCGAACAGCTTCTCGCGAAGCCCCACCGAGGTCTGGAAGTGGGCCCGGGCCTCGTCCCACTTCTTCATCCGGTAGAACAGCACCGCCAGGTTGCTGTGGATGATGGCGACGCCCAGGCTGTCGGGGCCGTCCGTCTTCCGGGCCACGGTCAGCGCGCGCTCGTAGACGGGCAGGGCCTCGTCGAACCGCTGCTGGAGGACGAGGGTGGAGGCCACGTCATTGAGCGCGTCGTACACCCGGGGGTGGTCGGGGCCCAGCGTCCGCTCGAAGGTCGCCAGCCCGTCGCGCGCCACGGCTTCCGCCTCCGCCAGCTCCCCCTGGTCCTGGAGCACGAGCCCCAGCGCGAGCCGCACCCGCGCCACCTCCGG
>JBKGHK010001666.1:0-602 GCA_046520375.1 Pyxidicoccus sp. 3LFB2
CGCGGCCTGTGCCTCGGACGGCGGCCTGGGCGCGGCGGCGGCGACGAGCGCCTCCACCATGGCCGAGTTCCACTCCGCCTGCCCGCGCAGCAGGGCCTCCAGCACCGGGCCCACGGCGGAGAGGTAGGAGCGCTTCGCCGCCTCCACCACCGAGCCGAGCGCCCCGCTCCGGTGCGAGCGCACCGCCTTCCACCGCGTGGGGTCCGCCTTGGGCTCCAGCTGCCCGCGCACCCAGCCGGACACGTCGTCGCGCAGGCCCAGGCTCCGGTGGACGGACAGGTACTCCAGCACGCGCACCACGGCCTTGTTGAACTCGGCCTGCGGGCGCAGCGACTCCACGTGGAAGGGGTGCAGCCCCTCGATGAAGGCCTTCTTGGTGGCCGTCACCATGCGCCCCATGCCGGAGGCGCGGTGCGACTCGGGCACGGCGAACTCGTGAGGCACCGCCAGCCGCGAAGCCTCCTGCAAGGGGCTGAGCGCCTGCGAGCCCGAGGGCCTCGCGCGGTGGAGCTGCTCGGTGAGCAGCCGCAGCGTCCCCTCCAGCGCGGAGACTTCCGCGCACCGCTCGGGCAGGCACGGGCGGCGCTCGTCGAGCAGCGCGC
>JBKGHK010001667.1:0-600 GCA_046520375.1 Pyxidicoccus sp. 3LFB2
CCCTTCGCGCTGCGGTGGTAGCCCGCGCGCCCGCGCAGGCGGACCTCCAGCGCCAGCACCGCCACCGTCACCACCACCAGCGCCAGCCCCAGCAGCGCCGCGTAGGTGCGGTCATATGCACCGTCGTACTGGACGTAGATGGCGCGCGAGAAGGCGTCGTACTGCAGCAGCGCCACCGCGCCGAAGTCCGACAGCACGTAGAGGCCCACCAGCAGCGCGCCCGACGCGAAGGCCGGGCGCAGCAGCGGCACCGTCACCCGCCAGAAGGCGCGCGCCGGGGTGAGCCCCAGGCTGCGGGCCCCCTCCAGCCAGGCCGGGTCCTGCGACTGCAGGCCCGCTCGCAGCGCGAGGAGGAAGTACGGGTACGTGGACACCGTCAGCGCCAGCAGCGCTCCGGGGAAGCCATACACCGGAGGCACCGGCAGGCCCCACCGGGACAGCGGCTCCTCCAGCGCGCCACCGGTGCCGAACGCGGCCAGCAGCACATAGCCGCTGACGAACGTGGGCAGGGCCAGGGGGACGCACAGCAGCACTACCCAGGCGCGCCGCCCCGGCAGGTCCGTGCGCGTGGTGAGCCAGGCGAGCGGCAGCGACAGGGCC
>JBKGHK010001668.1:0-600 GCA_046520375.1 Pyxidicoccus sp. 3LFB2
GGCCAGGCCGGCCGCCCACCGCCCGTGCGGCGAAGTCCGCTGGGCGCAGCACCGGACGCAGCCGTGACTCCAGCGCCGCGCCCTCCGCGCTCAGGCCCGAGGACAGGCCTCCCAGTCGTGCCGCCAGCGCGTCCACGTGCGCGGTGAGGTCCTCCCGGCCTGGAGCCTCACACCACGCCGCGTACAGCGAGCCCACGTCCACGCGCCCCACTCCGCCCGAGGCGAGCTTCACCAGTAAGTCTTTGCCCTGCCGCCGGAAGCCCACCCGCGCCCGGCCCAGCGCCGCCGCCAGCGCGGCGGTGAACTCCGGGCGCAGCACCTGCTCCTGGGGAGTGGGCGGAGGTGGGAGGTCCGCGGCCTCCAGCTCCTCCTTCAGCAGCCGCGCCTCGGCGTCGAAGGGGTCCCGGGAGAGCGCATCCTTTATATACGCGCGGGCCTTTTCGGCTTCGCCGCGCCGCAGCCCCAGCACCGCGAGCACCTTGAGGACTTCCGGGTCGCTGGGCTCCTGCGCCTGCACCTCGCGCAGCAGGGCTTCCGCGTCGCCATGCCGCTCCAGGCCGAGCAGCGCGCGCGCCAGCCCGAGCCGCACCGGCACGTCGC
>JBKGHK010001669.1:0-598 GCA_046520375.1 Pyxidicoccus sp. 3LFB2
GCCAGCGCCACGAGGGCGCCTTCTCCCAGCGAGCGCCGGTCCTCCCAGTCCCGGATGCGGGCCAGGGTGGCCGCGTCCACCGGCTCGGGCCCCGGCGTCGGGACGGAGCGGGTACAGCCGGAGGACAGCGCGAGGACGGCGAGGCAGGCGGACAGTGCACGGACGGTACGCGGGCGGCTCATGCGCTGGGGCCTAGGCCAATTTCCCGCGAAAATCCAGGGGTTAGCGCGCATGGAGTTTGACAGCGCCGGGGCGGGGCTCCGAAGATGCGGCCCTCGTTTCTCTCCTCGGGAGCGCTGGTCCTGAACTGCCCTGGCTGCGGCTCGAAGGTGGCCGCCAACACCTCCATCTGTTCCGTCTGCGATTACATCATCGACGGCTCCTTCCTGTCCGACGAGCCCCCCGTCGAGAACGACGACGAGCCCACCGGCGCGGAGGAAGACCCTCGCCCGGCGAAGCCCGCCGCGGCCGCGCGCCCCAAGGGCAAGTCGGGAAGCCGCACCGCGGCGCCAGCGCCGGCCCCGGACGAGGAGGAGTCCACCAACATCCGCAACATGGATGAGATTGTCCGCTCCGCGCCCCCGCGCGCCGCGAAGCC
>JBKGHK010000166.1:0-16580 GCA_046520375.1 Pyxidicoccus sp. 3LFB2
CCAGGGCTCGCGCTCGGCCTGGACCTTGAGCTTGAGCCGCTCGAAGTCGATGTGCGGGCTGGGCGTCTCGAAGTGGAGGTTCTTCACCAGCGCGCGGCGCTGGAGCTGCAGCGCGACCTTGGTCAGGCCGGCCATGCCGGCGGCGGCCTCCAGGTGTCCCAGGTTCGTCTTCACCGAGCCGATGCGCAGCGGGTGCTCCGTCCCCCGCCCCGCCCCGAGCACGGCACCGAGTGCGCCCGCTTCGATGGGGTCTCCCAGCGCCGTCCCCGGCCCGTGGGTCTCCACGAAGTGGACCTTGTCCGGTGACACGCCCGCGCGCCCGTACGCCTCGCGCAGCACGGCCTCCTGGGCCTGGGGGCTCGGCGCCGTCAGGCCGTTGGAGAAGCCGTCGTTGTTGATGGCGGTGCCGCGCACCACGCAGTAGATGCGGTCGCCGTCGCGCAGGGCGCGGGAGAGCGGCTTGAGCACCACCACGCCTCCGCCCTCGCTGCGCACGTAGCCATTGGCACGCGCGTCGAACGCCTTGCAGCGTCCGTCCGGCGCCATCGCGCCGAACTTGGACATCGCCACCGTGCTGAGCGGGGACAGGATGAGGCTGATGCCGCCCGCGAGCGCCACGCTCGCCTCCCCGTTCCGCAGCCCCTGACATGCCAGGTGCAGCGCGACGAGCGACGAGGAGCACGCGGTGTTGACCACCAGGCTCGGCCCACGGAGCCCGAGCACGTACGACAGGCGGCCCGAGAGGATGCTCGTGTCCTGGCCGGTGGCCGTGTACGGGTCCACCTGCCGCTCACTGGCCAGACGGGCGTAGTCGCTCCACATCGCGCCCAGGTAGACGCCGGTGGCGCTCTCGCGCAGCGACTCGGGGACGATGTTCGCGTCCTCCAGCGCTTCCCACGCCAGCTCCAACGCGAGCCGCTGCTGCGGGTCCATCTGCTCCGCTTCGCGCGCGTTGATGCCGAAGAAGTGCGGGTCGAACCGGTCCACCCCGTCCAGGAACCCGCCCCACCGGGTGCTCATCTTCCCGGGCGCGGCGAGGTCCGTGCTGAAGTACTCGGGGAGGCTCCAGCGGTCCGCGGGCACCTCGCCGATGGCGTCCCGGCCAGCGCGCAGCAACTCCCAATACGCCTCGGGCGAGCTCGCGCCGCCAGGGAACCGGCAGCCGACGCCGATGATGGCGATGGGCTCGTCGTCCCCGGAGGCCCGGGTGCCTTCGGCCGTCGGCTCCTTCGCGGACGCGCTCGCGCCCGTGCTCGCCGTCAGGTGCGCGGCGAGTCGTTCCAGCGTCGGGTATTCCCACGCGAGCGTCGGTGGCAGCGCGCGCTGCAGGTGCGCGGACAGACGGGCCACCAGTTCGGTGGCACGCGCGGAGTCGAGCCCGAGCGTTTTGAAGCGCGCCGTCGCGTCCAGCGCGTCCGGCGCCACGCCGAGCAGCCCCGCCAGTTGCGCGCGCAGCCACACTTCGAGCTGCGACTTCTGCATGTCCGCCACCGGTGGCCTCATTCCGGGTTCACCGCAAACACCGGGAAGAACCCGACGTTGCCTTCGAGAAATTTCTGGGACAGCGCGGGCACCTCATCGAAGGCGTGAATCCGCGCGTCGATGGTGGGCATCCACCCCTCGCGCTCGCCGTATTCGATGGCCGCGAGGACCTCCTCGCGCGTGCACATGTGCGTGTGGATGTACTGGTGGCGCTCGATGCACTCGGTGGCGCGCATGAAGGACGTGGCCATGCCCTCCTTCCAGCCGGCGGTGGTGATGACGCCCTCGCGAGAGAGCACCCGGCGGGTGACACGGAAGAACGGCGTGCCGATGTAGTCGACGAAGATCTGCACCATCCGCTTGTCGGTGCGCTGCTCCACCTCGCGGACGAACGCGACCTCCGCCTGCTGGTACGCACGGCGGTAGGCGGCGTCCGTCCCCGCGCGCAGCTCGTCGTAGTAGAGGTCGCCGAACTTACGCCGGTCGAGCGCGGTGATGCCGCTCTGCCGGATGAGCTCCAGCCGCTCGTCCGACGCCGAGAGCATCACCGTGTTGCAGCCGTGCCTGCGAGCGAGGTCCAGCTCCGCGAGCGTGGTGCCACCGCCCCAGCCCCAGACCTGGGGCGCGGGGTTGCGCTCGTGGGGCACCATCAGCCGGTACGTGCCGAAGGCCAGCCGCCAGTTGGACCACGCCGTGGTGTAGCGCGCCGAGAAGGCGGCCCACTGGGCATAGGAGTGCCGCGTCTTCTCGGGCAGCGGCACGAGGTCGCGGGCCGGAAGCACCATGCGCGTGGACAGGAAGCCCGTCGTCCCCGCCATGTCATAGGCGAAGGCCTTCGTCGGATAGCCCCAGGGGTCCAGCGCCGAGTCAGGGAGGATGAGCGCGCACTGCCCCTCCTTCCAGCCCTGCACCTCGTTGCCCACGCTCAGCACGCGCACGACACCCGCGTTGCCGATGACGACCCGCTCCTCACCGCGGAACTTGGCGACGTCGATGGGCTTGCGCTCGACGCAGTGGCCCATGTTGCCCTCCCAGGAGCCGTAGAGCGGCTCGACGAGCACGTCTCGCGGGCCCGGGTCCGGCAGCGGGAGGTCACCGTAGATGAGCTCGGCCGGACGGCCCACGCTCGCCGCGTCTGCTGCGTAGAGGAACCACGCCTTTGCGCTCTGGCTCATGTCTCTCCCTCCTTCGTCCTCATGACGCCACCTTCGCTACGCCCCGCTCGAGTTGCGCCAGGTGCCGCGAGAGTTCTTCGCGGACCACGTCGAGCACCGCCTCCGGCGCGGTCCTCACGAACAGGTGCTCGCCCGCAATCATCCTCAAGCTGAAGTCGGCCACGGTGTGGTGCGACCAGCTGGCGGCGTTGTCGCGGGTC
Organism: Pyxidicoccus sp. 3LFB2; assembly: GCA_046520375.1. Taxonomy (GTDB): domain Bacteria; phylum Myxococcota; class Myxococcia; order Myxococcales; family Myxococcaceae; genus Myxococcus. The sequence continues at coordinate 2,858 of JBKGHK010000166.1, forward strand.
ATCAGCGGGTCCTGCGTGCCGCACAGGGCCGTGATGGGACAGGCGAGCGCCGGCTCATCCGCGTACTGATAGCTGCCCACCAGCTTCAGGTCTGCGTAGAGCGGCGGCAGCACCAGCGCCAGCATGTCCGGCGACGCGAACAGCGCATCCGGGACGACCTTGAAGCGTCGCAGGAGCGCCGGGTCCGCGCTGTGCACCCCGGTGCGAATCAGCTCCGCGAGCGGCGCGGACGGCCCGCGGTGCGGCGCGTACGAGGCCGCGGTGAACAGTCGCACAGGCGTCACGCCTCGGCGCGCGCGGATCCGCCGCGCGAGCTCGAAGGCGAGGAGGCCGCCCATGCTCGTGCCGAAGAACGCGAAGGGCAGGTCCAGCAGCGGCGCCAGCTCACGCTCCAGGGTGTCCAGCAGCACGGAGAGGTGCTCCACGGGCGGCTCGCCGTACCGGCTCTCCCGGCCGGGGAACTGGATGCGGCACACGTCCACGCCGCGCGGCAGCGCCTTGTCCCACCCTCGGTAGGTGGACGCCCCGCCTCCGGCGAACGGGAAGCAGAACAGACGCAGGCGCGCCTCATGGGCCGGCGGGCGCTCCCACTGGGCAATCCACTCCCCGGCATGCACGGGCGGGGAGACAGTCACAGGGGCGACCGGGGCGGACTCCGGTGCCAGTCGCGCCGCGAGCGCCTCGGCGATGGCACGAGGGCTGGTGGACGCCGTGAGCTGCTCCGGAGCCAGCTGCACGTCGAGGTCCTTGCGAATCCACCCCCGCAGCTCGGTGAACTGGATGGAGTCGAGGCCGAGCTCGCCCAGCGGTGCGTCTGGTGCGAGTCCGGGCACGGCCGCGCCATGGAGCACCTCCATCTGACGCAGGAGGTACGTCTCCAGCAGGCGCGAGCGCTCCGGCTTCGCTGCCGAGAGCAACTGCGCACGGTCCACCCCGCTGGCGCGAGTCCGCTTCGGGCGCGTCGCCAGTCTGCGGAGCATCTCGGGCTGGATGGGCGCGTAGCTCAGGCCTTCGTACGTCGTGACGACCCGGCCGTCCGCGTCGAGGAGTCGCACATCCGCGAAGAGGCGCGTCTCCCCGGGCGCGGAGGGGCGCATGCGGGCGTGACCGAAGCGCTTCCCGCGCGTGGACGTGAGGGTGGCGTGCGAGCGCTGCATGCCCACCCCCAGGTAGGCGCTGGAGGCGAAGTCGGACCCCTTCGGGCGGAGGACCTTCATCGCCTGCGCGCAGGCCTCCGCCGCGCAGGCCTCCGTCAGCACGCGCCCGGCGAAGCCCGCCGCTTCGGGCTCGGCGAGGCCCGTCTCCGTCGGTTCGATTTCGGCAAGCAGCTCGCCGTCGCCCCACCACACCCGCGTCAGTCCCTTGAAGCTCGGGCCGAACGACTGGTCCGTGTCCGACCAGCAGGTCCGGTAGAACGCTTCGGCCGAGAGCTCGTCGGTGCAGCGGGCGCGGATGTCGTTCAGTGTCGACGCGTCGCCCGCCTGCTCGCCGCCCTCGTCGCTCATGGCCAGCGTGCCCGCGCAGTGGCGCCGCCACTCTGGCGTGGCCCCCTGCGACGCGGGCGCGCTGTGCAGCTCGAAGCGCGCCTGTCCCGCTTCCGCGCTCGACAGCAGGAGGCGGACGCGCATCGGTGCCTCATCGTCGAGCGTGAACGGCTCGAAGAAGACGAGCTCCGATATCCGCGCCTGCCCCTTTCCGCCCAGCACCTCGGCCCCTGCGAGGATGATGAGGGAGACCTGCACCACGCCGCTGACGACGATGGTCCCGAACACCCGGAAGTCGCGCAGCACGGCGAGGTCCGAGGCGCGCACCTCGGTCTCGAACACCGGGCCGTCGGGCGTCTCGGTGCGGACTCCCAGGAGCGGGTGCCCCTCCCGGACGCGCGGGGCCGGAGCCGCCGCAGCCCGGCCCTGCATCCAGTAGCGCTGCCGCTGGAACGGATACGTCGGCAGCTCGAGCCGCCGCAGCCCGTCCGGGGACAGCCCTTCCCAGCGGAGGTCGGCGCCGCTCGCGTAGAGCCGTGCCACGCTGCCGAGGAACGTCGCCGCGTCATCGCGCCGGTTCTTGAGTGACGGGAGCCAGCGGTGCGAGCCCTCGGGCAGGCAGGTGCGCGCGAGCGAGGACAGCGTGGGGGACGGGCCCAGCTCGATGAACGTGTCCACACCGAGTTCGGCCAGCGCCCTCACGCCGTCCGAGAAGCGCACGGGCTCGCGCAGCTGCCTGCGCCACCAGGCCGCGCCCGGGGCCGCTCCGTCGAGCCTCCCCGTCAGTCCGGAGACCTGCTTCAGCCGGGGCGCCTGGAACGACAGGTGGGAGATTGCCCGCTCGAAGTCCTCGAGCATGGGCTCCATCCGCGCCGAGTGGAACGCGTGCGACACGGGGATGCGCCGGGCCTGGATGCCCTGCGACTTCAGCGCGTCGACCACGGCGGTCACCGCACCCTCCTCCCCCGACAGGACGGTCTCCGCGGGCCCGTTGAGCGCGGCGATGCTGACGTCCGGCCCTCGCGTGGAGAGCACGGCCCGCACCGCCTCCTCACCGCACGCCGCGGCGAACATCGCGCCACCGGGAGGCAGCGCCTGCATCCGCTTCGCGCGCTCGGCCACGAGCGTCACCGAGTCCTCAAGGGACAGCACGCCCGCGACGCACGCCGCCGCCAGCTCGCCGACGCTGTGTCCCAGGACCGCGACCGGCTCGACGCCGAGCGAGCGCCAGAGCTCCGCGAGCGCGTACCCAAGGGAGAAGAGCGCGGGCTGCGTGAACGCAGTTTGATTCAGGAGGCCCTCCGGGCCGGCCTCCTCCGCATGCATGACGGAGAGGAGCGGCTGGCTCAGCCATGGCGCGAACAGCTCCGCGCAGCGGTCGAGGGCGCGGCGGAAGACGGGCTGCGTCTGGTACAGGCCCCGCCCCATCCCTACATACTGCGAACCCTGACCGGTGAAGAGGAAGGCCACCCTGGGCCGCGCTTCGCCGCGCACCACCCCCGAGATGACGCCTGCCTCCTCCCGGCCCTGCACGACGCCCTGGAGCAGCGCGCGCAGCTCGGACGTGCTTCGCCCCACCACCGCGAGCCGGTGTGACAGGTGCGCTCGGCCGGTGTTCGCGGTGAAGCAGAGCTCCGGCAGGGAGAGCGTGGGGTTCTCCGCCAGGTGTGCCTCGTACCTGGCCGCGAGAGCACGGAGCGCCTCGTCCTGCTTCGCGGAGAGGGTGAGCACCTGCGCGGGCTCCTCACCAGCCCCGGCGGGGCTGGCTGCCACGTCCGGCGCCTCTTCGAGGACCACATGCGCATTGGTCCCGCTTCCGCCGAAGGAGCTCACGCCGGCAATGCGCCGTCCGCCCTCGCGCTCCCAGGGCCGCAGGGCGTCATTCACCTGCACGGGGAGCGCGTGCCAGGGGATGTCCGGGTTCGGCCGCGTGAAGTGGAGGTGCGGCGGCAGTTGCCCGTGGCGCAGCGCGAGCACTGTCTTGAGCAGTCCGGCGATGCCGGCCGCGGACTCCAGGTGCCCGAGGTTCGTCTTGACGGAGCCGACCCACAGCGGGCGCTCCAGGGCGCGCCCTTCGGCATAGACCTCCCCGAGCGCTCGCATCTCGATGGGGTCTCCGAGCGCGGTGCCCGTCCCGTGCGCCTCGACGCACTGGACATCCGATGGGCGCACGCCGGCACTGGCGAGCGCGGCGCGGATGAGCTCCGTTTGCGCCTTCGGGTTGGGGACCGTGAGCCCGCTGCGGTGACCGTCCTGGTTGACGGCCGAGCCGCGGATGACGGCGAGGATGGGGGCACGCCGCGCGAGCGCGTCCGACAGTCGCTCCAGCACGACGACGCCGCCGCCCTCCCCTCGCCCATACCCATCGGCGGACGCGTCGAACGCCTTGCACCGTCCGTCCGGCGCGAGCGCCCGCGCCTTGCACAGGAGCAGCGTCCCGTTGGGCGACAGGATGAGGTTCACCCCACCCGCGAGGGCGAGGTCCGTCTCTCGCGAGCGCAGACTCTGACAGGCCAGGTGGACCGCGACGAGCGACGACGAGCACGCGGTGTCCAGGGCCACGCTCGGCCCGCGCAGCCCCAGCATGTACGAGAGCCGGCCCGTGATGAAGCTGGTGGCGTTGCCGCCAATCATCAGCGGGTCCGCCTCGGTGGGCTCCACGCCGCCCGGCGGGTACTCGTGGTTGCTGATGCCGACGTAGACGCCCGTCGCACTGCCCGCGAGCCCGAGTGGCGCACGGCCCGCTCTCTCCAGCGCCTCCCAGCACAGCTCCCAGAACATGCGGTGCTGCGGGTCCACGGCGGCGGCCTCTCGCGCGGAGATTCCGAACAGCCCGGCGTCGAAGCGGTCCACGCCGTCGAGAAAGCCTCCGCGGCGCACGTAGAGCTTGCCGGGCGCCTCGGGGTCCTCGTCGTAGAGCTGCTCCGCGTCCCAGCGCTCCTTCGGCACCGACGACGTGGCGTCGACACCGTCACGCAGGAGGCGCCAGAACGCCTCCGGCGAGTCCGCGCCGCCAGGGAAGCGGCAGGCCATCCCGACGATGGCAATCGGCTCGCGCTTCTCGCGCTCGGCCGCCTGCGCCTTCACGCGGAGATGTTTGATCTCCGCGAGCGCCTTCGCCAGCACCTCCTGGCGGTTCAGCTCAGGCTTGGTTTCACTCATCGACCTGCACTCCCAGGGCTGCGAGTTCGTCGGCGAGCTGGCGCACCAGCTCCTCCTCGGACGGACCGCTCTCGATGACCTTTGGCGCTTGCACCGGCACCGCCGCCGCGTGAGAGGACGCGGCGGGCTGAGGCGCGGGCTGCGCCGTCGCGACGGCGCTCCGCAGATACGCGGCGAGCGCCTTGACCGTCGGGTGCTCGAACACCATCGTCGGCGGCAGCTTCTGCGCCAGGTCCGCCTCCAGCCGCGAGCGCAGCTGCACGCTCATGATGGAGTCCATGCCCAGCTGGAAGAAGCCCTGCCCGGGCTGCAGCGCGCTCTCGTCCTCGTAGCCCATCACCTCGGCGACGCGGCGCCGCACGTGTGCCTCCAGCAGGGCGGCGCGCGCGTCCGGGTCGATGGCGGCCGCCACCCGCGCGAGCAGCTCGGCGCTTCCAGCCGCCTGCTGCGTCACGGCTTCTCCGGTCACGATGAGGTCCAACAGCGGCCTTCTGCGCCGGGCCTCGAAGATGGGCTTGAAGCGCGCCCAGTCCACGTTCGTGAGCACGCGCTGCGTGGCGTTCGAGCCCATGAAGCGCCCGACGAGCTCGAGTGTCGGCGCAGGCGACATCACGGCGTAGCCCATCTGCGCGAAGAGCTTCTTGAGCTTCGGGTCCTGGGCGAGCGCGGCGCCCATGCCGCCGCCGGCCCACGTGCCGAGCCCGACGCTCGTCGCCGTCAGCCCCTTCGCGCGGCGGTGGCTCGCGAGCGCGTCGAGGAAGTGGTTCGCCGCGGAGTATGGGCCGAGCGAGGCGGCACCCCACGTGCCCGCGACCGAGGACAGCAGCAGCAGGAAGTCCAACGGCAGGTCGGCGGTGAGCTGGTGGAGGTTCCAGCCTCCACGCAGCTTGGACGCGAGCACGGACTGCAGCGTGGCCGCATCCACCCGGGTCAACGGAGCGGCGCGGTTGACGCCTGCCGCGTGGATGACGCCACGCAGGGGCGGGCCCTCGCGCCTGAGCGTGTCGAAGAGCGCCTGCATCTGCGCGGTGTCCGCCACATCCGCGGCGTGCACCCGCACCTGCGCACCCGCGCCTTCGAGCGTGCGAACCGCCTGCACGGCCTGGTGCGACTCGGAGTCCGGAGCGAGCGAGGCCCACTCGGCGCGCGCCGGCAGCCGCGTCCTTCCGGTGAGCACAAGGTGGCGTGCACCCCTCGCCACCATCCACTGCGCCAGGTCGAATCCGAGTCCACGCAGGCCGCCGACGACCAGGTACGTCGCGTCCGCATGGAAGGTGACGGCGGCCGGGAGCTCCCCGCCCGCAGTCGGGACGAGCCTCGCCACCTTCCGCTGCCCGTCACGGTAGGCCACCTGGTCCTCGCCGTCCGCGTGCAGCAGCTCCGCCGCGACGTGCTCGGCTTCCTCCGGCGCGCGCCGTGGGTCCAGGTCCAGCAGGCCGCCCCACAGCTCCGGATGCTCCAACGCCACCACGCGCGCCATGCCCCACAGAGGCGCATGCGCCACGGCCAGGGGCTCCGGACGCGAGGACGCAGCCTGTGCGCCACGCGTGACGAACCACAACGAAGGCTCCGTCGCCCGCGTGGCCGTGAGCGCACGCAGGAGCGGAGGGATGGCGCCCACACCGACGCCCTGGGCCTCTTCGAGCGCAGCGGCGCTGAGGGAATCCGCTCCCCCCGGCGCATCGAGGCCCCAGAGGTGGACCACCGCACGGACGGGCCCCGCCCGCTCCAGGAGCCACTTCCAGTCCTCGTCGCTCGAAGGGTCCACACGGAAGGAGCCCGACGCGACTTCCCCGCGCGAGCCAGGGGCGGCGGTGATGACGTGCTGGCCCGCTGCGACGAGCCGGGCAGCGAGCCGCTCTCCAAGCCCGGAGCGGTCCACGAGCAACAGGTAGCTTCCCCCCGGCGGTACCGCGCCCTGCTTCAACGGCGGCGCGGCACGCCAGGAGACCTCGTACAGCCACTCGCGCGAGGCACGGTCGGCGGCAGCGTTGGTCAGCGGCGCGGACCCCTCCGTCAGGTGGGCGGAGGCGACTTCGATGACGGGCCGGCCGCCCTCGTCGAGGACGCTGAAGGCCACGCGGCCCTCACCGAGCGAGCGCGCGTGCAGCCAGCAGTGGCCGCCCGTGAGGCGCCGGTGCAGTCGCACGCCATCGAACCGCACGGGAATCCTCGCGTCCTCGCCCGGAACGTCGCCCGCGCCGAGGCGCAGCGCCGTCTCCACCAGCGAGGGGTGGACGCGGAAGGCGCGGGTGGCCGCGGCCTCCGTGGGGCGGAACAGTGCGAGCCACTCGCCCTCTCCCTGCCAGACGCGCTCGAGCCCGGAGGCGCTGTCGCCGTATTCGAGACCGCACTCCTTCCAGCGGGCGAAGTGCTCCGCCCCCTCGGTCTCGCCCACGCACCGCGCGCGGACCTGCGAGACGTCAACGGGCGGCGGCGCGACGGCGTCACCGGGCTCACGCCGGAGCGAGCCGGAGGCCCGGAGCCGTGAGCCGCCCTCGCCGGAGTAGAGCTCGAACTGCACCGGCCCCGTTGAATCCTTGCCAGGCCCGGACGGAATCAGCACCAGCTGTCCGGACAGCGTCGCGTCATCCCCCAGCAACACCGGCTCGTGCACCGTCAGGGACTCGAGCACCAGCGCGCCCGTCCCGAGTGCCTCGGCCGCGGCCGAGAGGACGGCTTCGGGAAGCGCGGTCGCCGGGAGGAGCCCGACACCGGACACCCGGTGCTCGCTCCACAGGCTCTGGTCCTGCGCGCGGGATGACAGCTCGAAGAAGTGCTCGCCGGTGGCGCGCGCGGACTTCACGTGTGCGCCGAGCAGCGGGTGGGCGCGTGCCTGTTCCTCGCGGACCACCGCTGCGCCCACCGTCCTCGGAGGCACGGCCCAGAAGCGCCTGCGCTGCCAGGGGTACCGTGGCGCATCCACCACCCGCGCTCCGGGGTCGCAGAGCGCCCGGAAGTCCACGGGTGCACCCGCCGCGAACAGCTGGGCCACGCTCTGCAGCAGGACCGTGCGGTCGTCGTCAGGCCGGCGCAGCGACGGGAGCACCACGCCCTTGACGCCTACCTGGTGCAGCCCCTGTTCAATGGGGTTTAGCAGCGAGGGATGGACGCTGAGTTCGAGGAACCCGTCCACGCCGTCCTTCAGCAGCCGCTCCACCGCCGGCCAGAAGTGGACGGGCTGGATGAGGTTGCTGGCCCAGTACGCCGCGTCGAAGGCCGGCTCGGTGTCCTGCCCCCCGACGGACGAGTAGAACGCCACCTTCGGGCGCTGTGGCTTCAGCGACTCGAGCTGGCGGAGCATGTCGCCTCGCACGGCGTTCAGCGCCGGGCTGTGGCCCGCGACGTTGGTGGCCAGGCGCTGGCAGAAGACGTTGCGGGACTTGAGCGCCTGCAGGACCTTCTCGAGCTCCAACGGAGGCCCCGCGAGCACCGTCAGCCGTGGCGCGTTGGCTCCTGCCACGGACACGGTGGCGGACACGCCGAGCTCTTCGAGGACTTGCGGCACCTGCTGGAAGGGCAGCTCCACCACCATGGCGCCGCCTCGCGCTCCGGAGGTCTGCATCCGCCGGATGAGCTGGCTGCGCGTCGTGATGACGGCCGCCGCATCCTCCAGCGACAGCGCGCCCGCGACGTGCGCGGCCGCCACCTCTCCCATGCTGTGGCCGACGACCGCGTCGGGCTCCAGGCCCCACGAGCGCCATAGCGCCGCGAGCGATACCTGGATGGCGAACAGCGCGGGCTGCACCACGTCGAACGAGTCCGGGCGGACCTGTCCCTGGGTGACGAGCTCCAGCACCGAGAACGGAGCGACGCGCGCGATGGCCGCCGAGCAGGCGGTGAACGCCTCGCGGAACACGGGCTCGTCACGCAGCAGCGCGGTCGCCATCCCCGGCCAGGGCGTCGTCAGGCCGGAGAAGACGAACGTCCACCGCCGCTTCCCCGAGGGCGCCGGGTCCGCGACCGGCTGCGAGAGGACACCCCGCAGCGCCGTGGTGAGCTCGTCCTGGGTGCGCCCCACCACTGCGGTCCGGAAGGCGTGGTGGCCACGGCGAAGCGCGGCGGTGAAGCACACGTCCTCGACGCGTGCACGGCCGTCGGAGAGCGAGCCCTGCGACAGCGCCGACACATAGCGCTCCGTCAGCGCACGCAGCGCCTCCGGGCTCCGGGCGGAGAGCGGCAGGCAGTGTACGCGTGGCGGTTGCGCGGTGATTGGCCCCTTCGAGGGGCCCTGGCTCGGGGCCCGCTCCAGCACGACGTGCGCGTTGGTGCCGCTCATGCCGAAGGAGCTCACACCCACGACGCCCTCGGGCCCCTCGCACGGAAGCCTCTGCGTGGGCACCCGGACGGGCAGGCGCTCCCAGGGAATCAGCGGGCTCGGCGTCCGGAAGTGGAGGTGCGGCGGAACCTCGCCGCGCTCCAGAATCAGCAGGCCCTTGATGAGGCCCGCGACGCCGGCGCTCGCTTCGAGGTGGCCGATGTTCGTCTTGACGGAGCCGACGAGGAGGGGGCGCTCCGCATCGCGGCCGTCACCCAGCGCGGCCGCGAGCGCCTGCATCTCGATGGGGTCGCCCAGCGGCGTGCCGGCGGCGTGCGCCTCCACGTAGGCCACCCGCGCGGGCTCGACGCCTGCGTTCGCGTACGCCTGGCGGATGACCGCCTCCTGGGCGGGCCCGTTGGGGACGGACAGCGCGCTCGTGCGGCCGTCATGGTTGACCGCGGAGCCACGGATGACGCCGCGGATGCGGTCCCCGTCCCGGAGCGCATCCGAGAGGCGCTTGAGCACGACGACGCCGCAGCCCTCGCCTCGCGCGTACCCGTCACCGGCGGCGTCGAACGTCTTGCAGCGTCCGTCCGAGGCGAGCGTCCCGCCTGGGAGAAATAGATGAACGGCTCGGGGGCGAGCATCATGTTGACGCCGCCCACGAGCGCGACGTCCGCCTCGCCGTTGCGCAGTGCCTGGCAGCCCAGGTGCGCCGCGACGAGCGACGAAGAGCACGCGGTGTCCACGGAGAGACTGGGGCCCTGCAACCCGAGCGTGTACGAGAGCCGTCCCGCCGCGCAGCTGTGCGCGTTCCCGGTGACCATGTACGGCTCGAGCCGCGTCAGGGGGCCCTGGTTCTGGAGGCTGAGGTAGTCGGAGCTGGCGATGCCAACCATCACCGCGGTGGGCGTCGCGGCGAGCCGCTCGGGGACGCAGCCGGCGTCCTCCAGCGCCTCCCACGCGACTTCGAGCAGCAGCCGCTGCTGTGGGTCCATCGCGGCGGCCTCGCGAGGCGCAGTGCCGAAGAACTCCGCGTCGAAGCCGTCGAACGGGACGCCACTCAGGAAGCCGCCACGGCGCGTGGACATCTTCCCCGGAGTGCCGCGCTCCGGGCTGTAGAGCGCGTCCGAATCCCAGCGATCCGACGGCATCTCGCTCGTGCCGTCGACGCCGTCACGGAGCAGGGACCAATAGCTCTCGACGTCGTTGGCCCCGCCCGGAAAGCGGCAGGCCATGCCGACGATGGCAACGGGCTCGCGTGCGGGGTGCTCGGACGCAGCGGGGGCAGCGGTGATGGCGCGCGGCTCCGCGTGCGCGTCCTGCAGGTACGGCAGCTCCCGCAGGAGGAACGCCACCATGGCGTCGACCGTCGGATGGTCGAAGGTCACCGTGGCGGAGAACGGGTGCTCGAACGTCACCTCCAGGCGGCGACGTAGCTCCGCGGACATGAGCGAGTCGACGCCCAGCGTGACGAAGCCCCGCTTCGACTCGATGGACTCTGCCGGGCTGAGCGCCAACACCGTGCGAAGCGCGGCCTCGACGTGCGCGGTGAGCAGCGCGCGGCGCTTGTTGGGCGAGGCGGCCCGGAGCGCCCGGATGTGAGGCGCGGCGAGGCCCGCATCGTGCGGAGCACGACCGTCGGACGCGCTCCGAGTTACTTCTCCTGCCCCGTCGCCCTGCGGAGCACGGCCGGCTGATGCGCCCCGCGCAGCTTGCTCCGCCGCAGCGCCCTGAGGCGCACGACCGGCAGATGCACCCCACGTTGCTTCTCCTGCCGCGTCGCCCTGCGGAGCACGACCTGCGGACGCGCCCCGCGCGGCTTGCTCCGCCGCAGTCTCCTGCGCGCCCCCCGCATGCGACTCCGAAGACACCGCCGCTTCACTGTCACTCTGCTCGGAGCGGGCGGGAGCAAACCAGTAGCGCTGCCGCTGGAATGGGTAGGTGGGAAGCGTGGTGAGTCGGTGTCCCCGACCCAGGTGGACCGCCGCCCAGTCGATAGCGACGCCCCGCGCGTACAGCTCGGCGAGCGTCGTGAGCAACTGCGCCTCGTCGCGCCCTTCCCGCGTCAGGGAGCCGAGCCACCCGGGAGCTGACGCCGCTCCCAGCTCGAGCACCACGTCCGCGCCCAGTGCCTCAAGCGCCTTGCGCGTCGACTCGGGCCGAGCCGGCTCCCCGGCCTCGGCACACCATGCGTGCGCGTCCGTCCTCCCCTGCGTGTCCACCGGGTGGCCGGTGACGTGCGACACCACCCGGAGCGAGCCGGTTGCGCTCGCAGCGGCGCGAGCGAGTTCCTCGTACCGCGTCCGCTCGGGCGTCCCGGGCGCCGAGGAAGCACTCCGCGCCCGCGCGAGCACCAACCCTAGGGCGGACTCAAGGCTGAGCGCGCCCGAGGCGCACGCGGAGGCCAGCACCCCCACGCCATGTCCCATCACCGCGTACGGCGTGACGCCCCACGAGCGCCACAGCGTCCACAACCCGTACTCCACCGCGAACAGCGCCGCCTGCGCGTACAGCGGGTCGTTCCCGGTATCCGGTGCCCCCTCGCCTGGGACGAGCACCGAGAGCAGCGGCATGGGCAGCTCGGCCCGCAGCACCGCGTCACAGCGCTCAAGCGCGTCGCGGAACACGGGCTCACCTTCGAGCAGGCCCCGGCCCACCCGAATGGGGCTGCTCCCCTCCCCCGGGAACACGATGGTGAGCTTCGGCGGCTCGGCGCGCGGGGGGCTCGCGGACAGCGCCCCCGACTGCGCCAGGGCCCGAAGCTTCTCGCGGAGCTCGGAGGCCGACGTGCCAAGCACCGCGGCCCGGTGTTCGAAGTGGCCGCGCCCGGCGCTCGCGGTGAAGCAGAAGTCGCCCTCGCCCCTGGACGCCAATGCGGCCCCATACTGTCCCGCGAGCGCTTCGAGCGCCCCCGCCGCTCCTTCGCCGACGACCGTCAACAGGTGCAGCGGACGCGTCCCGGTGCGCGGCTGTCCGGGCGCAGGGGGCTCGGACGCCGCCACGAGCATGTGCGCGTTCGTCCCCGCTCATGCCGAACGAGCTGACCCCCGGCGATGCGGCGGACGCCGTCACGCCAGCGCGTGGACGCATCCGCCACGCGCACCGGGAGCCGGTCCCACGCGATGTGCGGGTTGGGCTCGCGCAGGTGCAGGTGCGGGAACATCTCCCCGCCCTGCACCGCGAGCACGGCCTTGAGCAGCCCGGCCATGCCCGCCGCGGACTCCAGGTGCCCCAGGTTCGTCTTCGCCGAGCCGACCCACAGAGGAGACGCCGCGCCACGGCCTTCGCCGTAGGCCGCCACCAGTGCGTCAATCTCGATGGGGTCTCCGAGGGACGTGCCCGTCCCGTGCGCCTCGACGTAGCCCACCTCCTCGGGCTTCACGCGCGCGGCACCGAGCGCCTCACGGATGACCTCCTGCTGCGCACGCCCGTTGGGCACGGTGAAGCCACTGGACGCGCCGTCGTGGCTCACCGCGCCGCCCAGCAGCGTCGCGAGGATGCGGTCGCCGTCGCGCTGCGCGTCCGAGAGGCGCTTGAGCACCACCACGCCACAGCCCTCGCCGCGCGCGATGCCGTTGGCCCGCGCGTCGAACGTCTTGCAGCGCCCATCCGGAGACAGGGCGCGCAGCCGCGAGAGCATCACGAACGAGAGCGGCGACAGGAGGAGCATCACGCCGCCGGCGATGGCCGTGCTGCACTCGCCCGCGCGCAAGCTCTGGCAGGCCAGTTGGACTGCCACCAGCGATGACGCGCAGGCGGTGTCCAGGGCCATGCTCGGCCCCTGGAGCCCCAGCGTGTAGGAAATCCGGCCCGCCGAGAATGCGAAGCCCCAGCCGGTGGCGGTGTACGGGTCGATTCCCGAGGCTTCCGTGGCGCTCAGGAACGAGTAGTCGCTGACACTGATGCCGACGTAGACGCCGGTGCGCGAACCCGCGAGCCGCTGCGGCGGCAGACCCGCGTTCTCCAGCGCCTCCCAGCTCACCTCGAGCAGCAGTCGCTGCTGAGGGTCCATCTGGTTCGCTTCGCGCCGCGAGATGCCGAAGAACCCCGCGTCGAACTCGGCCACCCCCGGGCCCTGCAGGAAGCCGCCCGAGCGCGTGTACATCTTCCCGGCCACGTCCGGGTCCGGGTGGTACCAGCGGTCGATGTCCCAGCGGTCCTTGGGGACCTCGATGATGCCGTCGCGCCCCTCGCGCAGCAGCTGCCGGTACGAGTCGAGGTCGCTCACCCCTCCGGGGAAGCGGCACCCCGCGCCGACGATGGCGATGGGCTCGCGCTGCGCGTGCTCCAGCGCGTCCACCTTGCCCTGGAGCTTCTTGAGTGCCAGCAGCGTGCGCTTCTGCAGCGCGATGTCGGGTGTGTCGCTCATTCGCCGAGCTCTTCCTTGGACAGCACGCTGCGCGTCAGCTCGAGTAGCGCGGACGAGACTTCATCCGCGGACAGCCCATCGACCTCGTCCGCCACCGCGTCCGTTCGCGGCACCACGGGCGCGGCTGCGGCCACGGGCGCCGGTGCCGTCGGGAACAGGCGTTCCTTGAGGTAGCGGGAGAAGCGCTCCACCGTCGAATGGTCGAACACGGCCGAGGTGGCCAGCGGCACATCGAACGCGGCCTCCATGCGGCGCCGGAAGTGGACCGCGGAGAGCGAGTCCATTCCCAGCTCGTAGAACCCGCGCCACGGCTCCGGCGGCCGCGAAGGCGGATGCCCGAGCACGTCGCCAAGCTCACCCCGCACGTGGGCCACGAGCAGTTCGTCCACCTCGTGCGGCGCTGCTGCCTTGAGGCGCTCCAGGGTCCGGGCGGTCGCGAGGGGC
>JBKGHK010001670.1:0-597 GCA_046520375.1 Pyxidicoccus sp. 3LFB2
CGATGCCCGTGCCGCCACCGACGATGGCGGTGTTGATGCCCACCACCTCGCCCCGGAGGTTGAAGAGCGGGCCGCCGGAGTTGCCAGGGTTGATGGCCGCGTCCGTCTGGAGGAATTCGTCGAAGGGGCCTGCCTCGATGTTGCGTGCCTTGGCGGAGACGATGCCCAGGCTGACGCTGGAGCCCAGGCCGAAGGGGTTGCCGATGGCCACCACCCAGTCGCCCACGCGCAGCACCTCCGAGTCACCCAGGCGCACCACCGGCAGCGCCTTCGCGTCGTCGGGAAGCTGGAGCTGGAGCAGCGCCACATCCGTGAGCGGGTCGGTGCCCAGCACCTTCGCACCCAGCTCGCGCCCGTCGGGGAGCTGCACCTGGATTTCCGTCGCGTCCTGCACGACGTGGTTGTTGGTGAGCACCAGCCCCCGGCCGTCGATGATGAAGCCCGAGCCGAGCCCGCGCCCCTGGCCCGGCGGCTCCTCGGAAGGGCCCTGGGGACCGAAGGGGCCCCACGGCGCGCCACCCCAGGGGGATTCGCCCTCCTCGCCCCAGGGGGACTCCGCCCGCCCGCGGGACGCGCGCCGCGCGCACCTCGATGACG
>JBKGHK010001671.1:0-594 GCA_046520375.1 Pyxidicoccus sp. 3LFB2
GCAGCTGGCCGGCCTTGAGCTTCTCCTCCGCCGCCAGGCGGATTTCGCGCGACATACTGCCGTGGTGGGCCACCACGGTGCCCTCGCCCAGGTCATGCGCCACGCGCTCCGCCATCTTCCGCGTGTTGACGAAAATGAGCGTGGTACGGTGCTTCCCCGTCAGATCCACCAGCCGGTCATAGACTTGGCCCCACATCTCGTGGGTGGCGAGCGAGGACAGCTCCGCGTCCCAAGCGTGGGCGTGGGCAGGGCCGAAGCCACAAGAGGCGAGCCCACCGCCTGAGGCGGCGGCGAAGGTGGAAGAAGGAGCGGACGCCGCGAGTGGATTAGGCCGGGCTGCTGCGCCGGACGTTCGCGCTGGACGGCTTCGCCTGCTCTCGGTGTGGAAGCCGTCGTCGGGGGCTGGCATATCTGACGGCCCCCGGTGGGGTGCACGCCATTCTGGAGCACTTGGCGTGGCCCTCGAGGCCTGCTCGGTTGGCCCCAGCGCAGGGGCCCCCCAGATCTCGTGGTGTTGAGCTCCAAGCACCCGCAGTGACCTAAGCCAGAGGAAGTAAGTCCTGTCAGGGGGGAGCGCGAGGCGCGAGCAGACTG
>JBKGHK010001672.1:0-594 GCA_046520375.1 Pyxidicoccus sp. 3LFB2
GCGCTGTCACTGAGGGACAGGCCGGACTTCCCGGAGCGGCGGCGGCTGACGGGCATGCCGGCGCGGGTGCACTGGAAGACAGGGACGAGCTTCGGGCACCGGGATGCATGGGCGGCGGGCTCGGGGCCCCGGCACACGGCGGTGGTGTGGCTGGGGAACTTCGACCACTCGCCCAGCGTGCACCTGGTGGGGGCGGACGCGGCGGGGCCGCTGCTGTTCGACATCCTGGAGGGCGTGGGGCCGCGCGGGAAGGCGCTTCCGGACGAAGAGGTGTTTCCTCCGGAGGACTTGATGCGCGTGGAGGTCTGCGGCTACTCGGGGCACCTGCCGACGGACGCGTGCGTCCAGCGCAAGTCGGTATACGCGCGGCGGTCGTCGGTGCCCACCGGGCGCTGCCCGTATCACCAGAAGGTGGAGGTGGACGTGGCCACGGGGCTGGCGGTGGGGCCCACGTGCAGGGCGGGGCGGAAGACGGAGGAGCGGGTGTTCCTCACGTGGCCGGCCACCATCCGCCGCTGGCTGGAGGAGCAGCACCGCCGGCTGCCGGAGCCTCCCGCGGCCGCGCCCGGCTGCGAGCCCGGTGGCGCGCGTGCG
>JBKGHK010001673.1:0-593 GCA_046520375.1 Pyxidicoccus sp. 3LFB2
CTCCACGTCGGTGGGCAGCGCGGCCCAGTGGCGCGGGTGCGCCGGGCAGAAGCCCAGCCGCTCCAGCTGCGCCGGCTGCTCCTCGCCCCGTCGCGTCCACAGGTTGAGCGTCAGCCGCTCGCACCACGCGGGTGCGGAGACCACGTCCACCGGCGAGGACGTGAGCACGCGCGACACCCCGCCGGACACCTGCACCGCGCCGCCAGCCGCCTGGCCCAGCTGCACGGACTCCACCAGCAGCCAGTTCTCCCCGGTGGCGCTGTCCACGATGCGCAGCACCGCCCCGGCGGGAGGCGCGTCCTTCGCCTCCAAATCCAACGTCAGCGTGAGCACGCGGGGCCGCGCGTCCGGCCCGGGGTCCTCCATTGCCGTGACGTCCAGCGACACCTCGTCGCCCTCGCCCCGCAGCCACGAGACGAAGGGCGTGTCATCCACGGGCGCCACGTCCGTCTGCTGCCACAGCGCGTGGGGCGAGCGCACCCGCGCCGTCACCCGCCGCGACACCGGGCCGGACCACGTCAGCGCCGTCTCCTGCGCCACGGGCTCCACCGAAGCCACGGGCACCAGCAGCGAGCACCCGGTGCCATCGAAGC
>JBKGHK010001674.1:0-593 GCA_046520375.1 Pyxidicoccus sp. 3LFB2
CCAGCGCATCGCCGAGCGGGTGAATGACCCGCGCCTGGCCACCGCGCTGCGCCTGTCCGCCGCGCTCGATTTGGACCGGACGCCCGCCGAGGGCACGCTGGAGGCGTACAAGCGCGCCTTCGAGGCGGACCCTGGCGACACCCGGCTGGCCTTCGTCCTGGAGCGCGGCCTGAAGCAGGCCGGCGACGCGGCCGGGCTGGCCCGCCTCTACACCATGCGGCTGGTGGCGGCGCAGGACGCCGACGAGGCGCTGGAGATGCTGCTGCGCACGGCCGAGCTGGCCGATGGGCGCTTCAATGACTTGGAGCGCGCGGCGGCCCTCTACCGTCAGGCGCTGGAGCTGCAGCCGCAGTGCCTGCCCGCGATGCAGGGCGCCCGGCGCGTGGCGCTCAAGCGCGGGGACTTCAGCGGCGCCCGCAGCGCCTGGAGCCGAAGCCGTGTGAGCAAGGACCCGCGCGGCGCCATCGAGGCCCTCATGCCGCGGCGAAGCTGGCGGCGGGAAAGCTGGGGGGACTCGGACGGCGCGTCGGCGCTGTACCGGCAGGCCCTGGAGCAAGGAACCCGCTGCACCCGGGCGCGAGCAGGCGGGCCTG
>JBKGHK010001675.1:0-586 GCA_046520375.1 Pyxidicoccus sp. 3LFB2
TACTTCGAGCCGCCGGGAACCGACTTCGGCACGGAGTACGACGAGTCGGCCGCGTGCAAGCACTGTGGTGCGGGAGCACCGCTGAAGACCGAGCTCATCCTCAATACGAAGCGTGTCTCCAAGAACAAGGACATCGCCCAGACCATCGCGGGAGAAGTCGTGGTGTCCTCCCGGTTCGTGGCCGCCTTCAAGGAGCATGGCCTGCGCGGAGCGGACTTCCTCCCCGTCCTGCACGCTGGCCGCAAGGGTCCACAGCCCTCCGAGTGGTACCGCCCCGTCTTCACCTCGAAGCCCCTGAAGCTGGATGCGAAGACGGTGGCGGGCAACCACCCGTTCGACCTGGATGAGCGCAATGAGCACCGCTGCCCGAAGGGGCACATCGCGGGACTCAATCAGATCTCCGAGCTGTACCTGAAGCGCGCCAGCCACGATGGCAGCGACCTGTGCCTCACCGACAAGTACTTCGGCTGCCGACGCGGGGATTTGAGGCCCGAGCGCCGTTTGCTCATCTCACCCAAGCTGCGTGACGTGCTGAAGAAGATGGACGCCAAGGGCTACGCGCTGGAAGTCGCCCACTTCGTCTGAC
>JBKGHK010001676.1:0-586 GCA_046520375.1 Pyxidicoccus sp. 3LFB2
CGCGCGGCTCGCCCGGGCCCGCGTCGAGCGCGCCACCCTGGCCCGCCCCGAGCCGCTCGTGCAGGCCTCCCACGTGGGCCACTACCTGCGAGACCTGGAGGACCTGAAGCGCGCGCTGGTGGCCCCGGACGCGCTGGACCGCTGGCAGGCCGCGGAGGAGATGGGGCAGCACGTCTCCGTGCGCGCGTTGGACCCCCTGCTGAACACGCTGCGCTCCGCGCGAAACCCGCTGATCCGCCAGCATGCGCTGGAGGCCCTGCGCACGGTGCTCTCCGCGCTGCCGCGCCCGGTGGCGGAGTATGAAGTGGCCTCACGCCTGGAGACGCTGCGCGAGCGGGCAACGAGCTCGGAGCTGTACCTCACGGTGGCGGTGCTGCTGGACCTGTCCGGTCAGCTCGCCCAGGCGTCCACGGAGTACCAGCGCGCCGTCGACGGAGGCGCGCCGGATCCGGTGGTGCTGCGGCGCTGGGTGCAGATTCGCGAGGAGCGGGGCCAGCACTTCTCCGCGGCGGTGGCGGCGCGGCAGCTCGCGCTGTGGGCGCTGGAGGTGGCGAACGAGGAGCCCGTCACGTCCGAGGGCCGCATG
>JBKGHK010001677.1:0-581 GCA_046520375.1 Pyxidicoccus sp. 3LFB2
AGGCGAAGCGGGCGATGCGGGTGGAGGCCTTCTCGGTGATGATCTTGAGGGACTCGACGACGCCCGGGACGATGATGTGCTCCAGGCCGGCGTAGAGGCTCTCCGTGTTCTCACGCACCACGACGAGGTCCACGTTCTCGTAGCGCGTCTTCACGCTGGGCACGCTCTTCACGGGCCGCAGCGACGAGTACAGGTCCAGCCGCTTGCGCAGGCCCACGTTGGCGGAGGGCAGGCCGCCGCCCACCACCGTGCCCGTGGGGCCCTTGAGGGCCACGCCGCTGCGCAGCACGGCCTCCACCGTCTCGTGGGGGAGGTTGGTGCCGTACTTGGCCACCACCTCGGTGCCGGCGTCCTTGTGCTCGAACTCCAGAGGCACCTTGAGCGCCTCGAGGACACGCACGGTGGCCGCCATCACCTCGGGGCCGATGCCATCGCCATTGATGATCGTGACAGTACGGGTGTTCGCCATGGGTGCGGATTCACAGCACAAAACCCCAGGGGCCGGAAGGACGAAAACGTGTCCATTTCAGCGGGGGGCATGGCGGCCATGAGCCGGAATCGGCCCTGGGGCGGCGGCTGCC
>JBKGHK010001678.1:0-579 GCA_046520375.1 Pyxidicoccus sp. 3LFB2
CGCCAGGCCTCCGGCGAGCGGTAGGCGGGCGTGCCGGGCGGGAAGGCCTGCACCGTCAGCGTCGCGGCGCCCACGTAGTGCGCTGAGCCGAAGTCCAGGAGGAAGGGCTGGCCGTCCGCAGCTCGCACCCGCACGTTGTCGCCCTTCACGTCCCGGTGGACGCCACCCGCCGCGTGGGTGGCCTCCAGCGCCCGTGCCAGCCCGGCGAGGAGCTGGAGCACCTGCCGCGACGTGGGACGCTGCACACGTGCCCAGTCATAGAGCGGCGGGCCCTCCACCCACTCCATGGCGAGCCACGCGTAGGGCACGCCCTCCAGCGGTTCCCACTCGCCGTGGTCCAACAGGCGGGGCACCGCCGGGTGGCGGAGGCGGGAGAGCAGCTCGCCTTCGCGCACGAAGCGCTTATCCCAGGGGTGCAGGGCCAGCTTGAGGGCTACGGTTTCCGCGCCCTCCCCTTCCTCGGCCACGGCGAGGTACACGACGCCATAGGCACCCCGGCCCCGCGGCTCGACGAGGCGCCACGGGCCGATGCGGGTGCCCGACGGCAGAGCTGCTGGCTTCGGGTGACCTGGCTCCATG
>JBKGHK010001679.1:0-574 GCA_046520375.1 Pyxidicoccus sp. 3LFB2
GCGAGGGCATTGAGCAGCGCGTGCAGACTCATCAACTGACGCTGCTCCAAGGCGCAGCCCGTCTTGAGGGCCTTGAAGAGTTCCTCCACGCTCCAGCGCGCCCGGTAGCAGTCCACCACGTGCGCGACGGCCTCGGGGGTGTCCACCGGCAGTGTCGTCAGCAGCACCCAGCGCACCGGGGCCTGGCCTTCGGGAGGCTGCGGCTCCACCACCTCCACCGCGTTGAGAGAGAGGGTGCGGGGCACGTCCGTGTCGCGTTGGGAGTACTTGCTGGCGTGCAGCACCAGGCCGCTTCGGGCCCGCACCTCCAGGTAGGCGGTGCGGCCCTCGCGGGCCGGCTGCTTCTTGGCGGGCGTGCCCCCGGTGCGGCCCTTCCACTTCGCCGGGGTAGCCCCCAGCGACACCTCCCGGGTGAGCAGGACGGGGGCGGCTTCGAGGGCGGCGTGCAGGGTATGGGCCGCGTCCGTCTGCGAGGCCTCCGCGTCCAAAAGCCGGTTGAAGTGGGTGCGGATGACGAAGGCGCACCCGTGACGCGTCAGCTCGTGGAAGAGGCGGAAGCTATCGGCTTCCTGGT
>JBKGHK010000167.1:0-16533 GCA_046520375.1 Pyxidicoccus sp. 3LFB2
CCCAGGGCCTTGCCGCCGCCCTCGAGGGCGCCGCCCAGCGCCTTGGCGCCGCCCTCGAACGCGCCACCCAGCGCCTTGCCGCCGGCCTCGAAGTCGAGGTTGCCGTCCAGCAGGTCGATGCCCACCGCCCCGATGATGACGAAGAGCCAGTAGGTCAGCACCACACCCATGGCGATGGTGAAGACCGCGGTCGGGAACGCCAGGATGGTGCTGAGGAACTCGGTCATTGGTCTGTGGCCCGCCCGGCACTCTAATCGACATGTATTCCCATCGAAAACGCGGCCGGGCGCTTTTCTGCCTGTTCCTGGAGCAGGCGATCAGCCGACGCCTGGATTGCCGAGCGGCCAGGGGCTGCGCACAACAGGGGGAGCCCCGCGCATGGAGCACGGGGGCGCCACGTACCCAGGGCCCATGATGATGCACGCCGAACCAGCCTCGCGGACGGAGCCTCGGAGGGCGGGCCGGCGCAAGGTGGCCGGCGAGACGCAACTGGAGCGGCTCCAGCGCACCGGTATCCGGAGGCTGGGCACGGCCAGGCGGGGCTTTCGCTACGTGCGGGCGGACGGCAGGGCCGCGTCGAAAGCGGACCGTGAGCGTATCGACGCGATGCGGCTGCCCCCGGCCTGGCGGGACGTGGCGGTTGCCCCCTCGCCCACCGCGCACCTCCAGGCGGTGGGCCGGGACGCGGCCGGGCGCTGGCAGTACCGCTACCACACGACGCACCGGCAGCGGCAGGAGGAGAAGAAGTTCCAGCGCATCGTTGGCTTCGCGCGGGCGCTGCCGAAGATGCGGCGGCGGGTGAACGCGGATCTGCGTCAGAAGGGGCTGGGCCGGGACAAGGTGATGGCGGCCATCCTCCGCATCCTCGGCTCGTGCTTCATCCGCCCCGGCAGTCAGCAGTACGCGGACGAGAATGGCAGCTTCGGCCTGGCCACGCTGCGGCGCCAGCACGTGCGCGTGCAGGGCGACGTGGTGACGTTCGACTTCCCGGGCAAGAGCGGCAAGCAGCACCACCGGCAGCTCAAGGACCGGACCGTGGCGACCCTCATCCGGCAATTGCTGAAGGTGCCCGGGCGGGACGTCTTCAAGTTCGTGCTGGATGACGGCTTCGTGGTGGACGTGCGGCGCCGCCACATCAACGAGTACATCCAGGAGGTCATGGGCGCGCAGTACAGCGCCAAGGACTTCCGCACCTGGGGCGGCACGCTCATCTGCGCCTGCGCGCTGGCCCGGACGCGAGAGCGCGTGAAGAAGGAGACGGGAGAGGCGGCCCCGAAGAAGACGGCCCTCAAGAAGACGATGGTGGCCGCCGTGAAGGAGGCCGCCGAGCACCTGGGCAACACGCCCGCGGTGGCGCGCTCCTCGTACATCTACCCGTCCGTGCTGGCCATGTTCGAGCGCGGGCAGGTGGTGGACCGCTACTTCGACTCCGTGGACGAGCTGGCCACCACCGACGGCCTGCACTGCTCGGAGCGGGCCCTGCTCAACATGCTGGACGAGACGAAGCACTGAGGGCGGACGGCGCCGGGGCCGCCCGCCCACACGGGCCTGGACTACGCGACGACGACCTCCACCACGCTCGGGGGCATGGACGTGGGGATGACGCGGGCGATGCGCAGCCCCACCTTCGCCAGCAGCGCCGAGTACTCCTCCGCCGTGCGCTCCTTGCCGCCCAGCAGGATGAGCATCGCCATGTCGTAGAGGTTGCCGAAGTGGTTGGCGTTGTCGCCCGGCAGCACCGCCTCCACGATGAGCAGCTTCGAGTCGGGGCGCATCGCCTTGCGGATGTGCGTGAGGATGCGGACGCTGTCGTCGTCGTTCCAGTCGTGGAGGATCTGCGACAGGATGTAGAGGTCCTGACCCTCGGGGCTGGAGGCGAAGAAGTCGCCTTCAATGGCTTCGCAGCGGGCCGTCAGCCCCTGCTCGGCGAGCTTCGCGCGCGCGCCCCCGGCCACCAGGGGCGTCTCGAAGATGGTGCCCCGCGCGGCGGGGTGCCGCTTCAGGATGTGGGCCAGCAGCGCGCCCGTGCCGCCGCCCACGTCGCAGATGGTGCGGGCCGCGGAGAAGTCATACGCGTTGACCACCGCGGGGGCGTTCTGCAGTTGGTACGCCACCATGCTCTCCTGGAACAGGGCCCCGTCCGCCGGGTGGGAGCCCATGAACTCGAAGAACGTCTCTCCCACGAGCTTCTCGACCACGGGCTGGCCCGTCGTGAGCGACGTCTTCAGTTCACCCCAGGAGCGCCAGGACAGCATGTGGCCATGCGCCCGAAGCGAGCCGTACACCGAGCCCGGGTGGTCCTTGCGCAGCAGGCTGCCCATCTCCGTCAGGCCCCAGCGCTGGGTCTGCTCATCCTTCACCAGGACGCCCAGGCCGCTCAGCATGCGCAGCATGCGGCGGAGCGAGGGGGCGTGGGTGCCGCTGGCCGTCGCCAGGTCCTCCAGCGTCTTCGGTGTATCACCGATGGTGTCAGCGAGCCCCAGCTCCGCCGTAATCTGGAGGCAGCGGGAAACCCAGAAGCCGTACACCATCTGATTCATGATGAGAGCGGCGGGAGGCGGCGTATGGGAGGGCTGAGGGTGCTGGCTCATGAGAGCATCTCGCGGATGAAAGAAACGTCGGAACTGAAATATATAAATTAGGCTGTAAACCCGCCATGGGTCGGTTCGACCCATCTACCCGGCTGGCTCACCGTGCGCCCGTACACCACCCAGCGTGAGGCTTTGAACGTACTGGAGTTGAGGATGCTCCGGGAAGCCCTGCTCGGCTCGCGTTTCGTCGCGCGCAGCCCGCTGATGGGGACGTTCCGGGCCAGCCGTGGCTTTGCGTTCATCTTCACTCTCGAAGGCCGGGCGACGCTGGAGGCACGCTTCCCCTTCATGTCTTGCTACCTGGCAACGGTTCTGGATCCTGCCAGCGCTCGCGGGCTGCTGCCCTGGCGGGAGCGGCTCTTCGGACCGAGGCAGGAGCGGCCGAGGCCCAACGCGTTCTATTTGAACCTGCTGCTGCTGGACGCGGGCACGCCCGTGGGGCGGCACATCGACGCGACGCTGCAGGAGCCTGGCGGGGTGCCCGGCGCCACGCCCCGGCATGTGAGCGTGCTGTACCTCCAGGTCCCCGAGCGCGCGAAGGGGGGCGAGCTGCGCCTGCTGCGAGACGACGTGCCGGTGGGTGAGGTGCGGCCCCGGGAAGGCCTGCTGGTGCACTTCCGCGGCGAGCTCCAGCACGAGGTGCGGCCCTTCACCGGCGGCGAAGCGGGCGCGCGGCGGGCGAGCCTCGTCTGCGAGCAGTATGTCTTCCCGCCCGAGGCGCTCGCGCGCCTTCCCACCTTCCGCATCCAGTCCAAGGCGGGCTTCGCCGCCTACCTCGACGCGCAGCGCGAGCGGCCCGACGGCGCGCCCGCGGGGCCCCCATTGGAGTGGGAGTAGGCCCGGCCGCCCCGTCCGCACCGGACATCGGCGACAATGCGGTACCGCCCGCCTTCGGGCGGCCCATCCGAGGAGGAACCGTGGCCGTCGATCCGAACCGAGCCGACATCCAGCGCTTCGTGCAGGAAGACCCGGGAGGCCCCGTGGTCATGCTGAACCTGGTGCGGTTCAAGGAGGGAGGCCGCGCGTCCTACGAGGAGTATGCGAACGCCGTCATGCCCTTCCTCCTCAAGGTCGGCGGCCAGCCGCTCTACGCGGGAGATGGCTCCACCGCGCTGGTGGCCGAGCCCGGGCAGACCTGGGACGCCGTGCTGCTGGTGCGCTACCCCAGCCGGGCGGCGTTCCTGCAGATGGTCGCCGACCCGGAGTACCAGCGCATCTCGCACCTGCGCACCGCCGCGCTCCAGGAGGCCGTGCTCCAGGCGACCTCGCCCTGGGCCACCTCGCCGGAATCGTAAGGCCCGGCGCACGGGCTCCGGCGCCTGAAGCCCGCGTCGCGACACCGGAGCTTCGGGTCGCGACGCGAGCGGTGTGTCTCAGGTCGCGGCCTTCAGCCGCAGGTCCGCCGTGGGAGAGAACGTGGGCGGGCGGCGGTGGCGGGACGCCTGCTCGTACGCATAGGCGAGCTTCAGCAGCGTCGGCTCACTCCACGCGCGGCCGATGAAGGACATGCCCACCGGCAGCCCGAAGACGTAGCCCACGGGCACGGTGAGGGTGGCGTAGCCGGACACGGCCGCCGGCGTGGAGCTGCTGCCCAGCCAGTGGTCGCCGTTGATGAGGTCGATGAGGCCCGGCGGCGCCTGGGTGGGGGCGATGAGCGCGTCCAGCTTGTGCTTCGCCATCACCGCATCCAGCCCCTGCTCGCGCGACAGCTTGCGGCAGTCCTGGAGCGCCTTGCGGTACTTCTTGTCCGTCAGCGGCCCCTTCGCCTGCGCCATGTGGAAGAGCTCCTGGCCGAAGTACGGCAGCTCGGTGGCGCGGTGCTCCTCGTTGTACTTGATGAGGTCCGCGAGCGTGCGCGGGTGGCGCCCCTCCCCCAGCCCCGCGAGGTACGCCTCCAGGTCCGCCTTGAACTCGTAGAGGAGGACCTCGAACTCGGGCTCGTCCAGCTTCGCCGCCGTGGGGATGGGGGCCGGGTCGATGATGGTGGCGCCCCGCGACTTCATCAGCTCAATCGCCTGCTCCACCAGCGCGTCGGTGGGGGCGTGGTAGCCGAAGAAGCGCTCGCGCGGGACGCCGATGCGCGCGCCCTTCAGCCCGTCCGGGTCCAGGAACTTCGTGTAGTCCGCATGTGCCTTGCCCTGGCTCGCGGCCGTGGCCGCGTCCGCCGGGTCGATGCCCACGAGCGCCGACAGGAGCGCCGCGGCGTCCGCCACGGTGCGCGTCATCGGGCCGGCGGTGTCCTGGCTATGGGAGATGGGGATGATGCCCGAGCGGCTCACCAGCCCCACCGTCGGCTTGAGCCCCACCAGCGAGCTGGCCGCCGCGGGCGACACGACGGAGCCGTCCGTCTCCGTGCCCACGGCCACCGCGCAGAAGTTGGCGGCCGCCGCCACGCCCGAGCCCGAGCTGGAGCCCGAGGGCGTCCGGTCCAGGGCGTACGGGTTGCGCGTCTGTCCGCCGCGCCCGCTCCAGCCGCTGGAGGACTTCGTGGAGCGGAAGTTGGCCCACTCGCTCAGGTTCGTCTTGCCGAGGATGACGGCGCCCGCCGCGCGCAGCCGCTCGACGATGAAGGCGTCCTTCGAGGGCACCGCGCCCACGAGCGCGAGCGAGCCCGCGGTGGTCTGCATCCGGTCCGCGGTGGCGATGTTGTCCTTGATGAGCACGGGGATGCCATGCATCGGCCCGCGCGGCCCCTTCTCCTTGCGCTCCTTGTCGAGCGCCGCGGCGATGGCGAGCGCGTCCGGGTTGAGCTCGATGACGGACAGCAGCGGGAGGTCCCCCTTGCGGTCCAGCTCCTGGATGCGCGCGAGGTAGCGCTCCGTGAGGGCCTGGGCGGTGTGCTTGCCGGACTTCATCCCGGCCTGGAGGTCGGCGACGGTGGCCTCCTCCAGTTCGAAGGGCTTGGAGGAGGCGGGGGCCCTGGCGGGCGCGGGCGTGGCGGCGGCCTGCGCGTGGGCGTCCAGCGTGACGAGGGCGGTGGCCGCGGCCGTGCCACCGAGGAAGGCACGGCGGCTGAGGGCCGGAGGAAGACTGCCAGCGGGGTTGGGCTTCTTCATGGGATGCCGGGCACTACAGCAGCGGCACGCGGACTGTCGCAAGCAGGCCTGCTACCTTGCCGCCCCCGTATGGCATCCAACCTGACCCTCCTGGCCGGTCCTGACGCACTGCGGGTGATTCGCGAGCGGGGCCTGCGTGGCGATGACGTGGACGTCGTTCCCGGGGCCTCCGGTGGCCCGAAGTGGCTGGTGCTGGCTGGCTTGGACCGCGCCCTCTTCGCCGGGCTCTTCAAGGGGCGGACGCGGCCGTTGCACCTGATTGGCTCGTCCATTGGAAGCTGGCGGCTGGCGTGCGTGGCCCAGGCGGACCCGGTGGCGGCGCTGCACCGGTTCGAGGCGGCGTACATCGACCAGCGCTACCCCGCGAAGCCCCCACCGTCGCTGGTGAGCGAGACGAGCGCGCGCATCCTGGACGCGCTGCTGGGGGACGAAGGCGAAGCGCAGATACTGAACCACCCGTGGGCCCGGCTGCACGTCGTGACGGCGCTGTGCCGCGGGCCGGTGGGCGTGGAGCACCCGCGCGTGCAGCAGCTGGGACTGGCGCTGTGCGCGATGGGGAACCTGGTGAGCCGGCGGACGCTCGGGCTGCACATGGAGCGCGTCATCTTCCATACGGCGGGCGACGCGAGCCCGTTCGCCGGCCTCAGGGATTTGCCCTCGGTGCACGTGCCGCTGACGCGAGAGAATCTGCGCCCGGCGCTCCTGGCCTCGGGCTCCATTCCGCTGGTGCTCAGCGGCGTGCGGATTCCGGGCGCGAGGCCGGGCGTGTACCGGGATGGCGGCGTGCTCGACTACCACCTGGACCTGGACTTCGGCCCGGGCGAGGGACTGGTGCTCTACCCGCACTTCTACCCGTATGTGGTGCCGGGCTGGTTCGACAAGTCCCTGCGCTGGCGGCGCGCGCGCCCGGCCAACTTCCGCAGGGCCCTGCTGATTGCGCCCTCCCCCGCGCTCGTCGCGCGGCTGCCCGGAGGGAAGGTTCCGGACCGCGTCGACTTCGAGCGGCTCGGCGACACGGAGCGCATCCGCGCCTGGAACCAGGTGGTCTCCGAGAGCGAGCGCATGGGCGACGAGCTGCTGGAGCTCATCGCCACGGGGCGAATCCGGGAGCACGTGCAGCCGCTCTGACAGCGCGCCCCCAAAAGGCTGGCGGCCGGCCCCCTCGAATCAGGGAACCGGCCGCCAGGAGTTTCCAAAGCTCAGCTTCGAACCACCGGACCCGGACCCTTCAGCGGCCCGGGCCTGATGGCGCCCTCCTCCACCCCGAGGGGCGGAGGAGGCGCCTCACGTCTCAGACCAGCGAGTTGCGACGACGGCGCAGCAGGCTGAGGAGCGCCAGGCCAATCATGCCGGCCGGAGC
Source organism: Pyxidicoccus sp. 3LFB2 (assembly GCA_046520375.1). Lineage (GTDB taxonomy): Bacteria > Myxococcota > Myxococcia > Myxococcales > Myxococcaceae > Myxococcus. The sequence continues at coordinate 7,008 of JBKGHK010000167.1, forward strand.
GCCCGCGCCCGTGGAGGAGCAACCACCGCCGGTGTCCGGGGTGGCCGTGGCCTCGACGGTGACGGAGTGCGAGCCGCCTTCGGCATCCGTCACGGTCAGCTTGAAGCTGAACGTGGCGCTGTCGTCGTCGAGCTCGGGCACGTCCACGCTCAGCACCGCCTGGTTGGCGGCGCCCAGCGCGACGGACGGGCCACCCGTCTGCTCCCACTTGTAGGTGATGGCGTCACCATCCGCGTCGCTGGAGGCCGAGCCGTCGAGGGTCATCGACGTCTGGTCGCCAGAGAGGATGATGCGGCCCTTCGCCACGGGGACGTTGTTGTTGCCCTTCGTGACAGTCACCGTGACGGTGTCCGCGGCGCTGGTGAGCGAGCCGTCGCTCACCACCAGGCGGAACACCAGCTCCGTGTTCGCCTTCGCGTTCGGCGCGGTGAAGGACGGGGTGGCCGTGTCGGCCCCCGTCAGCGTCACCCACGGGCCACCGACCTGCGTCCACTGGTACGTCAGCGTGCTGCCCTCGGCGTCAGCGCTCGCGCTGCCGTTGAGGGTGACAGCGGCCTTGCCCTTGACGGACACGTCGTCACCCGCGTTGGCCACGGGCGCCTGGTTGACCTGGCGCACCGTCACCACCACGTCTTCGCTGGCCGTCGCCGTACCGTCGCTCACCGTCACGCGGAAGGTGAACTCGGTGTCGGCGGTCACCTCCGGAGTGGAGAAGGTGGCCGTCGAGGTGTTGGCACCCGACAGCGTGACCTCGGGACCGGACAGCTGCGTCCAGGCGTAGGTCAGCGTGTCGCCATCCGCATCCGCACCGAACGCGTCGAGCGTGGCGGTGCCGCGCTCGTCGGCCTCGACGGCGAAGGCCGTCACGACCGGGGCGAGGTTCACGTGGCTGACGGACACCGACACCGTGTCGCTGGTGGTCAGCTGGCCGTCGCTCACCGTGAAGCGGAAGGTGAGCGTCTCACCGATGGCCGTCTCCGGCGCGGTGAACAGGGCCGTGTCGGAGTCCGCGCCGTTGAGCGCCACCGCGGTGCCGGACGTCTGCACCCAGGCGTACGTCAGCGCGTCGCCGTCCGCGTCGCTCGCGGAGCCGCTCAGGATGACCAGAGCGCGCTCATCCGCGGAGGCATCCGCACCCGCGTTCGCCGTGGGCGCGCGGTTGGCGTTGCGCACGGTCACCGCCACGTCGTGGGTGGCAATGGCCGTCCCGTCGCTCACCGTCACGCGGAAGGTGAGAACGGAGTCGGTGGTCACTTCCGGAGCGGTGAAGGTGGCGGTCGCCGTGTTGGCGTTCGCCAGCACCACGGTGTCACCCGTCAGCTGCGTCCAGGCGTAGGTCAGCGTGTCGCCGTCCACGTCCGAAGCAGTGGCCGTCAGGGTGGCCGTGGCGCGCTCGTTCACCGTCACCGGCGCGGCCGTCACGGTCGGCGCGTGGTTGCTGGCGTTCACCGACACGTTGACCGTGTCGCTGGTGCTCAGCTGGCCATCGCTGACCGTCAGGCGGAAGGACAGCGTCTCGTTGCCAGCCGACTCGGGCACCGTGAAGGTGGCCGTGGCGGTGGTGGCACCGGCCAGCGCAACCGGGGTACCGGAGATCTGCACCCAGGTGTACGTGAGGCTGTCGCCATCCACGTCGCTCGCGGAGCCGCTCAGCGTCACGGGCTGCAGCTCGCTCGCCGAGATGTCCGCACCCGCGTTCGCCGTGGGGGCCTGGTTGACGTTGCGAACGTTGACCGTGACTTCCTGGCTGGCCGTGGCCGAAGCGTCGCTCACCGACACGCGGAAGGTGAGAACGGCGTCAGCGGACACGTCGGCGGTGGAGAAGGTGGCCGTCGCCGTGTTGGCACCGGACAGCACCACCGGCTCGCCGGACAGCTGCGTCCAGGCGTAGGTCAGCGCATCGCCATCCGCGTCAGAGCCCGTGGCCGACAGGGTGGCCGTGCTGCGCTCGTCGACCGTGACGGACGAGGCCGTCACCGCCGGGGCGCGGTTCACGTTGCTGATGTTGATGCTCACCGAGTCATTGGCGCTGATCTTGCCGTCGCTGACCGTCAGGCGGAACGTGAGCGTCTCACCGGTGGACGTCTCCGGCGCGACGAAGGTGGCCGTCGCGGCGTTGTAGTTGCGCAGGGCGACCGGGGTGCCGGACGTCTGCGTCCACAGGTAGGTCAGCGCCTCGTTGTCCGCGTCGCTGGCGGAGCCGGAGAGCGTGACGGTGCTGCGCTCGTCCGCGACGCCGTCGAGGCCGGCGTTGACGGTGGGGGCGCGGTTCACCTGGATGATGCGCACGGTGACCGTGTCCGTCGCCGTCGCCGTACCGTCAGACACGGTCAGGCGCAGCACGAGGTTGGTGTCCGCCGTCACTTCCGGAGCCGTGAAGGACGGGCTCAGGGTGTTGGCGTTGGTGAGGGTCACCGCCGGGCCGGACACGCGGGTCCAGGCGTAGGTGAGGGCCTGACCGTCCACGTCGAAGGCGTTACCGGTGATGGAGACCTGCGCACGCTCGTTGACCGTCACGTCCGGGCCGGCCGAGATGGACGGCGCCGTGTTGGCGCACGCGCCGGTGTCCGAGCAGATCTTGATGAACGGCAGGTTGGTGATGCCGGAGAAGGACAGGTCGTCCAGCACCCAGCCCGCGGCGCCGACGGCGTTGTCGGTACCGATGCGGAAGCGGATCTGCACCGTCTTGCCCGCGTAGGCCGTCCCCAGGTTCAGGGTGGCGGTGGTGAAGGCCGGGAAGCCGGGCAGGCTGCCGGTGATGGCGCGGCGGCCCTGCAGGGGGTTGAGGTTGCCGTCGTACTCCAGCAGCTCGCCCGTATACACGGCGTCGCCGATGTCGACCCACGTCTCGCCGCCGTCCTCGGTGAGCTCGATCACGGCGCCGTCGTAGTTGGCGCTGGAGTCGTACTCGAAGTCGTAGGAGTGACGGAAGGTGACGACGAAGGGCGCCGTCGGGCTGACGTTCAGCTCGGGGGTGATGAGGCGGGAGTCAATCGGAGCGCCCATGTCCTCGCCGTAGAAGGCGCGGTTGAGGTCCGTGAACTCCACGATGCCGAACTCGGCGGGAACCAGCTCCTCGTCGTACTCCACGGTCCAGGGCAGCGAGGCCGGGGTGGCCTCCACCGTCTCGCTGGTGGTCGCCTGGGGAACCTCGTCGTAGTTGGCCTTGAAGGCCAGCACGTCGGTCTTGTCGCCCGGGGTGGCCTGGCGGTCATCCCGAACGGTGAACGTGAAGTCCAGCCGCTGGGCCATGCCGGCGCCCGTCAGCGAGACGGGAATGGACGCGAAGCCGATGTCGCCCACGCCCATCGCGTTGAACTGCGCGGTGCCACGGTTGCCCACCGAGACGCCCGGGGTGGTCGTCACGACGGTGACGCTGGCGGTGTCCGCGGCCTCGGAGCCGTTGTTGTAGACGACGAAGGTCAGCAGGCCCGTCTCGCCGTTGTCGAGGATGCCGTCCTCGTCACCGGGGTTGGCCGAGTTGTCCTCGTAGAAGGCCGCGAGCACCTGCACCTCGGAGCCCAGGTTGTAGCTCTCCACCACACCCGCGTGGTCGATGGAGTTACGGTCCGGAGCCACCGCGCCCACGCCCATGCCGCGGCGGGCGAAGGCCGCCCACAGACGCTGGCCGTCGGCCGGGTCATTGGCCATGGCGGCCGCGATGACGGCGTCACGCGCCTCCGTGTAGGTCGGCGCCACCGGCGTCATCTTGTAGCCGTTGACCAGGTAGCTCTTCATCCGGTCCTGCGCCTCCTGGAACGGATGCGCGCGGAGGAGGGCCACGTAGCACTCCCACAGCATGGAGGCCCAGATCTCACCGGAGTTGTGGACCTGCGAGTTGACGCCGCCCGGAGCGAACGGGGTCGTCGTCGGCAGGGGCACGCCGTCCATGATGTGGCGGAAGCGCAGCGCGTTCTTGGTGGGGTCCACCGAGTAGGCGCCACGGCGGATGCCGAAGAACGACGAGTCCGCCGAGATGCCGCGCGTCGCGTACTCGGCCATGGCGTACACGCCATTCCAGTTCGCGTTGGAGGGGACGTTGATGTCCTCGGCGCGGACCGTCATCAGCAGGGCGTGGAAGTCACCCCAGCCCTCGCCCATGGCGCGACCCTGGTTGTTGACCAGGCCGGCCGCGTCGCCGACGAGGCGGTTGCTGATGTAGTGCCCCCACTCGTGGGCCACGATCTGGTTGTCGACCGTGCCGTCGACGGCGATGGTCGTCCCGCGGAACAGCCGGCCGCTCATGCCCGCGGCGAGCGCGCCGCGAAGCCGGTTGCCGTCGTCCAGGGTGACGCGCAGCGAGGGGATGGTGACGAGCGTGGACGTGCCACCGATGTCGGTGACGAAGCCCGGCGCGTTGTCGGCGATGATGACGCCGATGGCGCCCACCGCCTGCGCGTTCTCGATCTTCACGTTGAAGTTGCACGAGCCGCGGTCGATGATCGCGATCTTCCCGGCAACCTCAGCCGCGTTGGTGATGGCGCTGCAGCCGTCGGTGGTGGACGGGCCGGCGGTGTCCGCCGCGTCCATGCCCGCGACGATGGCGCCCGAGACGTCGAACGTCTGGGGACCGAAGCCCGCGGCGACGCCGACCTGGTAGTCGCCCGCGACGCCCGAGGGCGGGGCCACCGTCAGGCGCGCGTTGCGCGGACCGGTGAAGATGTACATCTGCATGCGCGGGGACAGACCGTCCGCCGGCGTGGACATGTTGGCGTTGTTGGTGCCGCTGTAGTCCTGCGCCTGCGCGCGGATGGCGTCGTTGCCCAGGCCGCCGCGACCATAGTTGTTGGTCTGCGCGTTGCCGGAGGCCTCGTCGAAGCCCGCGTCGTAGAACCAGTCGTGGAGCCAGTTGTTCACATAGAACAGGCTCGTGGTGGCCGCGGAGATCTGCTCGGCGTTCGCGTTCGGGTTGATGTCGAAGCGCATCGTCCGGTCGAACGTGCTCGGCGCCGTGACGGTGGGGCGCAGGTCGCCGGCCTGGTAGTTGTCAGGGGCGACGAGGTCCGCGTACGCGTCCACGTTGTTGCCCGAGGTCACCGTGGCGTTGTCCGGGAGCCAGGGGTCATTCTGGCTGTAGGGGGCGCTGTTCAGGGTGATGAGCGCGGGCGCGACGTACGCCGGGCGGTAGCCGTTCGGGCTGCCGGTGGGGTGCGGCGTGGCGGCGGCGGTGCCCGTGGGGCCGTCGTGCGGGGTGAACGGCGGCGTGGTGTCCGCGAAGACGCGGTAGCCGTAGTCGGCGTGCGACGTCAGGTTGTTGCGCATCAGCACGCGGCCGTCGAGCGCGGAGATGACGTAGCCGAAGTAGTCGGAGTCCTTGCTGTCGGCGCGGCCCGTGTTGAGCTCGATGTAGTACGCCGGGACCAGCGAGTTGGGCAGGGAGTAGAGCACCTGCTTCGAACGCGCCGGGATGAGGAGACCCTCTTCCAGGGGGCGGGCGTAGGAGGCCAGCTCGAAGTGCGTGTACTTGCCGGCGTTCTGCGCCTTCACGCTCTTGAGCAGGCTGCCGTCGAGCTCCGCGCCCGTGAGGTCGCGGTAGGCGGCGGCGACCGCGGCGTTGGCGGACAGCTGGAAGCGAACGCGCGGCGCCACGGCGGAGGAGACGTGCTTGGAGATGCCACCGGAGATGGCCACCAGCTCGTTGTCGCGGTTGAGCAGCAGGTTCAGCTTCTGGCGGAAGACCTCGACGCCGCCCGACTCCTGGGCCAGCGTGACGACCTTGACGCCCTGGCGGTTCTGGCTGACGTTGACGACCTTCGCGCCGGCGGCCTCGAAGGAGCTCACCCCGTAGAGGGCAGCGGCGTCCGCGATCTGCGCCAGAGCGGCCTGCTCGGGCTGCATGCTCGCGAACTGAGCGCGGAGCTTGGTCTGCTCCTGGCTCTTCTTGGCCCAGATGAACGTGGGCGAACCGGTGCGCTCATCACGATGAGCGGCGCTGGGCCCCTTGAAGTTCACGGGCTTGAAGCCAGCGGAGACTCGACCCGCGGGCTTCGCGTCCTGCAGTGCATCGTAGTTCGGCAACGTCCGGGCGACTGCGCTGGTACCGGACAACACCAGCGACAGGCCGGACAGCGTGGCAACCAACCTTCTCACGTGGGGGAGCTCCCTGTTTGCTACGGCGGGGTGGGAGCCACCTGCGACCTGGACGGCAATCCCGGCTCCATCGCCGGAACACCAGGTTTCTTGTGGGAGGCCCCCAAGGCGACGGACTGTCACCTGTTGGAGAGATTAGTGCCCTTACTGATGTAGGTTGAAAGGCGACAGAAGCAGATTTTCCCGACGCAACGCAGAATTCCGTAGTTACGGCAGGTTATGCCGGCCCCCGGAAGGAAAAATGCGGTGGCTCCGAAGTGTCTCCGGAGCACGGTGCGTGGGATTTGTCTTGCTTCTGCTCCATCCGGCCCGCCGCCGGACACCGGGCACTGTACTCCAACGCTCACGGATGCGCGTGGTGTCCGGTCTCCAGGGGCGCCGTCATCATCGGCGGCAGGCGCGCCTCGAGGTAGTCGCGCACCGTCATGGGGTGCACGCGGGGGAACTCCGCGTTGGCGGGGTGGAGCAGCCTCCCCTTCCCTGTCAGCTGCAGGAGGAAGTGCGGCTGCACGACGCTGTCGCGGGACGCGCGCGGGGCGCCTTCTCGCGCGAGGTGGCGGCGCAGCTCGTCCACGGAGCCCCGGTGGATGCGCTGGAGGGGACGCCCCGTGAGGGCTTCGTAGAGCCGGGCGACTTCGTTCACCGTCACCACGTCGCCCACGAGCTCCAGGCGGCGGTTCTCAGCGCGGCGGTCCACCACCGCCTCCGCCACCCAGCGGGCCACGTCGCGCATGGCGGAGACGTCGAAGGGCTCGTCACCGGTGCCCCAGTACGCCACCTGGCCCCGCTCCAGGTCGAACACGTGCGCCACCGGCGACAGGGCGACCTCCATGAAGCCGCCACAGAGGACGAAGGTGTGGCGCACCCCGCTCTGCTCCACGGCGTCGGCCACGCGCCGGTGCAGGTCCAACAGCGAGTCCTCGCCACCGGCGAGCCGGAAGAAGTCGGGCGAGTAGTTCGAGGGGATGAAGCGAAGGACGCCGTGTCGCCGGGCCGCGTCCAGCAGCCGCAGCTGTCCGTCCAGCAGCACCTCGGGGCCGCCGCGCACCGCGGAGACGATAGCGTCCACGCCCTCCACCGCCGAGTCGAGCGAGTGGACGTCCTCCAGCGAGCCCTCGACGAGCGTCACCCCCTGGTCCGCGAGCCCCGTCAGCGACTCGCGCCGCCGGCCCGGGCGCACCAGGACGTGAAGGTGGATGCCCGGCCTGGAGAGCAGCGCCGAGGCGAGCCTCCGGCCAAACCGGCCCGTGCCTCCGACCAGCAGGACGTGCGTAGCCTCGGTGTCCATGGCGCGCCTCCTCTCCGGGGCCCGCGCGACGGGAAGACCCGGCCGCGCACAATGCCCACGTCCGGAAGATGGACCGCGAGGCCGGTGATGGCTGCGGGGTTTGCGCGAGGGGCCTGGCCCGGACGAGGGACGAGCAGGAGGACCGGCGAACGCTTCACCTCCGTGCGGCCCCGGACACGCGGGCGCTCAGGAGGCTGAAAAGCAATCGGCCCGGTCATCCGAGAGGATGACCGGGCCGATCCGAGTTGCGGGGGCAGGATTTGAACCTGCGACCTTCGGGTTATGAGCCCGACGAGCTACCAGGCTGCTCCACCCCGCGTCATGGTGTGTCTGTCTTCCAACCGGAGATGCCCGGCCTTCATTCCAGCCGGGCCTCCGGGTCCTGCGTGCTACGAGTTGCGGGGGCAGGATTTGAACCTGCGACCTTCGGGTTATGAGCCCGACGAGCTACCAGGCTGCTCCACCCCGCGGCAGAGAGAGGCGAGGCGGTAAGTACCGTCCCCCGCCTGGAGCGTCAACACCTTTCTCGGCGCTGATCACTCCGAGGTGATCAGCGCCAGGGAAAGGGGTGCTACTTGCGCATCTTGCTGAGCAGGTCGGCGAAGGTGCCGAAGCCCTTCTTGCCGGCGGCCTGGCCCTGCGGCTGCTGCGTCTTCTGCCAGGCCTCCACCTCGGCCCGCTCCTCCGCGCGAACGGCGGCGGTGACGGACAGGCGGATCTTCCCGGACGCGTCGATGTCCAGGATGGCCACCTTCACCTCCTGGCCGAGCGAGTAGTGCTTGCGCAAATCCGTGCCGCGCTCGGTGCCCGTCTCGCTGGCGGGCAGCAGGCCCTTGCCACCGGGGAAGGCGAGGAACACGCCGTAGGGCTCGATGCGGTCCACCTTGCCGACGACGACCTGGCCCACCTGGGGACGGGGCGCGGCGGGCTGACGGGCCGGAGCGGCGGCGGCGCTGGCGGCGGACGGAGCCGGACGCTCCTCGGGAGGACGCTGGGCCTCCTCCTCGGAGATGCGGCGCAGGCCGATGCGCTTGTCGTTGGGGTCGATCTTCTCGATGGCGACCCAGATGACCTCACCCTCCTTCACCACGTCGCGCGGGTGCGCGATGCGGCGGTCGCTCAGCGCGGAGATGTGCACCAGGCCATCCACGCCCGGCCGCAGCTCCACGAAGGCACCGAAGGGCTGCAGGCGGACCACCTTGCCCTGGAGCCGGTCGCCTTCCTTGATTTCGGAGAGCGCCTTCTTGAAGGGGTCCTCCATGCGCGCGCGCATGGACAGGGTGATGCGCTCCTTCTGCTTGTTCTTGTCGGGCGAGTTGGGCTGCGCGGCCTCCATGCGCAGGATTTCCACCTCGACCTCGTCACCGGCGTTGACCACCTCGCTGGGGTGACCGACGCGCGTGTACGAGAGCTCGGAGACGGGAATCATGCCCTCCACGCCGCCCAGGTCCACGAACACGCCGAAGTCGCGGACGCCGGAGACCTTGCCCTTGACGACCTTGCCCTCGGACAGGTTCTTGCGCGTCTCGTTGGCGAGCTTGCGCTGCTCCTCTTCCAGGAGCGCCCGGCGCGACAGCACCACGTTGCGGTCCCGGACCTCGGTGACGCGGAACTGGAGCTTCTCGCCGATGAACTGGTCCGGCTTCTCCACGAAGCGCAGGTCCAGCTGGCTGATGGGGCAGAAGGCGCGGATGTCGCCGATGGCGACTTCGACACCGCCCTTGTTCACGCTCAACACCATGCCCTCGACGGGCATGCCGGAAGCGCGGGCCTCGGCCAGCATGGCCATGGACGCGCTGCCCTTGGCGAGCGCGCGGGACAGGAGGATGCCCTTGGCGCCGACCTCGATGACGTGCGCCTCCAGGCTGTCACCCACGCCGAAGCGCAGGATGCCCTCGTCGTCCTTCAGCTCGCGAAGCTCAATCATCGCCTCGCTCTTGGCGGACCCCTCCAGCGAGACGAACGCGGTGTCCGCGCCGAGCTGGAAGATGGTGCCCTTGACCTTCTCGCCCACGCGCACGCCGCGGCGGCCGGGAGCCCCACCCTGCGCCTCGAACATCTCGGCGAAGGACTGGGACTCGGGGACCTCCTCGTACAGCGCGCTGGACGGCGCGGGCGTCGGCGTCACCGGACGCGGCGCGGGCGTGG
>JBKGHK010001680.1:0-570 GCA_046520375.1 Pyxidicoccus sp. 3LFB2
CCGGAACGATTTGCGCTTCGAGGGCCCGGGCACCTTCGCCGGCACCACCCTGCGGGGCCACACCCACGAGAGCCGCATCACCGTGCTGGGCGCGGGCAGCGTCGCGCCCCGGCACCTCAACAAGCACATCGACTACAGCACCTGCTGCGCGCCCGTGCCCAACGCGGAGAGCGAGAAGAGCCTCGCGCAGCCGCTGGGCATGTCCGTGTCGTCCGACGGCGCCACGCTGTATGTCGCGGCGTTCGGCTCGTCCAAGCTGGGCGTGTACTCCACCGCCGCGCTGGAGGCCGACACCTTCGTGCCCAGCGCCGCCAATCAGATTGAGCTGAGCGGTGGCGGCCCCACCGGCGTGGTGCTGGACGAGGCGCGCGGGCGGCTCTACGTGCTGACGCGCTTCGACAACGCCATCTCCGTGGTCAACACCACCACGCGCCAGGAAGTCGCGCACCTGTCCATGTTCAACCCGGAGCCGGCCAGCGTGGTGCAGGGGCGTCCGTTCCTCTACGACGCGCGGCGGAGCTCCAGCCATGGCGACTCGTCCTGCGCGAGCTGCCACATCTTCGGCGACTT
>JBKGHK010001681.1:0-568 GCA_046520375.1 Pyxidicoccus sp. 3LFB2
GACCCGGTGGTCAACACCAACTACGACCACCTCGGCACCGTCTACAACTGCTACAGCAGCCTGTTCGGCCGCGACTCGTACGACAACCTGGGCAAGGTGCTCATCAGCACCGTGCACCACCGCGTCAACTACGTGAACGCCTTCTGGGACGGTACCCAGATGGTGTACGGCGATGGCGACGGGGTGAATGCCTCCAACCTGGCCAACTCGCTGGACGTGACGGCGCACGAGCTGACGCACGCCGTGACGGACACCGAGTCGGACCTCATCTACTCGGGTGAGTCCGGCGGTCTGAACGAGTCCATGTCGGACATCTTCGGCGCGGTCTGCGAGTGGTACGGCGACGGCGCGAGCGATGTGTCGGCCCGTCACTGGCTGATTGGCGACGACGTCTGGACGCCGAGCATCCCGAACGACGCGCTCCGGTACATGAACAGCCCGACGCTCGACGGCGACTCGCTGGACTACTACCCGGACTACTCGGCTGGCACGGGCGTGCACTACAGCTCGGGTATCTCCAACCTGGCGTTCTACCTGCTGTCGCAGGGTGGCACGCACCCGCGCGGCA
>JBKGHK010001682.1:0-566 GCA_046520375.1 Pyxidicoccus sp. 3LFB2
GCGCACCCGTGACGCGTCAGCTCGTGGAAGAGGCGGAAGCTATCGGCTTCCTGGTCCATGACGTGCACCACGTGCGCGACGCCCGCCTGGGTGCACCGCTGCTGCACGGTATGCGCCAGCTGCTGCCACATCTGCGACTCGCGCTCTGCGAGAGGGCGCGCCTGGCTTTCCTTCTTCTGCTGCGCAGCGGTGCGCTGGGGCCGGGAGGGACGCACGTGCGAGCGCAGCCCGACCACGCCCAGCGGGTGCGCCAGCACGTGCTGCGCCGAGGGCAGTGCGCACGCCAGTGCCAGGTGCGCCTCGAAGCCGGGCTCGCCTCGGTTGAGCGTCCCCAGCCCCTCACGCACGCCCGCCTCGCTGCCCACGAAGCGCACGTTGGTGGTGTCATGCGCCACCACCAGCCGCTGCCCCTGCGCCGCCGCGGCCTGGCAGCGCGCCAGACTCTGCCCAACGTGGGGCGCCAGTACTTCCTCCCAGGCCACCTTCGGATTGCTCAGCAAGCGGTAGCACCCCTCCAGCTCCGCCGCGCCTCGGCAGGCCAGGGGAAAGCTAATGCCGGGCGCCGG
>JBKGHK010001683.1:0-554 GCA_046520375.1 Pyxidicoccus sp. 3LFB2
ACAGCTCCAGGGCCAGCGCGGTGGTGGCGACGTCCTCCACCTCGTGCGCCTCGTCCAGCACCAGGTGCTCCAGCTTCGGGTAGCGCGCGGGCCAGGCGAAGGCGAGCGACTGGTTGATGACCAGCACGTCCGCCTCGCGGGCCTGCGCCACCGCCGAGTGGTAGAAGCACTTGTGGAAGTGCGGGCACTTCTCGCCCAGCGTCGTCGCCGCCTCCGAACGCACCGCCGGCACCAGGCCGTACATCGCCGGGAAGCGCTCGCGGAACCAGTGGCTCAGCCGGTCCAAATCCCCCTCGCCGCTGCGGCGCATGTACGCGCGCAGGTAGGCCCGGGGCGCTCGCGCGGCGTGGCCCATGCCCGGCTCCACTCGCGTGGCCTCCAGCGTGCGGCGCCGGCACAGGTAGTTCGTCTGTCCCTTGAGCAGCGCGTAGCCGAAGGCCCCATTCATCGCCCGGTGCAGCCGGGGCAGGTCCTTCTCCAGCAACTGGTCCTGCAGCGTCTTCGCGTGGCCGGAGTAATAGACGATGAGCGCGGTGCGCTCGCCCCGCTCGCGG
>JBKGHK010001684.1:0-552 GCA_046520375.1 Pyxidicoccus sp. 3LFB2
TGAAGGCGTTGGGGACGAAGCGCTCGGCGGTGAGGTCGGGGCGGTGCAGGTAGCCCCGGGCGAGGCCGGGGCCGCCGACGAAGAGCTCTCCAGGCACGCCCACGGGGACGGGCTGCAGGGCGGCGTCGAGCACGTACAGCTGCACGTTGGGCAGCGCGCGGCCGATGGTCAGCTGCGCCGGGTTGACGGAGCCCGGGGTGACGGAGGCGCAGACGGTGACTTCGGTGGGGCCGTAGGCATTGAGCAGCAGCCGGCCCTGGCCCCAGCGGCGGGCCAATTCGGCGGGCAGCGCCTCACCGGCGGAGGCCAGCGTGCGCAGTGCGTCCAGGCCATCAGGCGACGTCTGCGCCAGCACCGAGGGCGTCAGGGTGGCGGCGGTGATGGCCTGCTTGCGCAGCAGCGCGTGCAGCGGCAGGCCGGGCATGAGCGCGTCGCGGGGCGCCAGGCACAGCTGGGCACCGCTGAGCAGGGCCGAGAAGCACTCCCACACCGAGGCGTCGAAGCCGAAGGCGGCGAACTGCAGTGCCTTCTGCCCCGGCCCCAGCCGCAGTG
>JBKGHK010001685.1:0-551 GCA_046520375.1 Pyxidicoccus sp. 3LFB2
CACTGCGGCTGGGGCCGGGGCAGAAGGCACTGCAGTTCGCCGCCTTCGGCTTCGATGCCTCGGTGTGGGAGTGCTTCTCGGCCCTGCTCAGCGGCGCCCAGCTGTGCCTGGCGCCTCGCGACGCGCTCATGCCCGGCCTGCCCCTGCAGGCGCTGCTGCGCAAGCAGGCCATCACCACCGCCACCCTGACGCCCTCGGTGCTGGCGCAGACGTCGCCTGATGGCCTGGACTCGCTGCGCACGCTGGCCTCCGCCGGTGAGCGCTGCCCGCCGAGTTGGCCCGCCGTTGGGGCCAGGGCCGGCTGCTGCTCAACGCCTACGGCCCCACCGAAGTCACCGTCTGCGCCTCGGTGACGCCCGGCCCCGTCAACCCGGGGCAGCTGACCATCGGCCGCGCGCTGCCCAACGTACAGCTGTACGTGCTCGACGCGGCCCTGCAGCCCGTCCCCGTGGGCGTGCCCGGCGAGCTCTTCGTCGGCGGCCCCGGCCTCGCCCGCGGCTACCTGCACCGCCCCGACCTCACCGCCGAGCGCTTCGTCCCCAACGCCTTCA
>JBKGHK010001686.1:0-550 GCA_046520375.1 Pyxidicoccus sp. 3LFB2
AGACTCATCAACTGACGCTGCTCCAAGGCGCAGCCCGTCTTGAGGGCCTTGAAGAATTCCTCCACGCTCCAGCGTGCCCGGTAGCAGTCCACCACGTGCGCGACGGCCTGGGGGGTGTCCACCGGCAGCGTCGTCAGCAGCACCCAGCGCACCGGGGCCTGGCCTTCAGGAGGCTGCGGCTCCACCACCTCCACCGCGTTGAGGGGGAGGGTGCGGGGCACGTCCTCGTCGCGGCGGGAGTACTTGCTGGCATGCAGCACCAGGCCGCTTCGGGCCCGCACCTCCAAGTGGGCGGTGCGGCCCTGGCGTGCCGGCTGCTTCTTGGCGGGCGTGCCCCCGGTGCGGCCCTTCCACTTGGCCGGGGTGGCCCCCAGCGACACCTCTCGAGTCAGCAGCACGGGAGCGGCTTCGAGGGCGGCATGCAGGGTATGGGCCGCGTCCGTCTGGGAGGCCTCCGCGTCCAAAAGCCGGCTGAAATGGGTGCGAATGACGAAAGCGCACCCGTGACGCGTCAGCTCGTGGAAGAGGCGGAAGCTATCGGCTTCCTGGT
>JBKGHK010001687.1:0-541 GCA_046520375.1 Pyxidicoccus sp. 3LFB2
CAGCCCAGGCTATGAGAACCACCACTTGATACCCAGGTACCTGGGCGGCCCGAAGAACGGGCAGACGTACCGGCTGCCCACCGCGTACCACAAGGCCGTTACCCAGGCGTTCCGCCGCGAGAGGTCGTACGGTAGCGGCAGCCCGACCCCCCAAGATCTTCAAAAAATCCTGGTTCGCGTCTACTCGCGATACCCCATTCCCCAACTCATCGGCATCACCCCTTGAGCATGCGCGAGAACATCGAGTTCAGGATTGGTGAGGACGATGCTCAACAGCATCTCAAGTCGGACCTGGGAGTGCCGCTGGGAGACACCCTCCGCAAGGTCGTGCTGCCTAGCAACGACGAGCAGGTGCCGCATATCGCCCGGATTGATCGCGCCTACCGTGAGAAGGGTGATGCGTTCTTCACCTACTGGCGCATCCATCGGAAGTACACGGAGGAGGAACTCGAGTCCGCAGAGTTGCTGAACCTCATCATCCGCACGTACTTCGAGCCGCCGGGAACCGACTTCGGCACGGAGTACGACGAGTCGGCCGCGT
>JBKGHK010001688.1:0-541 GCA_046520375.1 Pyxidicoccus sp. 3LFB2
CAGCCCAGGCTATGAGAACCACCACTTGATACCCAGGTACCTGGGCGGCCCGAAGGGCGGGCAGACGTACCGGCTGCCCACCGCGTACCACAAGGCCGTCACCCAGGCGTTTCGCCAGGAGTGGCGGTACGGTCAGGCGCAACCCAGCCCCCAACGACTGACGGATATACTCGTGCGGGTCTACTCCCGGTATCCGATTCCCCAACTCGTCGGAATCACTCCCTGAACATGCGCGAGACTTTTGAGTTCCGGATTGCGGAAGAGCGGGCCCGGAAGTTCCTCGAGCCTGGCCTGGGTGTTCTCCTCAATGAAAGCTTGAGGAAGGTGGTGCTGCCCGGTGATGACCGCCGCGTGCAGGAGATTGGCGACATCGAGCGTGCTCAGATGAAGAAGGGTGACCTCTTCTTCACCTACTGGCACATTCATCGCCGCTACACGGAGGAGGAACTCGAGTCCGCGGAGTTGCTGAACCTCATCATCCGCACCTACTTCGAGCCGCCGGGAACCGACTTCGGCACGGAGTACGACGAGTCGGCCGCGT
>JBKGHK010001689.1:0-539 GCA_046520375.1 Pyxidicoccus sp. 3LFB2
ACGACCGTCTCCTCTCCGGCCACCTTGGCGCAGTAGGCCGGGGTGCGCTGGCACGCGGCCGTCGCCGAGTCCGCTGCCTGCGCATAGCTCCCCCGGCCACGCCGGGCAGGGCCTCCCGCGCCGCACCCCATGGTGAACAGCAGCACCAGCCAGGCCACCGACGCGCATCGCCTCATCAACCCCTCCCTCCCACGTGCATGCCCGCACGCTAGCCCACTCGCGGACGAGCCCCGCCGCCTGCCCGCCATTACATTCCCCGGAACCCGCCGGGCCTGGGTGATGGGTCTCCCCCTGCGCTGAGCGTGAGTCCCTGTCGCCGCAGGGCAGGGACGTCCCGGGTGCGCAGCTCAGTCCAGGAAGCGGCGCTCCCAGCGGAGCTTGTCCTCGGGTGGGAAGTCCTGGCTATAGACGGTGCCTGCGTCGTGGTAGAGCCAGGGCTCCAGCACACGCGCGAGATCGCGGTACGCGGGCAGGCCCGCACCTGCTTCCAGGTCCCCCGCCTCAGGCCACTCTCCGAGCGTGACAACGGCACGCTCACC
>JBKGHK010000168.1:0-16363 GCA_046520375.1 Pyxidicoccus sp. 3LFB2
CGTGCCCACCTCGGCGCGCGCCAGCAGCGTCCGGGCCCGCTCGTAGCGCATGTCCAGTCGCTCGGCGATGGCGAGGCTCTGGCCGAAGTACCGACGTGCCCTCCGATTGCGTCCTTCCATCGCGGCCATCCACCCCAGCTCGCGGTAGATGCTCGCGAGGTTGTTGCGGAAGGGCAGCGGGCGAAGGCACTCCCGCCGGGCGATGGCCCGGGCCTCGCGCAGCAGCCCGGCGCGGATGGAGAAGGCCCACGAAGGCACCTGCGCGGCCTGCTCCCGGAGCGCCCTCACGAGCAGGGCCCGTATTTCCGCCAGGAACAAGGGCAACCGCAGCCTCGCGTCCGTCATGCACTGCTCGGCCTGCCGGAGGACGGCCACGGCCCGCGCGGGCGCGGCCTCCCGCAGGAGCCGGTGTCCCTCGGCGTGAAGCACCTCCGCGCGGTGGAGCGCCGTGTTGTAGGCGGCGTCCGATGAGGAACGTCCGAGCTCGGCGGCGAGCGTGGCCTCCGGGAGCAGCCCGGCCGAGGCCGCCGCCCAGAGGCTCAGCCCGTAGCTGCGCCGGAGAGCCTCATCGCGCTGCACGCCCAGGCGGTACTGGGCCTGGGCATGAGCAACCGCCTCCGGCAGCTCCCCCAGCTGGTACAGCGCGGTGCCGACCTGTTCCCTGGCATTGACGGCGTGCCAGTCGTGGCTGGCACCCGCCTGCTGGCTCAGCCTCAGGGCCTTCCGCCCCACCTCGAGGCTCTCCGCGTACCGCGCGCAGTGAATCAGCATGAACTGGTACAGGTGAAGCGTGGCGCCGTGGTGGAAGGCATCCCCGAAGGCCTCTCGCAGGGCGAGTGCCCGCTGGAGATACCGCCTCGCCCTGGCCAGCAGCAGGGTCGGAAGGAAGAGGGGCACCCGGGGAGCGTTTTGTGAGAGCAGCGAGATTCCCACGCCCTGGCTCGAATAGGACGTCGCCAGCTCCTGGCTCGGCGCATGCCGCTCAGCGAGGTTCAGCGCATGAAGATGGGCCCACCAGCTGGCGGTCAGGGGCCGCGCCAGGACCCAATACCCCTGGGCGAGCCCCTGGAGCAGGTAGGCCGCGAGCAGGGCCTCTCCCTCCAGGGGCGGCGAGCGGCGCGCCCACCTCAGCAGCACGGACACGCGCGAGAGATGGACGAGCACGGCCCACAGCAGGAACACCCCGCGGGACAGGGCGCCCCCCGGCACCCGCTGGCCGATGAGGCGGAGCGCTGACTCCGTCCAGTCAAGAGAGTCCAATCCCGCGAACCTCCCGAACCTGGACTCTCCTCTCCGTCCCTCGAGGCGGGCTCGGTCCAGGCGCGTCCGCGCGAAGCCCTGCGCCCGGAAGTAGACCGCCTCGGCTTCCCTTCCGCTCCCCCGGATGCGCAGGACGTCACCCAGGCCCTCCAGGATGCGCAGCCGCGTCGCGTCGTCCGCGCCCACGGCCCCCCGGTCCGCGAGCTGGTAATAGCGACTGGCGACGTCCAGGGTGTGCAGGGCCCTGGCCGCCTCGGCCGCCTTCAAGGCATGAGGCCACGCGCGCTCCAGCGCCCCCGCCGCCTCGAAGTGCCAGGCCAGCTCGAAGCTCCGCTCGGGAGCCCGGCGCTCCAGCTCCAGCGCGGCCGCGAGGTGCAGCGCGTGCTGGGCCTGCTCCGGAAGCCGCTCCAGCAAGGCCTCGCGGATGCGGTCGTGCGCGAAGGTGTAGCGCCCCGTGGACGGCGCGGCCCAGAGCAGGTGCCGCTGCCGGGCCTCCTCCAGCATGGCGACAGCCTGCTCCGGGCTGCGCTCCACCAGCACCGCCGCCATGTCCACCTCGAACTCCCTGCCGAGGATGGCGCCCGCCGTGAGCACGGCCCGCGTGTCTTCCGGCAGCAGCCGCAGCCGGCGCAGCAGCACGGAGGCGGCGCGCCGTGACGAGCGCACCTCCGAGAAGCGCGCTGGCACCACCCGCCATCCGGAAGGCCCGGGCTCCAGCGCCCCACTCTCGACGAGCCCCCGCACCATCGCCACGGCCATGAAGGGGTTGCCCTCGGAGAGACGGCCCACGGTCTCCAGCGCCTCCTCGGGAAGGCCCCCCGCCATCGACTCCGCCACGTCCCGCAGCTCCGCCTCGGTGAACGGCGCGAGGCGCACGTGGAGCAGGGAGTCCATCCGGCGGAGCAGGTGGTCCCCGGGAATCGCTTCCGTGCGGAAGGCCGCCACGGTGACGAAGCGCCGGGGCTCCGGGGCCTCCCCGGGCAGTGCGCCCAACCTGGCCAGCAGCTTGAGGGTCAGCTCGTCGGACCACTGGCAGTCATCCAGCAGGATGAGGGCTGGGGACTCCGAGTCGCCCAGAGCGTCGAACACCGCCGCCAGCTCGCGCAGCGTGCGTTCCTCTCCCAGGTCCTCGGGCCCCCGCTCGCAGGTGGTGGGCTGCATCTCCAGGGCTTCGGCCAGCCGGGGACACACGGTGCACGCCGTGCCCAGGCGCGCCTCCACGGCCTCCCGAAGCGACTGTTTGAGGGACGGCGTGTTCTCCACCAGGGCGGCGATGTCCCGCATGATGCCCATGAGCGTCTGCAGCGGCGCCGGAGCCGACCGGTCGAGGGCCTGGCCACGGAAGACGCGGGCGCCGTGGGCACGCGCCCGCCGCTCCAGCTCATCGAGGAGCATCGTCTTGCCGCCCCCGGACGCCCCCTCCACGCGCACGAGCCCGCCCTGCCCCCGAGCCGCCGCCGTCAGCGTGCGCTCCAGCGCCTCGATTTCCGTGGCGCGGCCGATGAAGGCGGGCTCCGTGAGATGGGGGCGCTTGTCGCGCCGGCCCACCACCACGGAGGGCTCGGTGAGCCCCCGCGCCAGCTCCGAGGTGATGTCCTCCAGGTCCGCGAGCGCGGCCTCCGCCGACGGGTAGCGCTCCCCCGGCGCCTCGGACAACAGGTGCTGCACCCACTGCTCCACCGCGCGAGGCACCGCAAGCCCCCGGCCCCGCAGCTCCGGCACGGTGCCGAGGTGCTGGCGCAGCAGCTCTCCGAGTGTCGCCCCGGGGAATGGGAGCGCTCCGGCGAGGCTCTCGAAGAGCATCAACCCCACGGCGTAGAGGTCGGAGCCCGGGCCAGGCCCGGCGCGCACGAGCCCCAGCTGCTCGGGCGCGAGGTACTGGACGGCGGAGAGGGGTAGCGCCGCCAGGGAGGGCTCGCCCAGGTCCTCCAGCGCGAGCCCGAAGTCGATGAGCGTCGCGTCTTCGAAGGCGCCCTCCGAGGGGAGAACGACATTGGAGGGCTTGAGGTGGCGGTGCGACACCCGCTGCGCATGCGCTCGCGCAGCGCGCGCAGCAGGGCCCGCCCGAGCCCGAGGGTCTCCTGGAGCGAGAGGGGCCCCTTGCGCAACCGGTCCCCCAGCGTTCCCGAGGAGAACAGGGGCGTCACGCGGAACAGCAGCTCTCCCTCCAGCCCGCTGTGCAGGGGAGGCTGGAGCCACGGGCTGCGCAGCTCGCGCAGGACGTCGTCGTCTCGCAGCATCCGCTCGAAGGCCCCCACCCTGAGGGCGTGGAGGGGCACCGTCTTCAGCACCACCGGCGCGCCGGTGGCGAGGTCCGTCCCACGCCACGTCCGCAGCGCGGCCTGCTGGTGAAGACACTGGTGCTTCAGGAATCGCTCGGCCAGCCGCAGGGAGGAGGTGTCCTCCCCGGGTCCGGCCCGCTCTCGGTGCGTCTGCATGGGCAAGGTCTCCAAGGCCTTGAAGGCAGACAGCGCGCGACGCGGATGTGACGCGGCCCACGCCCCGGCGGCCTCACGGGCCATTCCCTGGCCGTGTCCTCCCACCCCACCGGAAGTACTGCCTTCAATCAGACAGAGGATTGCCTGGAGCGACGCGTCATCCCCTCGGTGCGCGAGTGGACGGCGCGCGTGCGCGGCGCTGGTGACGGCCACCCCGGTTGCATACATTGCGCCCGTCCCACCCGGGCCGGCGCGGTCCCCTCCCCTTCAGCGCTCCAGGGGAAGCGGGAGTCCGAGGCCGGGCCGCGGGGGTTGGCACACACGGAGGGCCCGGCCATGGAGAAGGTGCTCAACTACATCGGTGGCGAGTTGCTGCCCGCCAGCAGCGGCGCATGGCTGGACAAGCCCGAGCCGGCGACGGGCGAGACGTACGCGAAGGTGCCCGACTCCGACGAGCCGGACGTGCAGCGCGCCGTGGAGGCCGCCGCGCGCGCCTTCCCCGCCTGGTCCGCCACGCCGGCCACCGAGCGGGCCCGCATGCTGCGCCGCATCGCGGACGCCATCCGCCACCGCATGGACGCGTTCGCCCGCGCGGAGTCCATCGACACGGGCAAGCCCCTGTCCGTCGCCTCCACCGTGGACATCCCGCGCAGCATCCTCAACTTCGAGTTCTTCGCGGACGCGGTGACGCAGTTCTCCAGCGAGGCGCACCAGACGGACAACGTCGCCCTCAACTACACCCTGCGCTCGCCGCTGGGCGTGGTGGGCTGCATCTCCCCGTGGAACCTGCCGCTCTACCTGCTCACGTGGAAGATTGCCCCGGCGCTGGCCATTGGAAACTGCGTCGTCGCCAAGCCGTCCGAAGTCACGCCGATGACGGCCTATCTGCTGTCCCAGGTGTGCCGTGAGGCGGGCCTGCCGCCCGGCGTGCTCAACCTCGTGCACGGCCTGGGCCCCAAGGTGGGCGCGGCCATGAGCCGCCACCCGGACATCAGCGCCATCTCCTTCACCGGCAGCACGCGCACCGGCGCGGAGATTGCCCGCGTGGCCGCCCCCGCCTTCAAGAAGCTGTCCTTGGAGATGGGCGGGAAGAACCCCAACGTCATCTTCGCGGACTGCGACTTCGACGAGGCGCTGGCCACCACGCTGCGCTCGTCCTTCGCCAACCAGGGTCAAATCTGCCTGTGCGGCCCGCGCATCTTCGTGCAGCGCCCCATTTACGAGCGCTTCAAGGAGGCGCTCGTCACCCGCACCCGCGCGCTCAAGGTGGGGGACCCGCTGGAGCCCGGCACGGACCAGGGCGCCCTGGTGTCGCAGCAGCACTTCGACAAGGTGCTGAGCTACGTGGACATCGCGAAGCAGGAGGGCGGACGCGTCCTCACCGGAGGCCAGCGCGCCAGCGTGCCGGGCCGGTGCCGCAATGGCTGGTTCGTGGAGCCCACCCTCATCGAGGGCCTGGACGCCGCGTGCCGCACCAACCAGGAGGAAATCTTCGGGCCGGTGGCCACGCTCATCCCCTTCGACCAGGAGGAGGAGGTGCTCGCCTGGGCCAACTCCACGAAGTACGGCCTGGCCGCCAGCGTGTGGACGAAGGACTTGCAGCGCGCGCACCGCTTCGCCTCGCGGCTGCACAGCGGCATCGTCTGGGTGAACACCTGGATGCTGCGCGATTTGCGCACGCCGTTTGGCGGGGTGAAGGACTCGGGCGTGGGGCGCGAGGGCGGCTGGGACGCGCTGCGCTTCTTCACCGAGCCGAAGAACGTCTGCATCAAGCTGTGAGCCGCAAACCCGTCAGGAGCGCATCGTGAGCAGCAGCGAGCGAATCGATTCCCAGAAGGCCCCGGAGCCGGTGGGCCTGTACCCCCACGCCCGGCGCGTGGGCAACCTCCTGTTCCTGTCCGGCGTGGGCCCGCGCGAGCGCGGCACCAAGCGGATCCCCGGCGTGACGCTGGACGCCGAGGGCAACGTCACCTCGTACGACATCGAGGCGCAGTGCCACTCGGTGTTCCGCAACGTCCGCTACATCCTGGAGGACGCCGGCTCGTCCTGGAACAAGCTGGTGGACGTGACGGTGTACCTGACGGACATGAAGAAGGACTTCCCCACGTACAACCGGCTGTGGGCGGAGTACTTCAAGGACAACCCGCCGTGCAGGACGACGCTCGAAATCAACCGGCTGCCCACGCCGATTGCCATCGAGCTCAAGTGCATCGCCACCATCGGAGATGAATGAATGGGCCGCCTGACCCCCATCAACTTCAAGAAGTGGATTGACGAGCACCGCCACCTGCTCAAGCCGCCCGTCGGCAATCAACAAATCTGGGCCGACCGCGAGTTCATGGTGACGGTGGTCGGCGGTCCCAACGCGCGCACGGACTTCCACATCAACGAGGGCGAGGAGTTCTTCTACCAGCTCGAGGGCAACATCACCCTGCGCGTCATCGACGAGGGCGAGGTGCAGGACATCCCCATCATGGAGGGGGAAATCTTCCTGCTGCCCCCCAACGTGCCGCACTCGCCGCAGCGCCCCGCGGGCACGGTGGGGCTGGTGCTGGAGCGCCGCCGCCAGCCCAAGGAGATGGACGGCTTCATGTGGCTGTGCCCCAAGTGCGGCGAGAAGCTCTATGAGGAGTTCGTGCACGTCACGAACCTCGTGACGCAGCTGCCGCCCATCTTCGAGAACTTCTACGGCAACCCCGACCACTGCACCTGCAAGAAGTGCGGGACGAAGGTCACCAAGGGGGGCCCGTCCCGTTGAAGGTCGACATCCACACGCACCTGCTGCCGGAGAAGCTCCCCCGCTTCGCCGAGCGGTACGGCTATGGCGGCTTCATCACCCTGGACCACCACGCGCCCTGCCGCGCGCGCATGCTCCGGGACGACGGGAAGTTCTTCCGCGAAATCGAGAGCAACTGCTGGGACCCGGTGAAGCGGATGGAGGAGTGCGACGCCCACGGCGTCCACGTGCAGGTGCTGTCCACCGTGCCGGTGATGTTCAGCTACTGGACGAAGCCCGAGCACGGCCTGGATTTGTCGCGCTTCCTCAACGACCACCTGGCCGGCATCGTTCGCGAGCACCCCAAGCGCTTCGTGGGGCTGGGCACGGTGCCGCTCCAGTCGCCAGAGCTGGCGGTGCGTGAGCTGGAGCGGTGCGTGAAGGAGCTGGGGCTGGCGGGCGTGCAGATTGGCAGCCACGTCAACGACTGGAACCTGTCCGACCCGGCGCTGTTCCCCTTCTTCCAGGCCGCGAGTGATTTGGGCGCCGCCATCTTCGTCCACCCGTGGGACATGATGGGCGAGGCGAAGATGCAGAAGTACTGGCTGCCATGGCTGGTGGGCATGCCCGCGGAGGTGTCGCTCGCCATCTGCTCCGTCATCTTCGGCGGCGTCCTGGAGCGGCTGCCGAAGCTGCGCTTCGCCTTCGCGCACGGTGGCGGCTCGTTCCCCCACACGCTGGGGCGGATTCAGCACGGCTTCGAGGCGCGGCCGGACCTCGTGGCGGTGGACAACAAGGTGCCGCCCAAAGACTACGTGGGCCGCTTCTGGGTGGACTCGCTGGTCCACGACGTGGAGGCGCTGCGCTTCATCGTCCGGCTGTTCGGCCAGGACAAGGTGGCGCTTGGCAGTGACTACCCCTTTCCCCTGGGCGAAGACCGCCCGGGCACGCTCATCGAGTCCCTGAGGGAGCTGGAGCCGGCCGCGCGCGAGCGGCTGCTCTGGCGCAATGCCCTGGAGTGGCTCGGACGCTCGCGCGAGGACTTCGCACCATGACGACGCCGCACCCCTTCGAGGACACCGAAGCCTTCGCGCGCAAGCTGGACGCCGAGGACCCGCTGCGCTCCTTCCGCGACGAGTTCCTCTTCCCCAAGGGCCCGGACGGGAAGTCCGTGGTGTACCTGGCGGGCAACTCGCTGGGGCTCCAGCCGCGCAACGCCGGGCGCTACATCCTGGACGAGCTGGAGGACTGGGCCCGCTTCGGTGTGGAGGGCCACCACGAGGGGCGCAACCCGTGGCTGCACTACCACGAGCTCGTCACCCAGCAGACGGCGCGGCTGGTCGGCGCGAAGCCGCTGGAAGTGGTGGTGATGAACACCCTCACGGTGAACCTGCACCTGATGATGGTGTCGTTCTACCGGCCCACGAAGGAGCGCTTCAAAATCCTCGTCGAGGGCGGCGCCTTCCCGTCGGACCAGTACGCGGTGGCCTCGCAGGTGCGCTTCCACGGCTACGACGCGCGCGAGGCGGTGCTGGAGCTGAAGCCGCGCTCGGGCGAGGAGACGCTGCGCACCGAGGACATCCTCGCCACGATTGAAAAGCACGGGCACGAGGTGTCGCTGGTGCTGCTGGGCACGGTGAATTACCTCACCGGGCAGGCGTTCGACATCCCGGCGATTACGAAGGCGGCGCACGCGAAGGGCTGCTTCGTGGGCTTCGACCTGGCGCACGGCGCGGGCAACCTCAAGGTGTCGCTGCACGACGACGGGCCGGACTTCGCGGTGTGGTGCTCGTACAAGTACCTCAACGGCGGCCCGGGCAACCTGGGCGGCGTCTTCGTCCACGAGCGCCACGCGCGCGAGAAGGACCTGCCCCGCTTCGAGGGCTGGTGGGGCCACGACAAGTCGACGCGCTTCCAGATGGGCCCCACCTTCGACCCGCTGCCGGGCGCGGAGGGGTGGCAGCTGTCCAACCCGCCCATCTTCCAGCTCGCGGCGCTGCGTGCGTCGCTGGAGCTGTTCGACAAGGCCGGCATGGAGGCACTGCGCGCCAAGAGCGAGCGGCTCACCGGCTACCTGGAGTTCCTGCTCGACAGGCTGCCCCCGGGCTTCGTTCGCATCACCACGCCCCGGGACTCGAAGCAGCGCGGGGCGCAGCTGTCGCTGCGGTTCAAGGGCGAGCCCCAGGGCATGCTGAAGCGGCTGGCGGACGCGGGCATCGTCTGCGACTTCCGCAAGCCGGACATCATCCGCGCGGCGCCCGCGCCGCTGTACTGCAACTACACCGACGTGTACCGCTTCGTGAGGACGCTCGAAGGCCATGCCCGCGATTGACCGGAAGGAAGCTGTCACCGTGGTGGGCGCGGGCCTCGTCGGCTCGCTGCTCGCCATCTACCTCGCCCGCAGGGGCTACTCCGTGGAGGTGCTGGAGCGCCGCCCGGACATGCGCCGCGAGGTCATCGACGCGGGGCGCTCCATCAACCTGGCCATCTCCGCGCGCGGCCTGCATGCGCTGCGGCAGGTGGGGCTGGAGGCGGAGGCGCTGAAGCACGCCATCCCCATGCGCGGGCGGATGATTCACGCCGCGAAGGGCGAGCTGGCCTACCAGGCCTATGGCAAGGACGACTCACAGCACATCAACTCGCTGTCACGCGCGTGGCTGAACAAGTTCCTGATGACGGAGGCGGAGGGCACCGGCCGTGTCCGCATCCGCTTCAAGCAGCGCGTGGACCATGCGGACTTCGAGACGGGCGCGCTCACGGTGCATGACGACGCCACGGGCGAGACGCGCCGCGAGGAGGGCCGCGTGCTGTTCGGCACGGACGGCTCGGGCTCGGCGGTGCGGCAGGAGATGGACCGGCTGCCGGGCCATGTCGCGTCGCGGGAGCAGCTGGGCCACGGGTACAAGGAACTGACGATTCCGGCGGGGCCGGGCGGCGCGTTCCAGATGGAGAAGTACGCGCTGCACATCTGGCCGCGGGGCACGTACATGCTGATTGCCCTGCCCAATCAGGACGGCAGCTTCACGTGCACGCTGTTCCTCCCGTGGAAGGGCCCGGTGAGCTTCGAGTCCCTGGACACCCCGGCGCGGCTGGAGGCGTTCTTCGACGAGCAGTTCCCGGACGCACGGGCGATGATTCCCGATTTGGTGGACGCGTTCTTCTCGCGGCCCACGGGGAGCATGGTGACGGTGAAGTGCGCGCCCTGGCGCGTGGGGGGACGGGCGCTGGTGCTGGGCGACGCGGCGCACGCCATCGTCCCCTTCTTCGGCCAGGGGATGAACTGCGGCTTCGAGGACTGCGTGGTGCTGGACGGGCTCTTGGGCCGGCACGGGCAGTGGGAGGACGTCTTCACCGACTTCGAGCGGCTGCGGAAGACGAACGCGGACGCCATCGCCGACATGGCGGTGGAGAACTTCATCGAGATGCGCGACAGCACGGGCAGCCCGCGCTTCCTGCTGGAGAAGGCCGTGGAGAAGGCGCTGCTCAACGCCTTCCCCGGCGAGTTCGTCAGCCGCTACTCGCTGGTGAGCTTCAGCCGCGTGCCCTACCGGCTGGCGTACGAAGTGGGCGCGATTGCCAGCGGCATCGTCTCGGAGCTGTCCGAGGGGCTGACGAAGGCGGAGGACGTGAATCTGGAGCGCGCGGGGCAGCTCATCCGCGGCCGGCTGGTGCCTTTCATGAAGGAGCACGCGGATGGATTTCGGACTGAAGGGTAGGCGCGCGCTGGTGATGGGCGCGTCCGCCGGCCTGGGCTACGCGATTGCGCAGACGCTGGGGAAGGAAGGCGCCACGCTGGCCATCTGCTCGCGAGGCGGGGACAAGCTGGAGCGGGCCGCGAAGGAGCTGGGCGCGGCGCTGGCGGTGCCGTGTGACTTGACGCAGCCCGGGGCGGCGAAGCGGCTGGTGGAAGAGACTGTCGCGAAGCTGGGTGGCGTGGACGTGCTGGTGGTGAACACGGGCGGCCCGCCGGCGGGTGGCTTCGAGTCGCTGACGGCGGAGCAGTGGCAGCTCGGCTTCCAGAGCCTGTGGATGGCGGCGGTGGACGGCATCCAGGCGGCGCTGCCCGGGATGAAGGAGCGCAAGTGGGGCCGCATCGTCCTGGTGACGTCGCTGGCCGCGCGCGAGGCGATGCCGAACCTGACCATCTCCAACGGCCTGCGCGCGGGCCTGCTGGGGCTGGTGAAGACGGTGAGCAACGAGGTGGCGCAGCACGGCGTCACGGTGAATGCGGTGCTGCCGGGCTTCCATGCGACGGAGCGGATGACGCAGCTGGGGCTGACGGACGAGAAGGTGGCGCCGCAGATTCCCGCGCGTCGGCTGGGACGCCCTGAAGAGCTGGCCGCCCTGGCTGCCTTCCTGTCGTCCGAGCAGGCCTCGTACGTCACCGGCCAGTCCGTCGTCGTGGACGGTGGCGCGGCGCGCGGATTCTGAAACGGTGATGCAATAGCCCGCTCCCTGCGTCGTAGCTGGGCGGTGAGCGGGCACATCGTGCCCACAAGCAGGAGGGCAGGATGCGCAAGGGACTGTGGCTGCCGCTGGCAGCGCTGCTTCTGGGGAGTCTCCAGGCACAGGCACAGGAGACGCCGGCCCCCGATTGCCGGGCCGAGGCCGTCAAGGTCATCGCGGACCTTCGAAAAATCGTGGCGCCCGAGGGACTGGAGCGCACGGAGAAGCTCCGCATCGGCGGCATCGACCAGTGGGTTTCGGTTCGCAGCCGCGATGTGCGCAATCCGGTGCTGCTCGTACTCCATGGCGGCCCCGGCTGGGTGGCCATGCCGACGAGCTGGTATGTCGCGCACGGCTGGGACGAGTTCTTCACCGTCATCCAGTGGGACCAGCGCGGCGCGGGCAAGACCTATGGCGCGAACGACGCGGCCACGGTCGCCCCCACGCTCACGGTCGACCGGATGCACGCCGATGCCGCGGAGGTGGTGCAATGGGCGCGCAAGACGTTCCGCAAGGAGAAGGTCTTCGTCCTCGGCCATAGCTGGGGCAGCATCCTCGGGCTCACCCTCGCGGCGAAGCACCCCGAGTGGCTCCACGCCTACATCGGCGTCGGCCAGGGCATCGACGCGATGGAGAGCGAGCGGCGCGGCTGGGCCTGGGCGATGGAGCAGGCTCGCGCGGCGAAGAACGAAGAGGCCATCCGCGACCTCAACTCGATTGCGCCCTATGCCGCCGGCAAGGAGCCGGTTCCACTGAAGGCCATCATGGTGCAGCGCCGCTGGCTCACCTTCTTCGGGGGTGCCGCCTGGCGCCGTCCCGATGCGAGCTTCGAGGCCGCGGCGATGGGGCTGTCGCCCGAGTACACCGACGAGGATGTTCGCCAGGTCTGGAAGGCGGAGGAGCTCTCGGTCGAAAGGCTTCTTTCCACGATACTGACGACGGACCTGTCGCACGTGAAGCGGCTGAAGACGCCGCTGCTCCTGTTCCTCGGACGCCACGACTACAATGTCTCGGCGACGGTCGCCGCCGAATGGTTCGCGGGCGTCAAGGCGCCGTCGAAGCAGCTCGTCTGGTTCGAGCAGTCGGCGCACGAGCTGATGGCCGAAGAGCCGGGCAAGGTGCTGCTCTCCCTCGTCCGACATGCCCGCCCGATTGCCGAACGCGCCGGCGATGTCGCGCCTGCCAGCACCCGCTATTAGGCGCTTTGGGGGAGGCACGCCTCCTCGTAGCCCCAGCGCTCACGGGCTTCCCCTTCGTCCAGGAGCGGTTTCAAGGCGGAAAGAGAAACCGCAGGGGGAACATCCACGGAAATGAGCCCGGGGATATGGCTCCGCTCGATGGAACAACCCTGCTGCTCGAGGAGCGCCTTGACGGAGGCAACGTCCTCTTCGTCGTAGATGATGAGGCGCAGGGTGGCATGTCCCGAAGGGCGCACGACCTGGCGGAACTGGAGTTCCTGATTCACGGCCAACGCCGAGACGACATCACCGTAGGCAATGCCCTTGGCGAAGAAGGGAACGTTGTCGATCTGGAACTCTCCTCCCCCCAGAGGCCGGGCCCATAGGCCCTCGTAGTCCGCGGGAGGAAAGCCGTCCTCATCCTTCTCCAGCTTGACGACCACCTTGACCCGGTCACCAGTTGCTGGGGCGCTCATGGTGAGTCCTCAGTTGAAGAGTCCTTCTCGGGAAAGCGTCACCCAAAGAGCCATCCAAGTTCTCGCGCCGCGCGGACAGTGCGGTTCTTCGGTTTGCGGGCCATTGCAGCGGTCAGCGTGGAGCGAACGTCTTCGACGGGCGGCAAGGGGGCAGCCCATTCGAGCGCCTCGTACTCCTCCGGGCGTTCCGGTGGTGTGTGCCCTCCCGGGACCCACTGATACAACTGGTAGCTCCGATACCTGAGCAGCCGGCACACCTGTTCACTGGTATCGGTCAGCTTGGCGATGAATGCCGGGGTCATGCAGATGTTGGGCAGGGCCGTATAGGAGTCTGCGTCCAAGCTGATGTCATAGACATGATTGAACTGAGTGTCCCGACCGCGCCGGTTGAGGCCGTTGGCCCATAGGAAGGCCTCGGTAGGGCTCTGGTTGTCGTCCAGGAGAACCCGTCGGCCCTCGTGCTCCGCAATCTGGCCGACGCGCTCTCGATTACGAATCGTCGGGAAGAGCGCCTTGCCGCCCGTCTGACGGACTGTCTGTGGATGCGAGAAGAGGCTCAGCGAGGCGACCGCCTGCGCCACGGTTCGGTACTGCGAGCTCGCAATGACCGCCTCAAGCGCTGAGCAACCGTCGAGCATGAAGTCGACCAGGGTCCGCGGACCAACACGTGGCTCCAGGGTCTTGGACTCAATTCGTCGTGGGAGCACCGACGCAGAAGCGACCAGTGGAGGCGCGGCGGTACTCGGCTGCGATGGTGCAGGAGACGAGGGCGCAACCGTGCCGCTGGCCCGGAACCCGCAGTACAAGAGGACAGCGCTCTTATACGAGGCAAGGTTGTTCCGGATGTTGCCGACGAACGGGATCTTCGACGGGTTTGGGTGACCTCGACGCTGGTCTTCCGTCGAATAGGTCAGCTGCTCTATGAGGCTTCCCAAATGGTCTCGATCATAGTGGCCATCCAGCTCGCCGTAGTGCTCCTCAACTCGGGCGACACGGTAGAGCTGGGTGTTGATCGTGCCCTCGTGATAGCCCTGACTCCTCAACCAGTCCCTGTAATTGCGCCTCATGAACCCTCCACCGTCTGACACGTGGCCCAGGCGAGCCTGCTGCCGCCAACAAGTCAAGGACGGCCCCGGCGGCGCGGCGCACGGGTTCTGATTCGTCAGAGCGCCAACCGTCAGCCTCGGAGCGTCAAGATACGGCCCGCAGTCCCGAGCGCAGGAGCTGCCCCTCGGGCTGCGTCAGGAGCTGGTCCACCTCCGCGTGCGTGCGCTCCCAGATGGGTACCGCTGCCTTCAGCAGCGCGCGCCCGGCCTGCGTCAGCGTCAGCAGGCGCCCCCGCCGGTCCGCCGGGTCCACCGTGGTCTTCATCAGCCCGCGCCGCTCCAGTGGCTTCAGGTTGGCCGTCAGGGTGGTGCGGTCCATCGCCAGCAGCCCTGCGACGGAGCTGATGGACGGAGCCTCGGGACGGTTGAGCGACATCAGCAGGGAGAACTGTCCGCTCGTCAGCCCCACCGGACGGAGCGCTTCGTCGAAGCGCCGCGCCAGGGTGCGGGCCGCCCGCTGCGCCGCGAGGCACAGGCAGTGGTCGCGGACGTGCAGTGTCGTCTTGAACGGAACCCCTTCGCCCTTTGACATGCTCCATTACGTTGATATCAACCCATTTCTGTCAAGACCGCTGCATGCCCCAGGCGCAGCGGCCGACGCGGGTCCGAGCCCCGTTGAACCCAGAGGGAGAGCAGCCATGTCCTATGTCGCGGGATTCGTCGCCGCGGTGCCCGCCGCGAACAAGGAGGCCTACCGCAAGCACGCCGCCTCAGCGGTGGCGCTGTTCAAGGAGCTCGGGGTGACTCGCATGGTCGAGGCCTGGGGCGACGACGTGCCGGAGGGCAAGGTCACCGACTTCAAGGGCGCGGTGAAGGCCCAGCCCGGTGAGGTCATCGTCTTCTCCTGGCACGAGTACCCCAGCCGGGAAGCAGCCGAGGCCTCCAACCAGAAAATGATGAGCGACCCGCGCATGCGGGAGCTGGGGGCGACCATGCCCTTCGACGGCGAGCGCATGATTTTCGGCGGCTTCGCTCCCATCATCGACGCGCGCACCGCGGGCCCCATGGGCTACGTCGACGGCGCGCTGGTGGCGGTCCCCGCCAGCAACAAGAACGCCTACCAGGAACTGGCGGCACGACAGGCCGCCGTCATCCGGGAGTACGGCGCCACCCGCGTCGTCGAGGCATGGGGAGACTTCGTCCCCGACGGGAAGCTCACCGACTTCAAGCGCGCGGTGAAGGCGACCGGCGACGAGCAGGTGGTCTTCTGCTGGGTGGAGTGGCCCTCCAAGGCCGTCCGCGACGCCGCGTGGTCCAAGGTGTTCGCCGACCCGCGCATGCACCCGGACTCCGCGCCCTACGATGGCGGGCGCCGGGTCCATGGCGGCTTCATGCCGCTGCTCGACACCTGAGCCGTCCGAACCCCAGCCGTTCAGGGCGTCGTCGCGCCGGGGCCCGACTTTTCGGCCTCGGCGGTGGTCGCTCCTGACGGAAACCAACTCCCGCTGGCTTCGCGGTCGCTCAGGGGAGCAGGCGCTGGAGGTAGACGTCCCCCTGGTCCGCCGTGAAGAGGCCGGTGCCGAGGAAGGAGCGCTGGCCGCTGAACATGCCGGCGCGCATCAGGGTGCCATCCCTCAGGAAGTCGATGTCGCGCGGGAAGATGGCGCTGGCCATGCAGGGGCTGCTCAGCTCCTGGGAGCGCCAGCGCTCCTGGCCCTCGGGAGACACCCGCATCAACCGCGAGTTGCACGCCGCCTCCCAGGCCACCACCGCGTCGCCGTCCGGCCCCACCGCGACGCGGGGATTCAGCGAGTAGCCCTCCAGGGCCTGGGCCCACAGCGGCTGGCCGCCCGCGTCCATGGCCAGCAGATACGGCGCGAGGGTGCACGGCGCTCCGGCGCAGCTGGGGTTCACCCGGTAGTTCCCCCAGAGAAAGCTCCGGTTGAAGGTGCCGGTGAGGAGCACGCCGCCCTCGGGCAGCAGGGCCAGGTCCGTGAAGGTCGACCAGCCGGGCTGCTCGGGCGTGGTGGTCCGCCAGCGCTCCTCTCCGGTGGGAGACAGCGCCAGGATGACGCCCTGGTCATGCGTCAGCCCGACCGCCTTGTGCCCCGCGGCCACCACCCCACCCGCCGCGTCCACCGCCACCGTGGTGAAGAAGACCGGTGCCTCCGTGGAGGTCCACGTCCAGCGCGCGAGGCCCTGGGCGTCATAGCGGCTCACGCGGCCCGTGCGCGTCACCGCCACCACGCCGCCCTCCCCGTCCGCGGCGAGGACCTCGGCCTCTTCGGTGAGGACCCACCGCGGAGTGCCGTCCGCCGAGAGCTTCGCGAGGAAGCGGTCGCCTGTCGGAGGAGAGGCTCCCAGGTGGAGCGTGCCCCCGCCCCAGACCCGCAGGGCCACGAAGACCTCACCCGTGGGCGACGCCGCGAGCGAGGAGGTGTGGATGAATGCCTTGCCGCTCGCGGCGGGCGAGATGCCGAGGGTTTGAGACCAGAGCGGGAGCCCCCGCTCGTCATAGCGGCTGAGCACCAGGGCTGCGGACTCGTCCACGACGGTGCCGGACTCCGTCACCGCGCGGCTCGTGGCGAGCACGACGGCGCCTCCCGCATGGTCCGAAGTCAGGGCGACCACATCCTGGAGGCCCGGGAGCGGCGCGTGCACCGTCCACATGGGGTCTCCCGGGAGCTGCTCCAGCGGAGGTGGCGGCTGGGG
This sequence comes from Pyxidicoccus sp. 3LFB2, assembly GCA_046520375.1. Taxonomy (GTDB): domain Bacteria; phylum Myxococcota; class Myxococcia; order Myxococcales; family Myxococcaceae; genus Myxococcus. The sequence continues at coordinate 16,273 of JBKGHK010000168.1, forward strand.
GGCCGCATCAGGCTCGGGGGCTTGCGACGACTCCCCTGCTGGCTCCGGCGCTTCGTCGGCTGCGCCACACCCGAACGCCGTGCACACCGCC
>JBKGHK010001690.1:0-534 GCA_046520375.1 Pyxidicoccus sp. 3LFB2
AGGCGCGAGGCGGACTCAGAGGGCAGGGCTTCGCCGCCGCAGAAGAGCCAGCGCAGGGGCGTGGCCTGGGCGAGGGAAGGCTCCTCCAGCATGAAGCGCAGCAGCGAGGGCACCACCTGAAGGACGGTGACTTCGTGACGCACGACGCAGGCGAGCAGGGCGGCCGGGTCGCGGTGAGCGTCGGGAGGAGCGAGGACGAGGGGCGCGCCCACCAGCAGCGGAGCCCAGCACTCCCAGACGGAGGCATCAAAGCTCAGGGGCGTCTTCTGCAGCACGCGGTCGGCCGCCGTCAGGCCGAAGGTGGAGAGCAGCCAGGCCATGTGGTTGGCCAGGGCGCGGTGGGAGATGACAGTGCCCTTGGGCTGGCCGGTGCTGCCCGAGGTGTAGATGACGTAGGCCGGATGCTCTGCACCGGAGACTGATGCAGGCGAGGCCACGCCAGAGAAGGCATCCTCCTGCGCATCAAGGCAGATGACGGTGGGGCCTTCGGGCAGCAGCGAGCGCAGCGCGTGCTGGGTGAGAAGCACCGGCGCA
>JBKGHK010001691.1:0-534 GCA_046520375.1 Pyxidicoccus sp. 3LFB2
CCAGCACCACGTAGGCCGTGGGCACCATGTACTCCGGCAGCCGCTGCTTCAGGTGCGCGCGCAGGGTGGTGGGTTCCAGTGCCGTGCCCTGCTTCGCCGTCACGTACGCCACCAACCGCTTGCCCTCGGCCCCCTCCCCTCTTGCCATCACCACCGCCGCGCTGACGTCCGGGTGGGCCGTCAGGGCGACTTCCACTTCTCCCACCTCGACTCGGAAGCCTCGCACCTTCACCTGGCCGTCGCGCCGGCCGATGAAGTCCAGCGTGCCGTCGGCCCTCCACCGCACCACGTCTCCGGTGCGGTAGAGGCGCTCGCCGTCTGCGAAGGGGTTGGGGATGAAGCGCTCCGCGGTGAGGTCCGGCCGGCCCACGTAGCCACGCGCCAGGCCTTCGCCGCCCACGTACAGCTCTCCAGGCACTCCCACCGGGACGGGGTGCAAGCCTTCGTCCAGCACGTACGCCGTCGAGTTGGTGAGGGGCCCACCAATGGGCACCGAGGCGCCCAGCTCCACCGGGCCGTCCATGCGGTAGCAGG
>JBKGHK010001692.1:0-534 GCA_046520375.1 Pyxidicoccus sp. 3LFB2
GCTTCGCGCTGGGAGAGACCTCCGTGCGCATCACCGCCACGGATGCGGCTGGCAATGCGGCATCGTGCACCTTCACCGTCACGGTGCGCGACACCACCGCGCCCACGCTGACGTGCCCGGCGGATACCTTCGCAGAGGCCACGGACATGACGGGTGCGGAGGTGACGTATGCCGCCGTGACTCCGCAGGATGCCGTCTCGGGGTCCTCGGTGACGGTGGCCACCACTGCCGCCTCCGGGTCCCGCTTCGCGCCTGGCACCACCTCTGTGCGCATCACCGCCACGGATGCGGCTGGCAACGCAGCGGCGTGCACCTTCACCATCACCGTGCGAGACACCACCGCTCCCACGCTGACGTGCCCGGTGGACATCGTCGCGGAGGCCACAGACGCGACGGGCGCGGAGGTGACATACGCCGTCGTCGCTCCGCAGGATGCCGTCTCGGGGTCCTCGGTGACGGTGGCCGCCAGTGCTTCGTCCGGCTCCCGCTTCGCGCTGGGAGAGACCTCCGTGCGCATCACCGCCACGGATGCGG
>JBKGHK010001693.1:0-521 GCA_046520375.1 Pyxidicoccus sp. 3LFB2
ACTTCTTACTCAGCAGAAATTGAACTTACCCTTCGTATGCACTTGTCAAAGAACGCTTCCCAGACTGCGGGAAAGAAACGTGTGGAGCTGATCGGGATCGAACCGACGACATCCAGCTTGCAAAGCTGGCGCTCTCCCAGCTGAGCTACAGCCCCGGAAAACCACCATGCTGGTTGCGCGTCCCGCACTCCCTCGCCCAGTGGCGGAGGGGAATGTGGTGGGCCTAGGTGGACTTGAACCACCGACCTCGCGCTTATCAGGCGCGCGCTCTAGCCAGCTGAGCTATAGGCCCAGGGGGCTACCGCGTCGGAAAACCCTTACAGCGTCCTTCATTCTCAAAGAGCCGAGTCGCATGACTCGGTCCTTCAAAACCAAACAGCAAGCCCATGTATTGCGACAGATTGTGATTCGGAAACGTTGACCTGGTCGACCGACAGCCGTTAAGGCTGCTGGCATCCCCTACTCACACCGAGGTGCGTGTCGGATGCCCGGTCTCCTTAGAAAGGAGGTGATCCAGCCGC
>JBKGHK010001694.1:0-521 GCA_046520375.1 Pyxidicoccus sp. 3LFB2
GCCCGTCAGGCGCAGGGCCGCGGGAATGTTGTAGACGGCGCTGCCGGGCTCCAACTGGTGGAGGAACCACAGGCGTTGCTGGGCGAAGGACAGCGGCAGCGCCTCCGTCCTGGGCGCGCGGGTGAGCGGAGGCAGTGAGACGCCCTGGCCCTCCTGGAGGGAGGACTCCAACCGGGCAACGAGCGCGGAGAGGGTGGAGGCCTCGAAGAGGACGCGCAGGGGCAGCTCCACCTGGAAGGTGGAGCGGATGCGGGAGACCAGCTGGGTGGCGAGCAGCGAGTGGCCGCCCAGCTCGAAGAAGTCGTCGTGCAGGCCCACCCGCGCGACGTTCAGCACCTCGCGGAAGAGGCCGGCGAGCGCCAGCTCGGTGGAGGTGCTCGGAGCGACGAAGGATTCAGGCTCGGCCGTGTGCAGCTCCGGCACGGGCAGTGCCTTGCGGTCCACCTTGCCGTTGGCCGTCAGCGGCAGGGTGTCGAGGAGCACGAGTGCCGAGGGCACCATGTACTCGGGCAGCTTCTGGC
>JBKGHK010001695.1:0-520 GCA_046520375.1 Pyxidicoccus sp. 3LFB2
GCCGAGCTCCGCCAGCGCCCGCCGGGAGCGGCTCTCGCACCGCCGGGTCGTCGGGAGCCCAGCTCCTCGGAGGCCGCGGACACGTAGCTGCTCGCCAAGTGACTCGAACGAGATACACCCGGTTCTCGATGGTCGTGTCGTTCCTTCTTGCCCATAGGCCGGCCACTCTAGGCACGGCCCGTCCGGGGCCGGGGAGGCCGTCCTCCCGCCGCGTGCGGGACTGTCGGCTCGCGACACTCCAACGACGCGGCGCGCCCGGCAGCCAACACCGGGCGCGGCCCTCCCTGGGAAGAGAGAGTGCTGCGGCGGGGGGCCCAACGTCTTAAGTTGGTGTGAAAGCGGGCAGGGGTCACGTAAGTGTGACCTTCACCGCCCGCCCCCCGGAGCCCCACCGTGATTGACCTGCACTCGCACACCACCGCCAGCGACGGCCAGTACCCGCCGGCGGAGCTGCTGTCGCGGGCGGCGGCGGCCGGGGTGACGGTGCTGGCGGTGACGGACCACGACACGGTGGCGGGGC
>JBKGHK010001696.1:0-515 GCA_046520375.1 Pyxidicoccus sp. 3LFB2
AGGGTGTCGAGGAGCACGAGTGCCGAGGGCACCATGTACTCGGGCAGCTTCTGGCGCAGGGCGTCCTTGAGGGCCGAGGCGTCGGCGCCCGGGGCAACGGCATAGGCCACCAGTCGCTTGTCGCCGGGCACGTCCTCGCGCACCACGGCCACCACTTCCTGCACTCGCGACAGCCCGCGCAGGGCGCTCTCCACCTCGCCCAGCTCGATGCGGAAGCCACGCACCTTCACCTGGGTGTCATTACGGCCCAGGAATTCGAGGGTGCCGTCCGGCAGCCAGCGGGCCTTATCGCCAGTGCGGTAGAGCCGTTCGCCAGTGCCGAAGGGGCTGGGGATGAAGCGCTCGGCGGTAAGCGAGGGCTGACCCAGGTAGCCCCAGGCCAGACCATCTCCACCGGCATACAACTCTCCCGGCACGCCCACGGGCACCGGCTGCAGGGCCGCGTCCAGCACGTAAGCGTGGGTATTGGAGATGGGGCGGCCGATGGGGACGGACGCGCCGAAGGATGCACCCGC
>JBKGHK010001697.1:0-510 GCA_046520375.1 Pyxidicoccus sp. 3LFB2
TCATGGCGCTGCTGGCCGGGTGGCAGCTGCTGCTGTCGCGCTACTCGGGCCAGGACGATGTCGTCGTCGGCTCTCCCATCGCCGGCCGTCGTCACTCCGAGCTGGAAGGCCTCATTGGCTTCTTCGTCAACACGCTCGTGCTGCGCTCGCGCATCGACTCGCGCGCGTCCTTCCGGCAGTTGCTGGGGCAGGTGCGCAAGAGCACCCTGGGCGCCTTCGAGCACCAGGACGTGCCCTTCGAGAAGCTGGTGGAGGCGCTGCAGCCGCAGCGCGACCTGAGCCGCTCGCCGCTGTTCCAGGTCTCCTTCACCCTGCAGAACACGCCCGCTTCCGGGCTCTCCCTGCCGGGCCTCTCCTTCCGCCTGCTGGAGGCGGAGAGCCGCGTCGCCCGCTTCGACCTGGCACTCATCCTGAGTGACACGCCAGAAGGCTTCGGCGGCACCCTCGAGTACAATACCGACCTCTTCGACGCTTCGACGGCCGCGCGGATGATGGCGCACCTGGAAGGGT
>JBKGHK010001698.1:0-491 GCA_046520375.1 Pyxidicoccus sp. 3LFB2
CGCAGCTTCACCTGGGTGTCGATGCGGCCCAGGAACTCGAGCCGCCCATCCGCCAGGAAGCGGGCACGGTCTCCCGTCCTGTAGAGCCGCTCCCCGGGACGCGAGGCGAACGGATGGGGGAGGAACTTCGCCGCGGTGAGCTCGGGGTTGCCCAGGTAGCCACGCGCCAGGCCCACGCCCCCGATGCACAGCTCGCCCGGAATGCCCGCGGGCACCGGCTGCAGCTGCGCGTCGAGGAGGTACACCTGCACGTTGTCCCATGGCCGCCCGATGGTGGGCAGGTCGCCAGGCCGCAGCGGGTCACTGATGGTGGCGCACACGGTGGCCTCGGTGGGGCCGTATGCATTGAGCAGGCACAGCCGCTCGCCCCAGCGCCGCACCAGCTCGGGCGTGCACGCCTCGCCCGCGGAGATGACGACCTCCAGGGGAAGCTCCTCGGGCTCCAGCTGGGCGAGCACGGAGGGGGTGAGGGTGGCGGCGGTGATGGACTC
>JBKGHK010001699.1:0-488 GCA_046520375.1 Pyxidicoccus sp. 3LFB2
GCACGGCCACCCATGGTGCGGCGACGAGTGAAGTCGTCTGGACGGCGCCTTCCTGTGTGCCCGCGGGCATCACGCCCGCGGTGACGGTGACCGTCACCAACACGCTGGGCCTGTCCACCAGCGCCTCATTTGGCCTGGCTGGCGGCACGCCGTGCGAGGCTCCCGCGGCTGCTCGCGTTGCCGCTGGCTACCACCACACCTTGGCGTTGAAGACGGACGGCACCGTCTGGGCCTGGGGCAACAACACCGACGGCCAGCTCGGGGACGGGACCAACACCCCCCGCAGTACGCCGGTGCAGGTGCAGGGCCTGACGGGGGTTGTAGCCATTGCCGCCAACGACTTCGACACCCTTGCGTTGAAGGCGGATGGCACCGTCTGGGCCTGGGGCAACAACAGCTACGGCCAGCTCGGGGACGGGACCGCCCCCAACGACCGCAGTACGCCGGTGCAGGTGCAGGGCCTGACGGGGGTTGTAGCCATTGCCGCC
>JBKGHK010000169.1:0-16352 GCA_046520375.1 Pyxidicoccus sp. 3LFB2
TGGCGGTGGAGGTGGCGCGCGCGAAGGCGGAGGCCTCCGGGCTGGCCCGGTTCGCCGCCCGGGCGCTGGTGTCGCTGACGCCGGACGAGGAGGCGCTGCTGCGCGAGGAGCCAGTGGACGACGTGGCGGCGCCTCGTGACGCGCACGAGCGCGCCTTCCTGGACGCGACGCCCGCGACTCGCGCGGAGAAGGAGCGGCGCTACCTGGCCGCACTGAACCTCGCCGCGAAGCTGGCGGAGCCTCCCGCGTCCTCGCGGCCCTCGGCCGCGGACGCCCGGGCGCGCGAGACGGACGCGCGCTACCAGCAGGCGCTCCAGGCGGAGCGGGGGAAGTGGCGCGAGCTGCCCCCCGAGGAGCAGGCCCGCCAGCAGGACGCGTTCAAGGAGTGGTTCTTCGGCCAGGAGGCATCGCGATGAAGGCGTTCATGAGGGCGCTGCACGTGCTGGTGCTGCTGGCTCCGGTGGTGGCGCTGGCCGGGCCGCACCACGTGGCCGCGCGCGACTGGGGCAGCTTCATCTGGCTGAGCACGTACCTGGACGCCGGCCAGTCCTATACGTTCGAGACGCGAGATTTGGCCGGCGCGGCCCCGGACACGGTGCTGCACGTGCTGCGCGACAGGAGCGGCTGGAGCCAGGTGGCGGTGAGCGACGACTGCGCGGGCTCGACGCGCTCGTGTGTGACGTTCACCGCGCCGGACTCGGGCTACTACCGCGTCTGGGTGCGCGCGTACGCGGAGGGGCGGGGTGGCACGGCGAGCGTGTACCGCAATGGCACGCTGCTCTTGTCGAGCCAGCCGTTCGGCGGGGTGCCCGTGTCCTTCTCCTGGAAGGCGAAGGAGACGTTCCGCGCCACGTCCACGTCCCCCGGTGGCGACCACCTGCTGTTCCTGCTGCGCTCCAACACGGAGTACCTGCAGCACGACGACGACAGCGGGCCGAAGGCGTACCCGCGCCTCGTCGCGGCGAGCACGCAGAATGCCGGCGCGCAGCGCGTGGTGGTGGGGCGCTACCCGGGCAGCTCGGGCACGGCGAGCCTCGTGCATGACGAGGAGCTGTGGTCCACGGTGTTCGACGACAACGACGGCGACGAGGACGGCCTCTCCGACGCGCTGGAGGCGCTGCTGGGGTTGAACCCGGAGGGAGTGGACTCGGACGGGGACATGGTGCCGGACCCGCTGGAGCTGTTCGGCAACGAGGGCTTCTCCTTCTCCGAGTGGGGCAACCCCGCCGTGCGGGACGTCTACGTGGAGGTGGACTGGATGCAGCACCCGACGAACCCGTACCTCACGCGGCAGCCGTACCCGGCGCTGGTGGCGGACGCGGCGGCGGTGTTCGCCCAGGACGCCGGGGTGCGGCTGCATGCCTTCATCGACGGGGCGCTGCCCTGGTACGAGGTGGTCTGCTACGGGCCCTGCAATGGCGGGGTGGACTTCTACTCGCTGAAGCAGAGCGGGTTCTCCCCGGCGAACCCGGAGCGGCGGCCGTACTTCCACTACGTGATGTGGGCGTACCGGCACTCCAGCAGCACGTCGTGCTCCTCGGGGCGGGCGGAGATGCTGGGCAATGACGTCATCATCAGCATGGGGTGCTGGGCCAGCCCGAGCGCGGCGGAGCAGCGCGGCACCTTCATCCACGAGCTGGGGCACAACCTGGCGCTGGACCACAACGGCAACGACGTGGCGGGCCAGTACAGCGAGGTGCACGACAGCGTGATGAACTACCGCTACCAGCTCTCGGGGGTGGGGCACTCGGGCTGGCACTCGTACTCGTCCGGAGGCAACGGGTGCGCGTCGTGTGAGACGTCGCCGAAGGCGGAGTGCGGCTCCTGCCGCGGCGGCTTCATGGGCTGCGGCTTTCCGGGCTGCGGCGCATGCGACTGCGACGTGGATGAGTGGGGCTCGCTGGCGTTGGACTTCTCCGAAGACGGTGACGGGGATGACGGCACGGGGCCGGTGAAGGGGCGCCTGCTGCTGGCGAGCGACGCACCGGACGACAAGGGCGGCCCGGTGCGCTTCCGGCCCCTCGTGCCGCATGAGGAGCGCCCAGTGGCGGTGCGGCGGGACGCCGTGCTCCGCAAGCGGGAGCGGCTGCTCGCGCGGGGGCAGGTGGAGGGACGGGACTTTCACGTGTCGGCGGACGGGACGGTGCTGTACGCCGAGTGCCCGTGAGTCCGGCCGGCATCGGTGTGCCCCGCTCGGGACTTCATGGGCGGGAGGCTGCCGTGTGCGGCGCCTTCGTGACTGTCGGAGCGCGTGACGTGGATGGGCTTCTCACCTGTCCTGGCGAGCGGGGCGGGAAGAACGGTGGAGTCCCTGGCGGCACTGCGTGCACGGTCGGGATGGCCTTCCTCCTCCTGTGCCTCGGTGGATGCCGGGCACGTCCGGTCGCCATGGCTGCCGACGCGGGCTCGGCCGTAGCGGCCGTTCCCATGATGGCGCTGGCACCGCAGCCGCCCGAGCCCAAAACGTCGGATGGGCACGCGGCCACCTTTCCCGTATCCCCGAGCGCGCCAACGCGACAGCCCGCCGGGTCCGCGAAGCCGGGCCCGGAGTCCGCTTCATCGCGCGCACGGCCTGATGCTGCGGAGGTGCCGGCTCGCACCGTGGGCCCTTGCGACGAGGTATGGCGCGCCGCGCAGGTCGATGTCGCCTTCAAGGAGGAGCCAGGGGACGCGGTGGGGCAGCGCACGGGCCCCCGGCTGGAGCGGCGCTTCACGGTGGCGCGGCAGCTCACGGGGGCATACCGCTACCAGGACCAGTGGGCCTCGGTGCTGGAGTACGAGACGGGCGAGGTGCGAGGAGGCGTGAGCTACAGCCTGACGGTGCCGGACGTGCTCGCGGACCTGAAGGGGCGCACGGTGGCGTGGGTGAGCCACCGCGAGCCCGCGGGCTGTCTGTCCAGCGAAGGCGAGGAGCCGGTGCTGCTCGCGGCCGACACGCTGCGAGACGTGCAGGGCAAGCTGCTCCTGCTCACGGTGCCAAGCGCGCCCACCGAGCCGGGAGGCGACGTGCTGCTGCCCATGGGGCTCGTCCCCGAGCTGCGGGTCCGCTGGGAGGATGCGGGCTGCGAGGCAGGGCAGGGGGCTCGCACCCGGGGCGTCCGGCTGCGCTTCCAGGACGCAAAGAGCCGAGGCCCCACCCCACGGTCCGTGGCCGCGAGTGTCGGTGAGACGGTGCCGCTCACCCTGGGCGGCCTCCGCTACGAGGTCCGCGTGGCCCGGGCAAGGGTGGACACCTCCGGCCGCTGTGGGCAGGCGGTCTTCACCCTGTTCCGAGCGGGGCTGCGCGAGCAGCGAGCGGAGTGAGGTGGGTGGCGCTTGCAGGTGATGCCAACCCTCCGCGCTGGAGGGCTGTCGCCACCTGTGGCCGGCTCGGGCGTCGCAGGCCGGAGAAGCCCATCCTCGACGCTGCCTCCCTGCACCTGTTCCGCGAGCTCCCCGCGCGCTGAGCCGGCTGGAGGGCAGGGGAGCACGGCGGGCGGAACGACATCACATCCACGGGCCTCCTCACTCAAGCCAGGTGAGAGGCCCGTCTCATGCCCGTTGCCACACCTTCCACGCCGTACCATGAAGAAGTCGTCCCATTCCTCGCGGGGGATGGGCGCGCGCTCAACCTCATCCACATCCACGGGGACGAGGAGGCGGCCCGGGGACCGGTGGTCCTGGTGCACGGCGCCGGCGTGCGCGCCAACATCTTCCGCGCGCCCGTGCGGCAGACCCTGGTCGATGCGCTCATCGCCGACGGCTACGACGTGTGGCTGGAGAACTGGCGCGCGAGCATCGACCTGGAGCCCAGCGAGTGGACGCTCGACCAGGCCGCCGTCCATGACCACCCCGCCGCCATCCGTACGGTGGTGCGAGAGACTGGCCATGACTCCGTCAAGGCCATCATCCACTGCCAGGGCGCCACCAGCTTCGCCATGGCCGCCGTCGCCGGCCTGCTGCCCCAGGTGGACGTCATCGTCTCCAACGCGGTGACGCTGCACCCCGTCGTCTCCCGCGCCGCGAAGGCGAAGCTCCGGCTCACCATTCCCGCCGTGTCCCGCCTCACGCCGTATCTGGACCCGCAGTGGGGCTTCGGCGCCCCCACGCGCACCGCGAAGGCGCTCGACCTGCTCGTCGGCGCCTTCCACCACGAGTGCGACAACCGCGTCTGTCGCTGGGTCAGCTTCACCTACGGCGTCGGCTTCCCCACGCTGTGGCGCCACGAGAACCTCAACCCCCAGACGCACGACTGGCTCCAGCACGAGTTCGCCAAGGTCCCCCTCACCTTCTTCAAGCAGATGACCGAGTGCGTGCGCGCGGGGCACCTGCTGCCGGTGGACGACTTCCCCTCGCTCCCGGAGGACCTCGCCGAGCGTGAGCCCCAGACGGACGCCCGCTGGGTCTTCTTCGCTGGAGCGGAGAACCGCTGCTTCCTCCCGGAGAGCCAGCGCCGCAGCTTCGAGCACCTCGAGCACTTCCGCCCCGGCTACCACGCCCTGCACGTGGTCCCGGGCTACGGCCACCTGGACATGTTCATGGGCCAGGACGCCGCCCGCGATGTCTTCCCCCTCATCCTCGCCGAGCTCGACAAGCCGGTGTGACGGAGCCCGCCATGTTCCACCTTCCCCGACGCATCCAGACTTCGACGGGCCGCTTCTCGCGGGTCGACGGCATCCCCTACGAGCTGCCCATCAACTCCAAGGACTCCCCGGCGCTGATGGCCGCCTTCTCCATCGACGCCGAGAAGGCCGCGCGCCTGCTGCCCGGGGATGAGCTGCGTCCGTTCCGCATCAGCCGCAAGAAGGGCGTGCTGCTGATTACCGTCATCGACTACCGCACCACCGACATCGGCGCGTACATCGAGTTCAGCATCGCGATTGCCTGCACGTTCGGGCCCCGGCATGCGCTTCCGCTGCTGCCGCTCCTGTTCCAGAAGAAGTACGGCCTGGGGCAGTACGTGTTCGACCTGCCCGTCAACACGGAGGTCTCCGTGAAGGGCGGCAAGGGCATCTGGGGCATGCCCAAGCACCTGGGCAACCTGGACTTCAAGATTGAGGACGGCACGGTGAGCAGCCGCTACGACGAGGGCGGCAGGCAGGCGATGCGCATCGAAATCGACCGGCCGAAGCGCGCGTGGCTGCCGGTGCGCATGGCGGGGGTCAACTACTGCGCGTTCCGCGGCATGTTGATGAAGAGCTCCATCTACTTCCGGGGGAAGCTCGGACTCCGGCTGGGCCGGCGTGCCAGGGCAAGGCTCGTCCTGGGCGACCACGCTCGCGTGCAGCCGCTCAAGGACCTGGGCATCTCCGGGCGCCCCCTCTTCACCGGCTTCTTCCCGAAGACGAGCGGCGTGCTCGATGACCACTTCGAGGCGTGGTTCCTCAGCCAGCCCACCCTGCCCGCCGAGACGTACCCGGAGGGACTGGAGAGCGTGGTGGACCTGGGCCAGGGCCAGACGCCCATGCCGCCTCCGGGCGAGGCCCGCGCGCTGGCGGACGCAAGGCCCGCACCCGAGGGCGAGCTGCTGACGACGGAGCAGGAGCTGGTGGAGGACGTCATGCACCGGCAGGCGCCCGAGCAGGAGGCGAGACCATGAGCCGGCAGGCGCTCCACCTGTTCAACGCGGCAGTGCTGTTCCTGGGCACGTCGCTGTACCTGGGGACGGGCTGGTCGCTGGTCCTGTTCTCGTTTCCCGTCGCGCCCCAGCTGACGGTGGACAACTACTGGCTGCAGTTCGTCCCCCAGCTCACCGAGGCCACGCGAGTCCTCACGGCGGTGACGATGGTGATGCTGGCCTCCGCGGTGGTGCTCTTCTGGCACGAGCGCCGCACCGTGCTGCGCTGGTATCCGCTCATCGTCTTCCTGGGCGTGCTGGCCGCCGGGCTCGTCACCCGGAACCTCATCTTCCCCTACAACCGGGAGATGGCCGCCGGCATCACCGACCCCGAGCGCCTGCGCGAGGTCATCCGCGAGTGGATGTCGCTGAGCCGCATCCGCCTGGCCATCTGGACCGCCGAGTGGGTGGCGATGATGGGCTACTTCGCCCACAAGCTCCTGGGCCTGGAGCGGCGGGTGATGGCGGGCGAGCGCGTCACCTCCCCCCGAAGAAGCATCCACACCGCCGGGCATCGACCCGTGGAGTCCACACCGTGAGCCCCTCACTGTCGGCCCGGGTGGCGCATGGGCCCCGTGCGCATGAGGGTGGGCGCTCCGTGGAGGCCGCGCCATGAGCGACGCATCCCTCTCTCGCATCGAGCGCTGGCTCCACGCGCACGAGCGGCAGTGGCGCGGAGTGCTCCAGGCCATTGCCTGGATTACCCTCGTCAGCGGCGCGGGCATGATGCTCATGCCGGGCACCCTGCTCGCGCTCCTGGACGCGGGGACGGACCCGACCAGCCGCCATACCTTCGGCATCGAAGGCATGTTCATGGTGCTGTTCGGCGGGCTGCTCCTGCATGGCCTGAGGCGTCCCCGTGAGAATGGGGTGGCCCTGCTGTGGGGCGGCGTGCAGAAGCTGGCCGCCTGCGGCGCGGTGACCCTGGGCGTGCTGCGGGGCGTCTTCTCCCCGCTCGCGCTCACCGTGTCCGTCTTCGACCTGCTGTCAGGCGTGGCGGTGCTGGGCTACCTCGCCGTCCTGCGCCGCGAGCAGCGGACCCAGGTGGCCCACCGCACCGGGGCCTTCACCGCGAGCGGTGCCGTGACGGAGCCGCTCGGGATGTGTGCTCCCGGCGTGGGGCTGCCTCCGACCGGACGGCCACGGCCGGGCCCGGCGCGCGCTCCTCACGCTGACGCGCATCTCAGCAGAGACTCGCGGAGGGTGTCCGAGATTGACACCGAGGGCGTGGAGACGCATCGCATCAGGGGGGTGGGGTTCGTGTCCGGGATGGACACCGAGGGCGTGGAGACGCATCGCAACAGGGAGGCGGGGGCGGTGTCCGGGATGGACACCGGCGGGGTGGAGACGCGTCGCATCGAGGAGGCACGGTCGGCGACAGGGATGGATGACACCGGCGTGGAAGCTCATCGTGCCGGAGATTCGCGGCCGGCCCCCGTGGTTGGGGCTGGCGTGGCGGGGGCGCCTCTTTCCAGGCAGTTCCAGGGAGGTGCCTCCGAGACAGAGCCCCCTTCGTCCCGGGCCATGCCGCTGTCACTCACGAGCCATCGCAAGCGCTCGCTCATCCTCGCGGGCGGGGGCATGCGCGTGGCATGGCAGGCCGGCGTCCTGCGCGCGCTCACGGACGCGGGCCTCACGTTCCAGCATGGCGACGGCACCTCGGGCGGCATCATCAACCTGGCCATGCTGCTGTCCGGCCTGTCTCCGCCGGAGATGTGCGAGCGGTGGCGGACGCTCCGGGTGAAGGACTTCGTGTCCTTCGTCTCGCCCGAGCAGTACCTGCGCGCCTGGAAGATGGAGGCCATGGGCGACGCGGACGGCATCGTCCAGCGCGTCTTCCCGCACCTGGGTATCGACGTGGGCGCCATCCGTGCGCACGCCGGCATGGAGGGCACCTTCAACGTGTGCGACTTCACCCGGAAGACGAACGAGGTGATTCCCCACGCCCAGGTGGACCTGGACCTGCTCGTGGCCGGCATCTCCCTGCCCATCTTCATGCCGCCCGTGCGGAAGAACGGCGCCGTCTACACGGACTCCGTCTGGATTCAGGATGCGAATCTGCTGGAGGCCGTGCGCCGGGGCGCGGACGAGCTGTGGGTGCTGTGGTGCATCGGCAATACGCGCACGTACGAGCGCGGCCTCTTCCACCAGTACGTCCACATGATTGAGATGAGCGCCAACGGCGCGCTCTTCGCGCAGCTGGAACAGATTCGGGACCTCAACGCTCGCATCCGCGCGGGCGAGGAGGTGCTGGGGCACCGCGAGCCCATCGCCGTCCACCTCATCAAGCCCGAGCGCCCGCTGCCGTTGGACCCGGACTTCTACGCGGGGCACATCACCGCCGCCTCGCTCATCGACATGGGCTACTCGGACGCCTGGCGCTACCTCGCGGTGGCCAGCGACCGGGGGCTCCCACTGACTCCGGAGATGACGCAGATGACTGAACCCGCTTCCGACCTGACCTTCCGAGAGACCATGTCCGGGCCCCTCGCCCTGGGCGTCGCCGACCCCGTGGCCGGTGCCCACCAGGGCCGCGAGACGCCCTTCACCATGCACTGCACCATCAGCGTGGATGACATGGACGCCTTCCTCCAGGACGACAGCCACGCCGCCCGCCTGGTGGCCCACGTCAGCTACCCGCCGCTCGGGGGGGACCTGCCCGTGCGCCAGGGCAGCTTCAACCTCTTCCGCGCCAGCGATGACCCGAACACCCGAATCATGTCCTACGGGCTGCGCTTCGAGGCGAACGGGAAGGAGTACTACCTGGAGGGCACGAAGACCATCCACGACGACCGGGGTCCTGATTTGTGGCGGGACACCACGCGGCTGTACTCGCAGCTCCACGAGGGCCCGGACGCGCGCGGCCCCGTGGTGGGCGCGGGCGTGCTGAAGCTCGGCGTGGGCCAGCTGCTCAAGCTCATCACCAGCATGCGCTCGGCCCGTGAGGGCACCGAGGGCGTGAAGGCCGTGGCCCGCTTCGGCCAGTTCTTCCTGGGCACCCTCTGGGACCTCTACGCGCCGCGCGCCCGCAAGGAAGCACCCGAGCCGCCGGGCGCGGAGCGCACCTCCGACACGCCGGCGGCGGTCTGAGGAAGGGAGGACGTCATGGACACGGTCAATGCGCACTACGACGCCATCATCGTGGGCTCCGGCTTCGGCGGCTCGGTCATGGCCTACCGGCTGGCGGAGGCGGGGCTGCGGGTCTGCCTGCTGGAGCGGGGCAAGGCGTATCCGCCCAACTCGTTTCCTCGCAGCCCCTACAGCATGCGCCACAACTTCTGGGACCCGAGCCAGGGCATGCACGGCCTGTTCAACCTGTGGTCCTTCAAGGGCCTGGGCGGCGTCGTGTCCGCCGGGCTGGGCGGAGGCTCGCTCATCTACGCCAACGTGCTGCTGCGCAAGGAGGAGAAGACCTTCATCCACGAGGACCTGCGCCACGGCGGCTACGAGTCCTGGCCCGTCACCCGCGAGGACCTGGACCCGCACTACGACGAGGTGGAGCGGATGATGGGCGTGCAGCGCTACCCGCTGGAGCATGCGCCCTATTCCTCCACCGCCAAGACGCTCGCCATGAAGCTCGCCGCCGAGCGGCTGGGCCGGGGCGCGGACTGGCAGCTTCCGCCGCTGGCCGTCACCTTCGGCAACCCCGGTGAGGCCCCCGTGCCAGGAGAGCCCATCCGCGAGGCGCACCCCAACCTCCACGGCCGCACGCGCACCACCTGCCGGCTGTGCGGCGAGTGCGACATCGGGTGCAACTTCGGAAGCAAGAACACGCTCGACTACACCTACCTGTCCGCGGCGAAGCGCCACGGGGCCGAGCTGCGCACCCGCGCCGAGGTGAAGTCCTTCTGGCCCGGGGACGGCGGCGGCTACGTGGTGCAGTACGTGGACCACTCGGAGGCGCGCGAGGGCGAGCCGCTGGAGGTCTCCTCCGAGCTGCTGCCCCGCGTGACGCTCACCGCGGACCGGCTCGTGCTGGCCGCCGGCACCTTCGGCACCACGTATCTCTTGCTGAAGAACCGGCGGCACTTCCCGGCGCTCAGTGGACAGCTGGGCACGCGCTTCTGCGGCAACGGCGACCTGCTGGGCTTCCTGCTCAAGTGCATGGACAGCAGCTCCGGCACGCCGCTGCCGCGTGTGCTGGACGGCGGCTTCGGGCCCGTCATCACCAGCGCCATCCACTTCCGGGGGGCGGAGGAGGGCGGCACCGGCCGCGGCTACTACGTGGAGGACGCCGGCTACCCGGAGTTCGTCAACTGGCTGTACGAGGGCTCGCAGCAGGTGGACCTCGTCAAGCGCGGCGTGCGCCTGGCCGCCCGCATCGCGCAGGGCTGGCTGGGCCTCATCCGCGACTCGGACGTGAGCGAGGAGATTGCGCAGGTGCTCGGCGACTGCACCGGCTCCGCCACGTCGCTGCCGCTGCTCGCCATGGGGCGGGACACCCCCAATGGGAACATGCGCCTGACGGATGACGGGATGCTGGACCTCGACTGGCGCGTGAAGGGCTCACGCGAGTACTTCCGCCGCGTGAGCCAGTCCATGGAGGACATCGCCCACGCGCTGGAGGGGAAGATGGTGCACAACCCGCTCAGCCTGCTCAGCCGCGTCATCACCGTGCACCCGCTCGGGGGCTGCCCCATGGGCCTCGCGCCCCAGGAGGGCGTCGTGGATGCCAATGGCGAGGCCTTTGGCCACCCCGGCCTCTACGTGGCCGACGGCGCGGTGATGCCAGGGCCCACCGGGCCCAACCCCAGCCTCACCATCGCCGCGCTCGCGGACCGGTTCGCCGACCACCTCCTTTCGGGGCGCTCGCGCACCGTCTCCAGGAGCCCGGCGCGAAGGGGTGTGGACGCACCCACGCACGAGGCCCCGTCTCACGCCTGATCCACGACGTGGGACGGGGGTGAGGCCCGCCTCCCGCCTGAGCCACGGCGAGACACGCGGCCATGGGGGTGTGCCCACCTGGGAGAGGGGGCCGGGTGGAAGGAACGTTCCTTCCGCCCGGCCCCGGGGCACGGGACAGGTGGAATGAACGTTCCTTCCGGCCACCCGCGCGCCCCGGCGGCATGCCCTGACGCCTGTTATTTTCAGTATTGTTGCTTTCTCGTGATTTGAGACAGAGTGCGGCCCTACTTCCTTGGAGGGGAGTCACTTTGTCCACACGCGCAGGTCTCGCTCGCGGGTTGTGTCTCGCGCTGTTGCTATGGGGGGCGGGCGCAGCTGCCCAGGGCACCTCGGTCATCATCGGAACCGTCTCCAACGCCGCCGACCAGAAGCCGCTCGCGGACGCGGTGGTGACGGCCACGTCGCCGCGGCTGCAGGGTGAGCAGACCGTCGTGTCGGACGCGAGCGGCCTGTACCGGATTCCGCAGCTGCCGTCGGGCACGTACACGCTGCGCGTGGAGCGCGAGGGCTATGAGCCCTTCGTGCGCACCGACATCGTCCTGCGGCTGGACCGCACCGTGCGCGTCAACATCCAGCTGCTCCCCACGTCGCTGGGGGAGACCATCTCCGTCACCGCCACGCCCCCCACCATCGACGTGGGCTCCAGCACCGCGGGCCTGAGCGTGGACTCGGAGTTCATCCGCAACATCGCCGTCATCCGCCCGGGCACCAAGGGCTCCGCGTCGCGCTCCTTCGAGTCGCTGGCCGAGCTGGCGCCGGGCGCCACGGAGGACCGCTACGGCGTGAGCGTCAGCGGCAGCTCGTCTCCGGAGAGCCAGTACGTGGTGGACGGCCTGTCCGTGAATGACCCCAGCGTGGGCACCCTGGGCACGCCGCTGTCGGTGGAGTTCGTCCAGGAGGTCAACGTCATCACCGGTGGCTACATGCCCGAGTACGGCCGCTCCACGGGTGGCGTGCTCAACGTCGTCACCAAGTCCGGCTCCAACGAGTTCCACGGCTCCGTGTTCGCCAACATGGCGCCGGGCGCGCTGCAGCGCTCGGGCACGGAAATCCGCCAGGAGGGCAGCGTCATCTCCGCCCAGGGCAGCCCCTGGAACCAGGGTGACTTCGGCTTCGACCTGGGCGGTCCCATCCTCAAGGACAAGCTCTGGTTCTACGTGGGCGTGGCGCCGTCCTTCAACCGCATCCGCGTGGACCGCCAGCTGAGCAAGCTCGAGTTCTGCGACGAGGTGGACCCGGCGAACGGCTGCACCACCGTGGGCGCGCGGCGCAAGGACCCGACCACCGGCTTCGGCCAGGTGACGCCGATTGAGGGCTCGAAGGTCAGCCGCTTCGCCGACGAGCGCAGCGTGCAGTACATGACCAAGCTGACGTACCTCTTCAACCCCGACCACAACCTGTCGCTGTCCGTGTTCGGCACGCCGCGCTCCTCCGGCGGCAGCGGGAAGTACTCCTTCAGCCGCGACGGTGACCCCGAGGTGTGCGTGGGCCTGTCCTGCACCAGCTTTGTCCAGGGGGCCTACGAGTCCATCGCCACGCGGCGCTCCAACGGCGTCATGGACATCGTCGCCAAGCAGTCCTCGTCGTTCTTCGACAAGAAGTTCCTCGTGGACGCCACGCTGGGCTGGCACCACCAGGCCGACTCCATCCTCCCGTCGGACGGCTCGGAGGTGGGCTCCAGCAACGGCCTGGCCGGGCAGTCCCGCCTGAGCTGGACGCGCAACCGCAACCCGGGCCCGCACGCCATCACCGAGTTCGAGACGCTGAGAGACCCGTCCATCTGCGGCGCCACGCCCGCCGAGCAGTCACGCAACTGCCCCGTCACCTCCTATTCCACCGGCGGCCCCGGCACCATCAGCGTGCAGGAGCTGGACCGGGTGCAGGGCAAGGTGATGGGCACGTACCTGCTGCAGGCGCTCGGCCACCACATCTTCAAGGTCGGCTTCGACGCGGAGCGCACGAGCTTCTACAACAACCGCGCGCGCACCGGCCGCACCCCCTGGCAGGAGTGCACCAGCGGCGCCTGCTGGTTCAGCCTCAACGAGTACGGCTACCTGGCGGGGCCGGACACCCCGGTGTTCCTCGCCAGCAAGGAGGGCGAGTCCACGTCGACGACGGTGGGCGGCTTCGTGCAGGACAGCTGGTCGGTGTTCGACAAGGTCACCGTCAACGTGGGCCTGCGCTACGACGTGCAGACCATCTACGGCCTGGATGACAAGGTGGGCCTGCACCTGCCCAACCAGTGGTCGCCGCGCATCGGCGCCATCTACGACTTCACCCAGCAGGGGCGCTCGAAGCTGTTCGTCAACTTCGCGCGCTTCTACGAGAACGTGCCCCTGGACCTGGCGGACCTGTCCTTCCCGCAGCAGCAGCTGCTGTCGGCCACCTACGCCGCGCCGGCCTGCAACCCGAGCGACCGCGAGTCGCTGCTGACGGGCTGCACCACGGCCAACCGCCAGCGCCTGGGCAATGCCAGCGAGGGCCCGAACCAGACGTGGGATGCGCAGGGCGGAGACCGCGTGCCGGTGGACCCGGACATCCGCGCGCAGTCCGCGGATGAATTCATGCTGGGCGGCGAGTATGACTTGAAGCTGGGCCGCGTCGGCGTCGCGTACACCCGGCGCATGCTCAACAACGTCATCGAGGACATGAGCCGCGATGACGGCAACACGTTCTTCCTGGGCAACCCGGGCAAGGGCTTCTCGTCGGACTTCCCGCTCGCCCGCCGCAACTACGACGCGGTGAACGTGTACTACCAGAAGACCTTCTCCAACGGCTGGCTGGCCCAGGCCAGCTACACATGGTCCAAGCTGCGCGGCAACTACTCCGGCCTGTTCCGCGCGGACACCGGGCAGCTGTCGCCCAACCTGACGCGCGACTTCGACCTGCTGTCGCTCACCACCAACCGCGACGGCCCGCTGCCCGGCGACCGCACGCACGCGTTCAAGGCCTTTGGCGCGCGCGAGTTCGCGCTGACGAACACCACCAGCATCAACCTGGGCGGCAGCTACCGGAGCCGCTCGGGCACGCCGCTCAACTACCTGGGCCTGCACCCGCGCCGCAGCGGCTCGGAGACGTTCATCCTCCCGCGCGGCAGCGCCGGCCGGCTGCCCTGGGTGCACAACATCGACTCGCACATCGGCCTCAACCAGAAGCTGTCGAAGGACTACACGCTGAGCGTGTCGATGGACGTGTTCAACCTCTTCAACTTCCAGCAGTACACCAACGTGGACCAGCTGCTGACGCTCAACCGCGTGTACGCCCTGGAGCAGGGAGAGACGCCGGCGGACCTGTCCGCGTGCCTCGACGAGTTCAACCCCGGCTGCCGCATCCTCCCCATCGCGGAGAACGAGCGCACCGTGCTGCCGGACGGGACGCGGCTGCAGCGCGTGCGTGTGTCGGACATCAACCCCAACTTCAAGCGCCCCACGGCGTACCAGGCGCCGCGCTCCATCCGCTTCGGCGCGAAGCTGAGCTTCTAGCCCGCTCTCCAAAGGACACCTTCCATGAAGCTTCGAATGATGGGACTGAGCGTGGGCGTGGCGGCGGCCGCCGTGGCCGTCGTCGCCTGCAATGTGGATGACCCCGAGCCGCAGTGCGTGGTGGCACGCGCGAGCATCGATGGCTCCATCGGCTCGTTCGCCGCGACGCACACGCTGAAGCCGGGACAGAACCCGGACCAGCAGTGCGCACGGCTGCGGCCGGAGCGGGTGGGCCTGCAGAAGTTCTTCGCCGAGGACCCGGCGGCGCCGGACACCGTGGCCGTGCGCAGCGCGCGGCTGGGCACACTGGCGCAGACGTTCGCGTCGCGGCCGGACCCGGACCCCACGCACAGACGTACTCGGTGGGGCCGCTCGCCAGCCAGGCGCCGGGGCCGGACAACTTCTGCAACGTGCCCGCGCTGACGCCGGCCCGGCTGGACGTGCCGGCCTCGGCGGCGGGCTGGCCGGATGGCGGCGTGCTGCCGGATGGCGGTCCTCCCGCCCAGGCCGCGCAGAGCTACACCTATGCGTGGTCCAACCTGCGCATCTACAACTCGCCGGGGATTCCGGGCACGCAGTTCACCGCGGACCTGAGCTACACGGAGAACGGCTGCACCGCGGAGTACGCCACCAAGGGCATCTGGCCCGTGGTGACGTGCGCGGCCGGCGACGGCGGAGTCAACGAGGCGGCGTGCGACCCGTACGCCGACTACGACGCGGGGCGGCTGCGCGGCTCGGGCATCAACCCCCTCTTCCCCGTGAAGTGCGACCCGGTGGCGTTCATCTGCGTGCTCACCGGCGAGGTGCCGTCGGACCAGCAGCAGCCGTGACACGGCGGCGGTGAGCCGCGTGCTCACCGGCGAGGTGCCGTGGAACCCGCGGCAGCCGTGACACAGCGGCGGTGATTCCGTCAACGGGCCCGGTGGAGCGAGTCGCGCTCCGCCGGGCCCGTGTGCGTTGGGGGCCCGTCTCGACTTTTCGGACGCGGGACGCTACATGGTCGCGCCGCTTCGGCGGCCACGGCCCTGCGCATGCTTTCGGTTCCCTTCTTCGGCTCGGCCACGGAGCTCAGCCGGTTCACCCACCGCGCCGGCACGTCGGTGGTCCTGGCGGGCCCGGGCGGGACGGAGAGCGCCTTCCCGGCGGAGCTGGCGGAGCGCATCTGCGCCTGGTCCTCGGACGTGAAGCTGGCGTCCGCGAGCCCGGAGGCGCTCCACGGTGTCGCGGACTCCGTCCAAGCGGGGGACGTCTTCATCTTCGCGGACGGCAAGCTGTGCTGGCGGAGCGAGCCGGCGCAGAGCCTGGACACGCAGGCGCTGGCGACGCAGGCGGTGTCGCTGTTCATCAGCGCGCTGTCGCAGCATGGCTACGTGCGGCTCAAGCAGCGCGAGCGCAACGAGGCCATCCTCACCCGCGTGAAGCTCATCGCCATGGAGCGGCTGCTGAAGAACCGGGCGAAGCGGGCCTCGCGCGCGAAGCCGGCTCCGGAGCCCGTGGAGGACCCGTACTCGCTGCTGGGGCTGACGCCGGGGGCCTCGTTCGAGGAGGCACGCGCGGCGCGCAACGTGCTGCTCCAGCAGTACCACCCGGACAAGGTCGCGGGGCTGGGGCCGAAGCTGCGAGAGGTCGCGGAGGCGGAGACGAAGCGAATCAACGCGGCATTCGCCAGCCTGCAAGCTCCCGCGCGAGCAGGGCGGGGGCGGCGGGAGTAGCAGGCGTCCTCAGTACGTCGAGCAGGCTCGGAGCGCCGAGGCCCCGGCCGCTTCGCCGCTACGTGTGAGCCGACCTGTGCCGAGAAAGTCACGCCTCCGGCGGCAGGCAGCCTTCGGGAAGCGCTCGGTGACAAGTCCCCTTGCCGCTCGGCTCCTCCCGGAGCGGACGCTGAAGGGCATGTCCTCACCACCTGGGCCGGCACGGTGAGGTCGGAATTCAAAAACCTTGCGAGCGTTAGGGAATGCATCGCAAGGCTCGTCGCTCGCCTGCTGGCGCGAGAGATGGGGCCTTCCACTCAAACACAGCTGCGGGACCCGCCGATGAGGGTGGCCCCGCCACGTCGGGAGACCCTTCCCGAGCGTGGCGGTGGGCTCCTCGCGCAGGGCCCGCTGGAGGCAACACCGATTGCGGAAACTTCACCTGGTATGCGCTGTGACGACGTTCTCCCTCCTTCTGTCGGCAGGCTGCGGCAGCGGTGGGAGTGAAGAGGCAGTTCCCCCGGGCGAGAGCCCCTCGGAGCCCGCGGCCCCCGGTAGCGACACGCCCGAGCCCACTCCGGGAACTGGCACCCCTGAGCCCACCCCCGGCGTCCCAGAGCCCACGCCTGGCACGCCGGAGCCGACTCCCGGCACGGGGACCCCGGAGCCCACCCCGGG
>JBKGHK010000016.1:0-37533 GCA_046520375.1 Pyxidicoccus sp. 3LFB2
CGCTCGGCCTGAAGGAGCACCGCCTCGCCCCACAGCGCGGGCGCGAAGCCGGGCGACTCGCGCAGCGCGGCGGCGAACACCGGGCGGGCCTCGGCCAGCATCCCCCAGCGCACGTAGATGAGCCCCATGCCCACGTAGGGCCAGGGGTTCTCCGGGTACAGGGTGGACAGGGCCTTCAGCTCGTTCCAGCACCCGTCCGAGGGGAACGTGAGCCACGCCCGATAGAAGCGGGGCATGGCGTCATTCGGCCGCGCCCGGACCCCGTCGTCCAGCTCCGTCTCCAGCGTACGGGCCCGGCCCAGCACGCGGGCCGTCTCGAGCTGGCGGAGCCTCCCCATCACCTCATCCACCGGCGGCAGCGCCTTGGAGCGGGGCGCCGCCCCCGGGGCCGAAACGGCCAGCACGAGGGACAGGAGGGCCAGAAGTCGGAGGAACGAACGGGAGGCCATGGAGCGCGCGGGGACCATACCAGACGGCCTCACGCGTGCGACCCGGCCCGCCCTGGAGCCAGGAGCGGCTGCTCCCCTGCCCGGCCCCCCCCCGCCCCCAGGGGGGGGCGGGGATGACCCGCTCCGGGAGGTGCACTCCCGGAGCGGAACCTTCACACCGCTACCGCGACTGCGGGCGCGGGCTCAGCCGATGATGAGCTTGCAGGTGTTGTCGCAGCCGTCGCGCGGGTTGGCGTTGGCGTCGTCGCACTCCTCGCCGAACTCCTCCTGCGTGTCGCCGTCGCCGCAGCGCGGGCCCCACACGCAGCCACGGCCGCACTGCCCGTAGCCACCGTCATTGGCGATGTCGTCGCACTCCTCGCCCTTGTCCTCCTCCACGTCGCCGTTGCCGCACGTGGCGGTGCACACCGTGCGCTGGGTCTCGAAGTTGTTGAGCGTGAGGCGGTACGAGGACTGGGAGGTGTGGCGCTCGGCCTGGAGCACCACGACCTCATAGATGCGCTTGGGCTCGAGGCCCAGCGCGGTGGCCTGCTGGGCCAGGTTGATGCTGCCGTTCTCCGCGCCGTGGACGCCGCCCAGGTCGAGCGCCAGCTTCTCGTTGATGAACACCCACACGTCGTCGTCGCCGCGGAAGGTGAGCACCTCGGTGCCCTTGTACTCGAACCAGTAACGGGCCTCGCTGGTGAAGCTGAAGTTGCGCTCCACGTTGTTGTTGTCCCTGCGGCGGGGTTCGTTGCCCGACGCCACCCAGCCCGCGCTGTCGAGCGGGAAGAAGGTCTGGTCGTCGAACACGTACGAGCCATCGCCCTGGCGCACCAGATCCAACGTGCTCACGACCGTCTTGTTGACGTTCTGCACGTCCCGGTACCACTGGTCGAACGTCGCCTTGCCCGCGGTGGTGCTGGTGCCGCCGGAGGCCCGCGCGTACTGGGGCTTGCCGTCGGGGCCCAGCGTGGTCGCGACGATGCCCTTCTCTCCGCCGTTCTTGTTCTCGAAGTCGATGTGGCCGCTCGGCAGGCCGCCGGACGCCGGGAGGTCACTGCCGCGGAAGTCGCGGTACACGACGGGGATGGCCACCGTGGCCGGCGGGGCGTCCTTGATGACCTGGCACGCGAAGCCCTCCTCGAGGGCGCACGTCGGCGAGCAGCCATCGTTGGCGCGCGTGTTGCCGTCGTCGCACTCCTCGGCGGTGCTGTTGGGCAGCATGACGCCGTCGCCGCACACGGCCTGGCAGACGCCGTTGGTGCAGTTGGGCTCCTTCACGCACAGGGGCGAGCAGCCATCGCCCATGTCGTTGTTGCCGTCGTCGCACTGCTCGGTGCCCTCGACCCTGCTGTCGCCACAGGTGGTGCGGACGCAGGCCTGGCCGAGGGTGGGGCACTTCCAGCCGGACTCCAGGCGGCACACGGAGCTGCAGCCGTCGTTGTTGGCGGTGTTGCCGTCCTCGCACTCCTCGTCGCCGGCATGATGCCGTCATCACACGCCGCGGCCTGGCAGCGGCCACCGGACTGCGGCAGTTCCAGCCAGCCTCCACCGTGCAGGTGGCGCTGCAGCCGTCATTGGAGGTGATGTTCCGGTCGTCGCACGCCTCGCCGGCCTCGACGCGGCCGTTGCCACAGCCCTCGGTGCGGATGCACGGGCGGCCGATGGTGTCGCAGGACCAGCCGGACTCCACGACGGTGCAGGTGGCGTTGCAGCCGTCGCCGCTCACCGCGTTGCCGTCGTCACAGACCTCGTTGGGCTGCTTTTCGCGGTCACCGCAGGTGAGGGTGCCCGCGTCGACGCCAGAGTCCGTCGGGTCCGGAGGATTGGAGCCGCCATCCGGCTTTCCGGAGCCACCGTCGCCGCCGCCGCATGCGGCGAGAGCGACAAGAAGTGAGGCGAGCACGAGTCTCGCGAATCGGGGGGTATGCTTGAGGGGGGTCTGCATGACCACAGATGCTGAAATTGGTTGAGTCATGTGTCAATGCATTGCATCAGCACGGCCCCTCGGTGCCCCTCCCCAGGTGCAGGGAGCACGCACATCTGCAGGGCGAGCGGACTTTCGCTCTGTACGAGGGACCTGCCCCCACATCCACACCCATGTTGCCCAGAGCAGGCAACCCCGGCTTCCCCGCTGTCTCACAAAGCGAGGCAGACGCCCCCGGACGCCTGCTTGCGCCTGTCTCGCGTGTTTCAGTCCGCGGCGTTGCAAAGGTACTGGGCATAGAAGCGCACCGCGCCCGCATAGCCCTGCACGGACACGCGCTCGTCGCGGCCATGGAGGCGCGGGAGGTCCTCGCGCTCCAGGCGCAGGGGCATGAAGCGGTAGACGCTGTCGCTCAGCCCGGTGAAGTAGCGCGCGTCGGCGGCGCCCACCATGAGGTACGGGGCGACGAGGGCCTCGGGGAACACCTGGCGGATGCTCCGCTGCAGCACGCCCCAGGCCTCCGAGTCCGTGCGCGACACCGGTGAGGCCTCGCTCTGGAAGCGCAGCGTGCCCACCTTCACCCGGGGGTCATCCACCACGCGGCGCACATGGGCGAGCACGCCCTCCACGGTGTCGCCGGGGAGGATGCGGAAGTTCACCACCGCGCGGGCCCGGGCCGGCAGCACGTTGTCCTTCACGCTGCCCTCGAACATGGTGGCCGCGGTGGTGGTGCGGACCGCCGCGTTGGTGGAGGGCTGGGCGCCCAGTTGGCGCAGCACCAGCGGCTCGAAGAGCCACAGGTTGGCGAAGACGAGCCGCATGCCGAAGGGCATCTCCGGCCCCATGAAGTCGAAGAGGGCCCGGCTGCCCCCGCGCAGCTCGGCGGGCATCGGCTGTTCCTCCAGGCGCGTGACGGCGCGGCTGAGGATGCCCACCGCCGTCTGCTTCGGAGGCATGGAGGAGTGGCCGCCCTCCCCCTCCACCACCAGCTCCACGCTGGTGAAGCCCTTCTCGGCCACGCCCACCAGGGCCACCGGCGCGGCCACGCCCGGCACGGTGCCCGTGAGCATCATCCCCCCCTCGTCCAGCACGGACTCCAGCGTCACGTTGCGCTCGCGGAGCATGCGCGCCATGGCCTCCGCGCCCTGGTGGCCGCCCACCTCCTCGTCCCCGCCGAAGGCCAGCAGCACCGTGCGCCGGGGCTGATAGCCCGCCGCGAGCAGCGCCTCCACGGCCTCGAGGATGGCCAGCACGCTGCCCTTGTCGTCCAGCGCGCCCCGGCCCCAGACGTACCCGTCCGCCACATCGCCGCTGAACGGCGGGCGCGTCCAGGCCGCCTCGGTGCCGGGCTCCACGGGCACCCACGTCCAGGTGCCCCATCAGCAGCGCGGGCTTGAGCGACGCGTCCGTCCCCGCCCAGGTATAGAGGGCGGAGTGCGAGCCCACCGGCTCGCGCCGCAGCGCCGCGTGGACGCGGGGGAACTGGGCCCGCAGGTAGTCATGCAGCGCGGTGAAGGCGGCGTCCTCGGCTGGCACCCCGTCCGACGCGGCCACCGTCTTGAGCCGCAGCGCTCCGGCGAGCCGGGCCGCCGCCGCGTCCGCGTCCACGGAGAACGGCGCGGCGGGCTCCGGGGCGACTTGTCGGGAGCCGAAGCGGAGCGCCCGCACCACGAGGACGCCAGCCAGCAGACACAGGCCAAGGAGGAGCAGCAGGAGGAGGCGTTTCATCGGCGGGCTCGCGAAAAGGGGGCGGAACGGTAGCAGACCGCGTGAGGCCCGCTTCGCCCACCGCCCGAAAAGGAGGGCCCCATCCGCCGGAATGCGGCTCCTGACGCCCCGGGTTTCTCACATCCTGAGACAGGTGCAACCGCAACTCAGGTCCGTAAACCCCGATAACCCTATATGTTTATTTTTCCGCTATTGATGTCAGTGGGCCCCCTTATATAGGGCGTGTTTCCGAGGGGGTTGATGCCGTGACGAAGCGTTCCGCGATGAAGCCGTGGGTGGTGATTCCGCTCCTGCTGGGCACGTTGCTGGGGGGTTGTGGCGACGGAAAGCCCGATGGGACGGGACTGCCAGGAGCCCCGCAGGCGGTGACGGTCAACGCCGCGGACAGCCTCGCGCTGCTGACGTGGGCGCCTCCCACGGCGGATGGCGGCAACCCGCTCATGTACTACATGGTCCGCTGCGAGCCCCTCTGTGGCGGCGCCATCGTCACGGCGGACGTGAGGCAGGCCACCGTGCTCGGGCTCACCAACGGCATCTCGTACACCTTCAAGGTGTCGGCGGTGAACGCCGCGGGAGAAGGCCCGGGCTCGCTGCCGACGGACCCGGTGACGCCGCAGGCAGGCGCGGCGGTGGACGAGCCCACCGTCCCGGGCCCGCCCCGCGCCGTCCGCGCGACGACGGGCAACAAGGCCATGTACCTGAGCTGGGTGCCGCCCGCGAGCTTCGGGGGGCGCCCCCTGACGGGCTACCGCATCACCGTGGAGCCGGGCGGCGCCACAGTCGATGCGAAGGCGCACGAGGTGCAGGCGCTCATTCCCGACCTGCTCAACGGGGTGCCCTACCGTTTCAAGGTGGTGGCCATCAACGAGCAGGGGGACAGTCCCGAGGCCCTCACCCCGTGGATTCGGCCCCAGGCCGGTGGAGCGCCGGCGAGCTGGGTGATGGGCTACTGGGTTGGTTATGGGGCGCTGGTAGGCGCTGATCTCCCGGTGAAGGAGGTGGACCTGTCGGGCATCACCCACCTCGCCGTGGGCCGCTTCAAGCCGGGGATCTATGGTTGGGTGAACCCCGACCTGGACATCCACCCGGACCCCGTCCACGGGCGCCGCGTCGCGAAGGAGCTGTCGGAGCGGGCGCATGCCCAGGG
Source organism: Pyxidicoccus sp. 3LFB2 (assembly GCA_046520375.1). GTDB lineage: Bacteria > Myxococcota > Myxococcia > Myxococcales > Myxococcaceae > Myxococcus. The sequence continues at coordinate 5,234 of JBKGHK010000016.1, forward strand.
ACGCAAGGCTTTGATGATGCTGGGAGGCGATGGCGAGCACGGCAACTTCGTGCAGGCCACGACCCCCGAGTCACGCCCCATCTTCGTCAACAACCTGCTCCGGCTCATGGATGAGCTGGGCTACGACGGCATCGACGTGGATTGGGAACCCATCGACCTGGCCGCGGAAAGGCCCGCCAACGAGGATTGCCGTCCCGACGAGGAATGCCCCCGGCCCCCCCGCCCCGATGACGGGGAGCGGCTGCTGGCGCTGCTGGACGACCTGCGCGCCGCCCGGCCCGACATCATCCTCACCGTGCCGGTGTATCCGGAGAACCTCAACTTCGGCATCAGCAAGGCGCGGGCGGCGTTCATGGCGCAGCTCGCGGCGCGCGTCGACCAGCTGAACATCATGTCCTACTCCATGGCCTATAACGTGACGGGCTGGGAGAGCTGGCACTCCAGCCCGCTGACGGACCATTCGCCCAACCGCCCCACCTCCGTCGCCGGCTCCGTCGGTATGTATCTGGCCGCGGGAGTCCCTCCGGGACGGCTGGGCATCGGCATCGGCTTCTTCGGGCAGTGCTTTCGTGGCGTGAACGAGCCGCGCATCTCGTTCGCGGAGCGCTCGGGCGCCTACGTCGGGTCCGGTGACAACAAGATGAGCTTCAACTTCATCATGCGGGACTACTACCAGCCCGAGGCCTACCGCTGGGACGACAGGGCGCAGGCGTCCTATCTGACCTTCAACCTGCCCGCCGGTCCCGAGCTCTGCGACTACGTCTCCTACGAGGACGAGCGCTCCATCGCGGCCAAGGGCCGGTTCGTGCGAGACCAGGGCCTGGGAGGGGCCATCATCTGGACCCTCAACCAGGGCTACCGGTCCGGGGCTCCCGAGGGCCAGCGCCAGCCGCTCATCCAGTCGCTGAAGCGCGCGTTCCTGGACCCGTGAGCAAAGGCGGGCGCCTCACCGCTGGAGGCAGATTTCCCCGCTCGCCTCGTTGACGAAGGTGGACGTGCCGGTGCCCTGGAAGAGGATGTAGCCGGTGGCGCCGGCGAAGATGCCGGTGCCGCTCACGACGACGTCCCTCGCCCCGATGAGCCCGTTCTCGGTGTCGAGGATGCCGGTGTCACGGGTGGTCAGCGTGCCCTGCTTCGTGTGGATGGTCAGCAGCCCCGAGTAGACGAGGGTGGTGGCCGCCTCGGTGGCCGCCGCCGGCTGGAGCGAGTCGGCCACGAAGCTCGTGCGGCCCTTCAGCAGCCCGTCCCCCTTGAACTCGCCCGTGGTGCAGATGCCCACCGGACTGGCGCAGCCCCCGGTGCTCATCGCGCTCGTCAGCGTGCCGGAGATTTTCACGCACTTCGGCCGGGGGCGCTCCCTCGCCGAGGCCGAGACGCCCGCCACCGCCACCGCGCCCACCACCACAGGAACCGCGAACAGACGCACATTCCGCCACATGGAGCTACCCCCTGTGAGGACGGAAAGCTACAGCATGCCCGTGATTTGTGTAGTGCCTTCGGGGCTGATTTCAGCCGATAGGCCTACGTCGGGGCGGGAAAGCCGACCCCGGTGCCGCCGCCTCGTGGACACCCCGGGTGGCCGTCCGGAGTGCTGGCCCTGACGCGGGCGCTGCCCCACCATGGGGGCATGGAGACCCACAAGCCCGTCCCGACAGCGCTCACCATCGCCGGCTCGGACAGCGGTGGCGGCGCCGGAATCCAGGCCGACCTGAGCACCTTCGCGTTCCACCGCATCCATGGCACCAGCGCGCTGACGGCCATCACCGCGCAGAACACGCTGGGCGTCACCCGGGTGGACGTGCTGCCCGCGGCCTCCGTGGCCGCGCAAATCGACGCGGTGGCGACGGACATCGGCGCCGGCGCGGTGAAGACGGGCATGCTCGTCAACCCGGACATCATCACCACGGTGGCCTCGCGGCTGCGCGAGCTGAAGCTGGGGCCGCTGGTGGTGGACCCCGTCATGGTGTCGCGCGCCGGGGCACGGCTCATCGACGACGCGGCGGTGGGGGCACTGAAGGAGCTGCTCCTGCCGCTGGCCACCGTGGCCACGCCCAACCGCCACGAGGCCGAGCTGCTCGCGGGCATGGAGCTGCGCACGCTGGAGGACATGCGCGAGGCCGCGCGCCGCATCCACCGGCTGGGGCCCCGGGCGGTGCTGGTGAAGGGCGGAGGCATGGCGGGCGCCCTGCGCGGCACGGACGTCTGGTTCGACGGCGAGCAGCTGGAGACGCTGCACCTGCGCTCGGTGGAGACGCGCAACACCCACGGCACCGGCTGCACGCTGTCCGCGGCCATCGCCGCGCATCTCGCGCTGGGCGCGACCCGCTGGAGGCCACCCGGCGCGCCAAGGTGTACGTCACCGCCGCGCTGGAGCACCCGCTGGCGCTGGGCCGGGGCCCGGGCCCCTTCAGCCACTTCTTCCCGCTGGACGAATAGGGCCCCCGGGGACGCCTTCCCAGGGGCCCTGCGCGGCCCGTGCTACTTCGCGTCCTTCGCCTGCGCCGCCGCGCGCGGGACGGGGAAGCCGCGCTTGCGCATCAGCGCGTCGATGCCCGCGTCACGGCCTCGGAAGCCGCGGTAGGCCTCGGCCGGGTCCAGCGTGTTGCCCACGGAGAAGACATTCTTGCGCAGCTTCTCGGCCACCGCCCTGTCGTAGGCGCCCTTGCCCGCCGTGAAGGCCTCGTAGGCGTCCGCCGTCAGCGTGTCGGACCACAGGTAGCTGTAGTAGCCCGCCGAGTACCCGTCGCCCGCGAACACGTGGCCGAACTGCGGCGTGCGGTGGCGCATGACGATTTCCTTCGGCATGCCCAGCGCATTCAGCGTGTCGCGCTCGAAGGCGTCCGGGTCGATGGGCGTGGCGCCCGCCAGGTGCAGCTTCATGTCGATGAGCGCGCTGGACAGGTACTCCACCGTGGCGAAGCCCTGGTTGAAGGTGGCGGCCTTCTCGATGCGGGACACCAGCGCCTTCGGAATCGGCTTCCCCGTCTGGTAGTGCAGCGCGTAGGTGTTGAGCACCTCCGGCGTGGACAGCCAGTGCTCCAAGAGCTGCGAGGGGAACTCCACGTAGTCGCGCGCCACGGAGGTGCCCGCCAGCGACGGGTACGTCACGTTGGAGCTGAGGCCATGCAGCGCGTGGCCGAACTCGTGGAACAGCGTGGAGGCGTCCTCCCAGCTGATGAGCACCGGCTCGCCGGGCCCGCCCTTCACGAAGTTGGAGTTGTTGGAGACGAGGGTGGTGACTTCACCGCGGAAGCGCTCCTGGCTGCGGTACGCGTTCATCCACGCGCCCGAGCGCTTGCCCTGGCGGGCATACGGGTCGAAGTACCACAGGCCCACGTGCCGGCCGCTGGCCTTGTCCTTCACCTCCCAGACGCGCACGTCGGGGTGGTAGACGGGCACGTCGCTCACCGGGGTGAAGGCGAAGCCGAACAGCTCCCCCGCCACCCAGAACATGCCCTCGCGCAGCTTCTCCAGCTGGAGGTAGGGCTTCACCTCGTTCTGGTCCAGGTCGTACTTCGCCTTGCGGACCTTCTCCGCGTAGTAGCGGTAGTCCCAGGGCTCGATTTTCAGCTTCGCGCCCTCCTTGTCCGCCACGGCCTGCATGTCCCGCACCTCCTCGTGGACGCGGGCGACGGCGGGCTTCCACACGGCCTCCATCAGCTCCATGGCGCGCTCGGGCGACTTCGCCATGGTGTTCTCGAGCCGCCAGTGCGCGTGCGTCTTGTAGCCCAGCAGCGTCGCGCGCTCGGCGCGCAGCTTCAGCACCTCGGCGATGATGGCGTTGTTGTCGCGCGCGTCCTTGTTGTCGCCGCGGTTGACGTAGTTGCGCCACACCTTCTCGCGCAGGTCGCGCCGGGACGAGTACGTCAGGAACGGCTCCATGGAGGAGCGCGTGTTGGTGATGACCCACTTGCCCTTCATGCCGCGCGACTCGGCCGCGGCCGCCGCGCCCGCGCGCACGGAGTCGGGCAGCCCCGCGAGGTCGGCCTCGGACTCGAGGACGACGGTGTAGCCCTCCTCGTCGGCCAGCACATTCTGGCTGAAGGACGTGTAGAGCGACGCGAGGCGCTGGTTGATGGCGGCCAGCTTCTGCTTCGCCGCCGCGTCCAGCTTCGCGCCCGAGCGGGCAAAGCGCGTGTAGTGCAGCCAGGTGAGCCGCTGCTGCTCGGGCGTGAGCTTCGCCTTGTCGGGCGAGTTGTAGACGGCCTCGATGCGCTTGAAGAGGCCCGCGTTCTGGTAGATTTCGTCCTCGAAGGCCGCGAGCTTCGGCGCCATCTCCCGCTGGAGCGACTGGACCTCCGGGTTGCTCATGGAGCCGCTCCAGATGCCGTAGAGCGTCTCCACGTCGGAGAGCGTCTTGCCCGCGGCCTCCAGCGCCACAATCGTGTTCTCGAAGGTGGGGGCGGAGGTGTCGCCGACGATGGCGGCGATTTCGCGGCGGTTCTCCTCCATGGCCGCCTCGAGCGCGGGCTTGAAGTGCTCCACCTTCACCTGGGCGAACGGGGGCACCCCGCCGTACGGGCCGGACCACTTCGCCAGCAGCGGGTTGGATTCGGTGGCCGCGGGGGCGGCGGGAGCGGCGGCGGGGGTGCTGGGGGCGGAAGCCATGTTCCGGGACTCCTGGGCGGGCTGGGCGGTCGTCGCGCAACCGGCGGACACGAGCACGGCCATGCCCGCACCGGCGAAGAGGAGCTTACGCATGAGAAGGGGGTCTCCCAACGAAAGGGTGGCTGTCTGGTAGGGGCGGAGCCTGGCGGCGGCCCGCCGCGAACCGTAGGACGGAATCGCGGCCCCCCCAACACGCTTGCCTGGCCCCCTCTTCCCGAGCCGCCCGACCTGCCCGCTTCCGGGCAGAAGCCCCTGGCCCGCCCCCTACCTTGGCCCCCGGAGGAGCACGCGCCGTGTCATCTTCCCGCGGGCGAGAACGACCGTCCCCCCCTGGCCGTTCCCCCATCACCTATGACCGCGACGAGCTCCCTGAAGGACCGCATCGAGAACCCGGAACTGCTGGCCAGGGTCGTCCCCGTCGAGGAGGCGGTGAAGCACGTCACCGATGGCAACACGCTGGCCATCAGTGGCTTCACCAAGTCGGGCGAGCCCAAGACGTTCCTCCCGGCGCTGGCCTTCCACTTCTCCCAGAACGCGCCCCAGTCACGCATCACCCTGCTGACCGGCGCCTCGCTCTCCGAGGACGTGGAGGGCCCGCTGGCGCCCTTCATCCGCAAGCGCGGGCCGTACATGTCCTCGGCCGCGTCGCGCCGGCGCATCCACGCGGGGGAGATGGACTTCACGGACGTGCACCTGTCCGCCTTCGCGCGCAACCTCATGTACGGCTTCTATGGGGACGTGGACGTGGCGGTGGTGGAGGTGTCTCGCATCCGCCGCAATGGCAGCGTCATCCTCACGTCGTCGGTGGGCATCAGCGTGGAGGCGCTCACCCGCGCGAAGAAGATTGTCCTGGAGGTGAATACCTCGGTGCCGGACTACACGGGCTTCCACGACATTGTCGTGCCGGCGGTGCACCCGCATGTGGGCTGGCCGCTGCCAGTCGTCAATGTGAGGGACCGCATCGGCAACCCGTACGTGGAAATCGACCTGCGCAAGGTGGTGGCGGTGGTGGAGTCGCGCACGCCGGACCATGCGGTGCCCTTCAAGGCCGCGGACGACACGGACAAGCGCATCGCGAGGAACGTCATCGACTTCCTGCTCCAGTGCCGGGAGCAGTACAACTGGGGCAAGCGGCTGCCGCCCATCCAGTCCGGGGTGGGCAACGTGGCCAACGCCATCATCGGCGAGCTGTACGACTCGCCCTTCCAGAAGATTCGCTTCTGGACCGAGGTGTTCCAGGACGGGATGCTGCGCTACGTGGAGGACGACGCGAAGTTCGAGTACGCGTCCTCCACGGCGGTGTCCTTCTCCGCCGAGGGGCGCCAGCGCTTCATGCAGTTGTTCGAGCGCTGTCGGGACAGGCTGGTGCTGCGGCCGATGTGGCTGTCGAACAGCCCGGAAATCATCTCCCGGCTGTTTGTCATCGCGATGAACACGCCCATCGAGGTGGACATCTACGGGCATGTGAATTCGACGCACATCGACGGCTCGCGCATCGTCAACGGGCTGGGAGGCTCGGGGGACTTCTTCCGCAATGCCTATCTGAGCATCGTCCACACGCCGTCGACGCGCAGGCTGAAGGACGGGCGGACGGTGAGCTGTGTGATGCCGTACGTGCGGCACATCGACCACACGGAGCACGACATCAAGTGCGTCGTCACCGAGCAGGGCTACGCGCTCAACATGGACATCCGGTCTCCGAAGCGGAGGGCGCAGGACATCATCGAGCGCTGCGCACACCCGCACTTCCGGCCGCTGCTCAGCGCGTACCTGGACATGGCGGGCCCCGGGGATGAGCCGCGCGCCACGGACATGCAGGCGCTGAATGGCTGGTGGCGGGATTATGAAGCCGCGTGCCGCGCCTTCCCTGCCGGTGGGTGAGCCGCGAATGGTGGAGCGGAACGGGCGCGAGGCGTGGCCTCCGGAGGTGTCCGAGCAGATGCGCGAGGTGGACCGGCTGCGCAGGAGCGGCCGGTATGCGTCGGCGCTCGCGCTCATCCGCCAGCTCGCGGAGGCGTACCCGCGACAGGTGCGCATCCTGAGCGAGCTGGGACAGACGCTGGGCATCTGGGGTGGGGAGCCGGCGGAGGCGCTCGTCTGGTACGAGCGCGTGCTGGAGCTGGCGCCCGGGCACAACACCACGCGGCTGCACCGGGCGCTGTCACTGGCGCGGCTGGGGCGGCACGAGGAGGCGGTGGCGGACTTCGATGCGCTGGTGGCCGGTGGGTACCGGAAGGCGCTCGTCATCCACATGAAGCGCGCGGAGTCGCTGGCGGCGCTGGGGAGTGACGTGGAGGCGGAGCGGGACTGGACGCTGGCGATTGCGGAGGACCCTGGCAATGCGTGGCTGCTGCAGCAGCGCGCGGGGTGAGGGCACGGCTGGGACGGGTGGAGGAGGCGGTGAAGGACCTCACGGAGGCGCTCGCCACGCAGGAGGGTGAGGACGTGGACCCGGAACTGCTGCGGGAGCGGGGCGTGCTGCGGGCGCGGCTGGGGGATGCGGAGGGGGCGCGGGCGGACTTCGAGGCGGGGCTTGCCGCGTTCCGGGAGGGGGATTCACCCGGGCTGCTGGATGAGCTGCGCGCGGGGCTCGCGGAGTCTGCACGGCGGTAGCGCTGTCCGCGCCAGCGAGCCGGTGCTTCATGAGAGCGGTGCATGACACGCCGCTTACGGACGGTGAAACCCTGCGCTGCGCCATGGTGCATCCGTTCTCCGCGAAGCGGAGAGGCACGCCACTGGAACACGGGAAGCAGCAGGCGCGATGCTGCTATGACCTCCTGTCAGGGCTGTCGCTGTAACTGACTGAGGGCACCATGAGGTGGCACCAGGTTCTGTGGCTGTGCGCAGCGCTGTGGTCTTGTGCGTCGACTCCGCCGTATCCGGACGCGCAGGACGCGGCGGAGTACCCGGAGGCGTACACCCGGCTCGACGAGGGCACGTGCACGACGTTCCTCTGCGCCGAGGACGCGTGGGAGCTGCTGCCCAGCCAGAAGAAGATGCTGGAGATGGCAAAGGCCCTGGCGTCACAGCCCAGGGAGAAGCACCACATCTTTCCGCAGGAAGCGGGGTTGAAGGAGTGGTTCGAGTTCCAAGGCATCAACATCCATAAAGAGACGATGTTGCTCGACATTGAAACCCACCATCGCATTCACAAAGGGGCCACTGGGGGGCCATGGAACCGTGCATGGCGGGAGTTCCGGAAAGCGCATGAGAGCGCTGACCAAGAAGACATGTACCGGTATGCGCGGGAGCTCATCATCCGCTTTGACTTGTTCGGCCCCATCCTGTCCTACCATCTGCTGGTAGGCCCCCGATTGAGTACTGACACCATGAGGTTCTACGAGCTGAACCCTGGAGATATCGATCGCCAGAAGGGCACATACGATGCCGCCCACAAGTGGAAGCTGCCTGGCGTCTCGTGTCCTACGTGCAAGTCAATCTGGGGCGGAGCAGGCCCCCACTATCCGGCCATAGACTTGTCTGTGCTGCCAGAGGCCCGGAAGTATTTGAAGGCCCGCTTGGAAGAGAACTTCGAGGAGTACGAGAGGCTGCGCGACCAGGTTCGTCCCCTACTCCCTCCAGATGTCCCTCTTAGACCCGGAACCACCTTTGGTCCCCTGGTAGGGAAGGCCCGAGGTCCCTTCTCCGCATTCGTTCACCAGTACGGCGACATCCTGCTCGTCCTGCCCGAGGCCCTGGAAGCGTTGCAGGGCAAGAGACTCAAAGGGCTCCGGGGCTGCCGCACGGAGATGCTCTTCCGCCCCAAGGGCGTCGAAGAGCTGCTCGACCTGCACATCGAGCCACGCGGGCTCCTGCACGCGGACTGCATTCCGCGCAGCACGCCCCCACCGTGCCCGAAGTGTGGCCGCCATGGCTTCAGCCTCCCCAAGGCGCCCATCCTCGACGCAGCCTCGCTGCCTTCAGACCTGGACCTCTTCCGGCTGCGCAACTTCGCGACCGTGCTCGTCGTCACCGAGCGCTTCAAGGACGTCGTCGAGCGCTTCGAGCTGGACGGCCTCATCTTCCGCGAGCTTCCGGTCCGCTGACTTCACTCCGTCCCTTCGCAGAGCGGAAAAAGGAACGCCCGCCACTGGCGGCGACGAGAGAAGTTCCTGGGAAGAGAGGCGCGACGGCACTGATATGACCTCCTGCAGGCCCTGCCGTCGGGGTCCGTCTGGAGACTCATGCGTTGGCACCGAGTCTGGTTGTTGTGGCTGTGCGCAGTGCTGTGGTCTTGCGCGTCGACTCCGCCATCTCCGGACGAGCGGGACGCGGCGGAGTACCCCGAGGCCTACACCCGGCTCAACGAGGGCACGTGCACCACGTTCCTCTGCGCCGAGGACGCATGCGGGCTCTTTCGCTGTGACGACCTGGTGCCCGGGCGGATTGTCCGGGCGCGGGGCGCCTTCGTCATTCCGCCCAGCGCGGTCCGCTCACCCCAACGCAACTGGGGCTATCCCTGGCAGCAGGCCGGACGGCCAGAGCCGGTCTTCGTCATCCACTGGTACGGGCGGGAACTGCTGCCGAGCCAGAAGAAGCTGCTGGAGATGGCGAGGGCCCTGGCTTCACAGCCCAGAGAGAAGCATCACATCTTCCCTCAAGAAGTGGGGTTGAAGGAGTGGTTCGAGTTCCAAGGCATCAACATTCACAAGGAGACGATGCTCCTCGACCTTCAGACCCATCACCGCATCCACAAAGGGTCCAGGGGAGGCCCCTGGAATGACGCATGGCGAAAGTTCCAGAGAGCGAATCGGCGTGCGTCCCAGGAGGACATGTACCGGTATGCGCGTGAGCTCATCATCCGCTTCGATTTGATTGGCCCCATTCTTCCCTACCATCTCCTGGCAGGGCCTCCGATTGAGTACTGACGCCATGCGGTTCTACGAACTGGACCTTGGAGACATCAATCTCCAGAAGGGCACCTATGACGCCGCCTACAAGTGGAAACTGCCTGGCGTCTCGTGTCCTACGTGCAAGGCCATCTGGGGCGGAGCGGGAACCAACTACCCGGCCGTGGACCTGTCAGTGCTGCCGGAGGCCCGGAAGTATTTGAAGGCCCGCCTGGAGGAGAACTTCGAGGAGTACGAGAGGCTACGCGACCAGGTCCGCCCTCTACTCCCTCCAGACTACCCACTTGAGCCTGGAGCCAGATTTGGTCCTCTGGTGGGAAAAGCCCGAGGTCCCTTCTCCGCCTTCATCCATCAGTACGGTGACATCCTGCTGGTCCTTCCAGAGGCCCTGGAAGTGTTGCAGGGCGAGGGACTCCGAGGGCTCCGTGGCTGCCGCACGGAAATGCTCTTCCGTCCCAAGGGCGTCCCCGAGCTGCTCGACCTGCACATCGAGCCACGCGGGCTCCTGCACGCGGACTGCATCCCGCGAAGCACGCCCCCACCATGCCCGAAGTGTGGCCGCCATGGGTTCAGCCTCCCCAAGGCGCCCATCCTCGACGCAGCCTCGCTGCCTTCAGACCTGGACCTGTTCCGACTGCGCAACTTCGCGACCGTGCTCGTCGTCACCGAGCGCTTCAAAGACATCGTCGAGCGTTTCGAGCTGGACGGACTGACCTTCCGAGAGCTTCCGGTCCGCTGACATCGCTGCGCCCCTTCGGGGAGCTGAAAAAGGAACGCCAGCCGATAGCAGCTACGAGTGAGGTTCCTGGGAAGAGAGGCGCGACGGTACTGATATGACCTCTGGGCGGCCCTGCCGTCGGGACCAGTCTGGAGGCTCATGCGTTGGTACCGAGTCTGGGTGTTGTGGCTGAGTGCGGTGCTGTGGTCCTGCGCGTCGACTCCGCCGGTTCCGGACGCGGCGGAGTACCCCGAGGCGTACACCCGGCTCGACGAGGGCACGTGCACCACGTTCCTCTGCGCCGAGGACGCATGCGGGCTCTTTCGCTGTGACGACCTGGTGCCCGGGCGGATTGTCCGGGCGCGGGGCGCCTTCGTCATTCCGCCCAGCGCGGTCCGCTCACCCCAACGCAACTGGGGCTATCCCTGGCAGCAGGCCGGACGGCCAGAGCCGGTCTTCGTCATCCACTGGTACGGGCGGGAACTGCTGCCGAGCCAGAAGAAGCTGCTGGAGATGGCGAAGGCCCTGGCGTCACAGCCCAGGGAGAAGCACCACATCTTTCCGCAAGAGCAGCGGTTGAAGTCCTGGTTCGAGTCCCGAGGAATCAACATTCATAAAGAGACGATGTTGCTCGACATCAAGACGCATCATCGTATCCACAAGGGCCCTAACGGTGGAGCTTGGAATGACGCCTGGAGGAACTTCCAGGAAGCACACATCGGCGCAAACCAGGAGGAGATGTACCGCTACGCGCGCGAGCTCATCATCCGCTTTGATCTGATTGGCCCCATCCTCCCCTACCATCTCCTGGCAGGGCCTCCGATTGAGTACTGACGCCATGCCGCTCTACAAGTTGGACCGTGGAGACATCAATCTCCAGAAGGGCACCTACGACGCTGCCTACAAGTGGAAGCTCCCTGGCGTCTCATGTCCTGTGTGCAAGGCCATCTGGGGCGGTACGGGTAACAACTACCCAGCCGTGGACCTGTCCGTGCTGCCAGAAGCTCGGAAGTATCTGAAGGCCCGCCTGGAGGAGAACTACGACGAGTACGAGCGACTACGCGATCAGGTCCGTCCGCTCCTGGCTCCAGATGACCCGCTTGAGCCCACAGCCACCTTCGGTCCCCTGGTGGGAAGAGCCAGAGGGCCGTTCTCCGCATTCATCCACCAATACGGAGACATCCTGCTCGTCCGGCCAGATGCGCTTGAGGCACTTCAAAGAGAGGGGCTTCTAGGACTGCGCGGCTGCCGCACGGAGATGAGCTTCCGCCCCAAAGGGGTCGCGGAGCTGCTCGACCTGCACATCTCTCCGCGCGGGCTTCTGCATGCGGACTGCATTCCGCGCAGCACACCCCCGCCGTGCCCGAAATGTGGCCGCCGTGGCTTCAGCCTGCCCAAGGACCCCATCCTCGACGCAACCTCGCTTCCCAGCGACTTGGACCTCTTCCGGCTGCGCAACTTCGCGACCGTGCTCGTCGTCACCGAGCGCTTCAAGGACGTCGTCGAGCGCTTCGAGCTGGACGGCCTGACCTTCCGCGAGCTTCCGGTCCGCTGAAGCGCCCACGATCTCCGGCCAGCCGTGGGCAACAGCCACATGCGGGTTCCGGGGCATGCCGAGCATGACTCGGGTCTGCCCTCCGACCTCGACGCTACGCCGCCACCTCGGCCTCGGGAGCCCGGCGCACCTTCGCGAGCGCGGCCAGGACTACCTCCGGCCCCGCCCCCGACTTGTGCGCGTTCTCACTCAGGTGCCTGCGCCACGCTCGCGCACCGGGCAGTCCCTGGAACAGCCCCAACATGTGCCGTGTCATCGCCCCCAGCGGCGCGCCCTGCTGCATGCGCCGCTCGATGTACGGGAGCATCGCCTCCACCACCGCATGGCGCTCGGGCGGGGCCTCCTCGGCACCGAAGAAGCGGCGGTCCGCCTCGGCCAGCAGGTATGGGCTCTCGTAGACGGCGCGGCCCATCATCACCCCGTCCACGTGCTTCAGGTGCTCGGCGGCAGCGTCCAGCGTCTTGATGCCCCCGTTGATGCTGATGTCCAGGTGCGGGAACTCGGTCTTCACCCGGTACACCAGGTCGTAGTTCAGCGGCGGCACGTCCCGGTTCTCCTTCGGGCTCAGCCCCTGCAACCACGCCTTGCGCGCGTGGATGATGAAGCGCGTGCAGCCCGCCGCGGAGACCTTCCGGATGAAGGACTCGAGCGTCGGCCACTCCTCCAGGTCATCAATCGCGATGCGCGACTTCACCGTCACCGGGATGCTCACCGCCTCGCGCATCGCCCCCACCAGCCGGGCCACGAGGTCCGGCTCCGCCATCAGGCACGCGCCGAAGCGGCCGGACTGCACGCGGTCACTCGGACAGCCGCAGTTGAGGTTGATTTCGTCGTACCCCCACTCCTCGCCAATGCGCGCCGACTCGGCCAGCGCCGCCGGCTCCGAGCCTCCCAGCTGCAGCGCCACCGGGTGCTCCGCGGGCTCGTAGCCCAGGAGCCGCTCCCGGTCGCCGTGCAGGATGGCGCCCGTGGTCACCATCTCCGTGTAGAGGAGCGTGTGCCGACTGAGCAGCCGGTGGAAGTACCGGCAGTTCCGGTCCGTCCAGTCCATCATCGGCGCGACACACAGCGGCATGGGGCGAAGCGGCATCATGGAAGAACCCGGGGAAGCATCTGGAGCGTCCCTCGAATACCCGGCTTTCCTTCCCCTGCCCATCCCTCTTTGCCGTCCGGATGCTCGGACAGGGAGGAGGCATACACCCATCCCCTGTAGGCTACCGCCCGTGTCCCCGAGCCCTCCCCTGTTGGACGACATGCTCCTCTTCGCCGAAGTCGTGGCGACGGGCGGCATCACTGCCGCCGCCGAGCGGCTGGGCCTGCGCAAGTCCACCGTGAGCCGCCGGCTCTCCGCCCTCGAAGCCCGGCTGGGCATCCGACTGCTCGAGCGCAACACGCGCCGGCTGCGCCTCACCGAGGCCGGGCGGGACTATCACGCCCACTGCGCGCGGCTCGTCTCCGAGGCCCTCGAGGTCAACCGCGCGGTCAGCGAGTCGCGCGGCACGCCCCAGGGCACCCTGCGCATCGCCACCCTCTCCCTGCTGGGCGAGCTGCTCACGCCCCTCATCTCCGAGTTCCTCCTGCGCCAACCCTTGATGCGCGTGGAGCTGTCCCTCGCCGAGGCCCACGTGGACCTCATCGCCGAGGAGTATGACCTGGCCCTGCGCACCGGGCCGCTCGCGGACTCCACACTGGTGGCGCGCAAGCTGGGCCGCCTTCGCACCGGCTACTACGCCAGCCCCACCTATCTCAGCCGCCACGGCACGCCCCGCACCTCCGAAGAGCTGAAGGGCCACGAGTGCGTCCTGCTCGCCGAGCCCGGCACCGACGAGGTCTGGTTCTTCGGCGAGGGCAAGCGCGCGAGGACCGTCCCCGTCTCGGGCCGGCTGCGCGTGCCCAGCGTGCGCGCCGGCCAGTCCGCTGCCCGCGCGGGGCTGGGCGTGGTGCGACTGCCCGCGTCGCTCGTCGTGGAGGACGTACGCGGGGGCCTGCTCGTCCCCGTCCTGGAGGACCAGACGCCCCCGGGCATCCCCGTGTTCGCCGTCTACCCCAGCAGCCGCCAGCTGCCGCCCAAGGTGCGCGCCTTCCTGACGCTGCTGTCCGAGCGCAGCGCCTCGCTGCCGTGGGAAGTCACCGGGTAAGGGGCGCTTCGCGCAACAGTGCGTTGCGCCGCGGGCTCTCGTCCCCCCGCCCCGCCGCCATTACACCTTCTCTCCAACGAGGCACGGCACTTCAGCCGGCGCCTCCCCAAGGAGGACTGGTCATGTCAGCAGAGGTCATCGAACTGAGCGACGCGAGCTTCCAGCGCGAGGTACTCGAAGCCCAGGGGCCGGTGGTGGTGGACTTCACCGCCAACTGGTGCGCTCCGTGCCGCATCATCGCGCCCATGCTGGACACGCTGGCCACCGAGTACGAGGGGCGGATGAAGTTCACCAAGCTCTCCACCGAAGAGCACATGGCGACGGCGCAGCAGTACGGCATCCGCTCCCTGCCCACGCTGCTCATCTTCAAGGAGGGCAAGGTGGTGAAGCAGCTCGTCGGCGCCATGCCGCGCAAGCAACTGGAAGAGGCCCTGCGCCCGCACCTCTAGCCGCCAATCTCCTCCAGCTCCTTGTTCTTGGTCTCCTTCACCCATCTCAGCGTGAAGAAGAAGGAGACCACCGCCGCGGCGGTGTAGAGCCCATAGGCCCATCCCAGCCCCAGGTTCTGCAGCGTGGGGAACGTGACGGACACGATGAAGTTGGCGACCCACTGCGCCGCGGCGGCCAGGGACACCGCGAGCGCGCGGATGCGGTTGGGGAACATCTCCCCCAGGAGCACCCACACCACGGGCCCCCACGAGAAGCCGAAGCAGAAGACGTAGAGGTTGGCGGCCACCAGGGCGATGAGCCCACCGGTGCCCTGCAGCACCGGCCGGCCCGTCGCGTCCAGCGGGGCCGTGCCGAACATGTACGCCAGCACTCCGAGCGTGAGCGCCATGCCCACCGAGCCCGCGAGGAGCAGGGGCTTGCGCCCGAGGCGGTCCACGAAGGCGATGGCGATGAGCGTGGTGACGATGTTGGTGACGCTGGTGAAGACGGTGATGGCCAGCGAGGACTGCTCGGAGAAGCCCACCGCCTGCCACAGCACGCTGGAGTAGTAGAAGATGACGTTGATGCCCACGAACTGCTGGAGCGTCGCGAGCGCGATGCCCGCCCACACCACCGGGAGCAGCCCGAAGCGACGGCCGCCCTTGAGGTCGGCGAAGCGGGGCGCTTCCTGGTCCAGCTGGACCGAGGCACGAATCTCCACGGCGCGCTTGGGCGCTGTGGCGCCGATGACGGTGCGCAGCACGACCAGGGCTTCCTCATCGCGGCCCCGGAGCATGAGGTAGCGGGGGGACTCGGGGATGAGGAGTGCGCCGATGCCGTACGCAATCGCCGGCGGCAGCTCGGTCCAGAACATCCACCGCCAGGCGGGGATGTTGAACCAGTAGGGATTGGAGGCCGAGCCCGCCTGGGTGGCGATGGTGTAGTCCCCCATCAGGGCCGCGAAGATGCCCAGGACGATGGCCATCTGCTGGAGCGAGCCGAGCCGTCCCCGCAGGTGCGCGGGAGCGATTTCCGCGATGTAGGCCGGCGCGACGACGCTGGCGATGCCCACCGCCGCGCCGCCAATGAGGCGCCAGAGGCTCAAGTCCCAGAGCGTCACCGCCAGCCCCGAGCCCAGCGCGCTCAGCGTGAAGAGCACCGAGGCGATGAGCATGGCGCGCGTCCGCCCTGAGCGGTCCGCGACCCGGCCGCCGCCCAGCGCGCCAATGGCCGAGCCGACCAGCGCCGAGGACACCGTCAGGCCGATGGCCCAGGGGCTCGCCGCGAAGGTCGTCCCCAGCGCGCCCACGGTGCCGTTGATGACGGCCGTGTCGAAGCCGAACAGGAAGCCGCCGAGCGCGGCCACCATGGCAATGGCGAAGACCCGGGTGTGGGAGACCTCGGGCTCGATGGTTGGCTGCCTGCCCGGCCGGGCATCCATGACCTCGGACATCGCGCATCCCCTGGGCGGCCGCCGCACCGTCCGCACTTCGTGGGACTTCAGCAGAAGGTAGGGCCTTCACCCGTCCTGGGTGGACGGACGGGCGGACACGCCCCTGGCGGGGATGGCCGTTGAGCGCACCACAAATGGGGCAGGACATTGGCGTCCCCGGCCCTTTCCACGGTGGCGCACCCGCCAGACCTTGGCTACTCATGCGCACATGAAAGCCTTCGAACTTCGAGGAACGGGCGGCATCGACAGCTGGGTCCAGTCGGAACGACCGGAGCCCAAGCCCGGTCCGGGTCAGGCCCTCGTCCGCATCCGGGCCGTGTCCCTCAACTACCGGGACTTGTTCATCGCCCTGGGCAAGTACCCGGGCAACCGCCCCCTGTCCCTCATCCCCACCTCCGACGGCGCCGGTGAAGTCGTCGCCGTGGGCGCGGGCGTCACGCGGGTGAAGCCCGGGGACCGCGTGGCCCCCACCTTCTTCCAGACGTGGACGGACGGCCCGAGGTCGGCGGAGAAGGTCGCCAACGCCCTGGGCGGCAGCGTGGACGGCGTCCTGGCCGAGTACGTCGCCCTGGACGCGGAAGGACTGGTGCACCTGCCCGAGCACTTCACCTTCGAGGACGGCGCCACCCTGCCCTGCGCGGCCGTCACCGCGTGGAACTCGCTGGTGTCCGAGGGCGGACTGAAGGCGGGCCAGACGGTGCTGGCGCAGGGCACCGGGGGTGTCTCCATCTTCGCGCTCCAGCTGGCCACCGCGCTGGGCGCCCGCGTCATCATCACCTCCAGCCAGGACGCGAAGCTGGAGCGCGCGCGTGCGCTCGGCGCGGACGGCACCATCAACTACAAGACGCACCCGAACTGGGAGGAGCAGGTCCTGGAGCTGACGGGGGGGCAGGGCGTGGACCATGTCCTGGAGGTGGGCGGCGCGGAGACGTTCCCCCGCTCCGTGCGCGCCACGCGGCCCGGCGGGCACATCTCCCTCATCGGCATGCTCAGCGGCGGCAGCGCCAAGCCGGACCCCGCGCTGGTGGGACCGAAGAAGCTCGACGTCCAGGGCACCTACGTGGGCAGCCGCGCCATGTTCGAGGCCATGAACCAGGTCATCGCCCAGCACCAGCTCAAGCCCGTCATCGACCGGGTCTTCCCCTTCGAGCAAGCCCGCGATGCGCTGCGCCACATGGAGGCGGGCGCGCACTTCGGGAAGATTGTCATCAAGGTCTGAGCGGCCCGCTCAGCCAGGGTTGAAGCGGGAGTAGTCGAGGAAGCGCCACCGCAACGCGGTGACGTCGCGAAGCTCGCGGACCTCCTCCACGTGGAAGTCCACCACCCGCTTCGCCCCGGCGTGCCGTGACAGGCGCTCCGGCTCCCAGGTGGCGCGCGCCGTGCCGGTGAGCTGGAGCGTGCCGCCGCCCTCGAAGTCGATGAGCAGCAGCCCCGCGCGTGCGTCGAGCGCGAGGTTGCCCAGCGTGTTGAACATGTTGTTGCCGGCGTAGTCGGGGAACTCCAACGTGCGCGCGTCGTGCACGCGCACGAAGCCGGGGTTGCCGCCCCGGTGCGAGGCGTCCGCGCCGCCCTCCTCGGTATGGGTGGCGATGAAGAAGGTGTCCGCCCGCGCCAGCCAGCGCTGCTGTGCCTCGGTGAGCGCCACGCCCGCGTAGGCCACGCCGGCTTCGAGGGGAGAGGCCGCGTCCGGGGGTGGCTCCACCTGCCGCGCCTGGATGTACTTCGGGCACAGTGCGTACACGCTGCGCGGCCACAGGACGAAGCCGCCCTCGGGCCGGGGCTCGGCGCGGCCGCGGGCCTTCATCCGCCGCCGGGTGGCCAATTCGATGGCCAGCAGGCCGACGTCGGCCTCCTCGCGGAGGACGGGCTGGAGCGGGTCTCCCGGCACCGGCTCCGCGAGCACGACGAGCGAGTCCGCGTCCCGCACCGAGGCGAAGCCCGGCGCGCCCGTGAGCAGCGAGGCCCACACCTGACCGGAGTCCGGCAGGCGCGAGGCCACCACCACCATGCACTGGGTGCGCAGGAAGTCCCGCGCGGGCGGAGGAAACGTCGAGCCGATGGAGCGACCCACCCGCTCCGCCTCGCGCACGGTGCCCTCACGGGCCTGGATGGCCAGCTCGCCTCGATGGAAGGGCGCGCTCATGGCCTAGAAGAAGCCGCAGGAGGGAGCGCCGGGCGTCGGAGCGGCATGCCCCTCCGCGCCGGTGGGGGCGTAGATCTCCAGCCGCGTGCCGTCCGGGTCCTCGAAGAAGATGCCGCCGGAGCGCGCACCCTCACCGTGTGGCACGACGCCGTCATGCAGGAAGGGCACGCCGAGCGCCTTGAGCTTCCGCTCCGCCTCCTTCACCTCGAACATGTCCTCCACCTGGAAGGACAGGTGGTGCAGGCCCGCGCGGCGCCGGTCGAAGCGCTCCAAGCCCTGCTGCCACAAGGTGAGCACCAGCTTCTTGCCCGCGCTGAGGAAGGCGAACTCGCGCCCCGGCTCCTTCGACTCGGCGGTGACCTGGAAGCCGAAGACGTCGCGATAGAAGCGCGTGGAGCGCTCGAGGTGGGTGACGTTGATGCCGACGTGGCCCGTCTGGAAACCGGGGCCGGGGGTTGCCGCGCTGCTCATGAGGACTCCTGGAAGGATTCGGGCTGCCCCGCCTTCCATTGCAGCCCGTCGGCCAACGCCCCGTCGCGCCCGAATCCCAGGGACTTCAACCGCTTCCACCGCCGCCCCACCCTTGCGCGCCACCACGAAGAATCGTGATTCACGACTTGTCGTGGCCGGCCGGCGCGGGAGGCCGGTGGACACCGAGCCCCCTCAGCGGACCTTGATGCCCAGCGCCTTGAGGCGAGAGGCCAGCGTCGTGGGTGCGAGGCCCAGCAGCTCGGCCGCGCCTCCCGGGCCGTACACCTTGCCGCCCGCCGCCGCGAGCGCCGCCCGGAGGTTCTCCTTCTCCCGCTGGCGCCACTCCTTCTCGCCGACGAAGCCGACGAGGCCCGTGGGGGCGGGCACAGGCTCCCTGCGTGCGGGCAGCGGCGCCTCGGGCAGTGCGCCCTCCAGCCGGAGCCGCCCGCCTCGCGAGAGGATGATGGCGCGCTCGATGACGTTCTCCAGCTCGCGCACGTTGCCCGGCCAGTCATAGCGCTGCAGCGCCTGCACCTGCGCCAGCGACAGCCGGGGCGTGGGCAGCTTGAGCCGCGCGGAGACGCGCCGCAGGAAGTGCTCGGCCAGCAGCGGAATGTCGTCCCGGCGCTGGCGCAGCGGGGGCACTTCAATGGGAAAGACGCTGAGCCGGTAGTAGAGGTCCTCGCGGAAGCGGCCCGCGGAGACCTCGGCCTTCAGGTCGCGGTTGGTGGCGGCGACGATGCGCACGTCCACCCGGCGCGTGACGTCCTCGCCCACCCGCTCGAAGGTGCCCTCCTGCAGCACGCGGAGCAGCTTGCCCTGGAGCTCCAGCGGAATCTCCCCCACCTCGTCGAGGAAGAGTGTGCCGCCCTCCGCCGCCTGGAAGCGGCCGGCCCTGTCCCTCAGCGCGCCGGTGAAGGCGCCCTTCACGTGGCCGAAGAACTCGCTCTCGAACAGCTCCCTCGGAATGGAGGCGCAGTTGACGCGGATGAGGGGCCGCTCGCGGTGGGGACTCTGGTCATGGATGGCGCGGGCGATGAGCTCCTTGCCCACGCCGGACTCCCCCAGGATGAGCACGCTGGCCGTGGTGGCGGCCACCGGCTGCAGCTGCTGGAGCACCCGCTGGAGCGCGGCGCTGCGGCCCACCAGCTCGCCGAAGGACAGCGCGTCCTTCACCTCCTCGCGCAGGTAGTCACGCTCCAATTCCAGTTGGGCGCGCAGCCGCGCCACCTCCTCGAAGGCGCGCGCATTGGCCAGCGCCACCGCCGCATGGTCCGCGAAGGTGCGCAGCCAGGAGAATTCCTGCGGGCCGAGCACCCGCCGGCTGAACACCGCCAGCACGCCCAGCACGTCGCCCCGGAAGACGAGCGGCTGGCCCGCGAAGCTCTGGATGCCCTCGCGCCGCGCCCACTCCCCCCGCACCAGCCAGTCCGCCTGTCCGCCCAGACTCTGCAGGAGGATGGGCTCTCCCGTCGCTCCGACCTGGCCCACCTTGCGCACGCCCAGCGGGAAGCGCCGGAAGGCCCCGTCCAGCCGGGACCACTCCTCCTCCGGCGCCGCCTGTGAGCCGCCCGCGCTCGCCGCCAGGTGCAGGCAGCGCGAGCGGTCCGGGCACTCGGCCCGCATGGGACACACGGCGCAGAGGTCCCCGGGCGCGATGAGCCACAGCCGCGCCAGCGCCACGTCCGGCTGCGCGGCGAGGCCATGGACGATGCGCGCCAGCACCAGGTCCACCGAGCGGACCTGGGCCACGGCCAGGGCAATCGACTGGAGCGCTTCCGCGAACATCGCCCTCCCCTAACCCGGGCCCCCATCCGCGCTCCACGATTTCTCGTCACCACGAACTCTCGTGGTGCCACGAAGGGAGGAACCCGAGCGATTCCGGGGGTCTGGCGTCACCGGGCCGGGGCACGGGCGGTGCAAAGGGGGCGCCCATCCTCGCGACACCCCCAGGAGCCCGCCCATGACGACACCCCTTCGCCCTCCCTTCACCGCCCAGACCGCTCGCGCCAAGGTCCAGGCGGCCGAGGACGCCTGGAACAGCCGGGACGCCGAGCGGGTGGCGCTCGCGTACACGGAGGACTCCGAGTGGCGCAACCGCGCCGAGTTCTTCCGAGGGCGCGAGGCCATCAAGGACTTCCTCCGCCGCAAGTGGGCGAAGGAGCTCGACTACCGGCTGATGAAGGAGCTGTGGTGCTTCACCGACAACCGCATCTCCGTGCGCTTCGAGTACGAGTGGCACGACGCCGCCGGCCAGTGGTTCCGCACCCATGGCAACGAGCACTGGGAGTTCAACGTCGAGGGGCTGATGCGCCGCCGCGACATGAGCGCCAACGACGTCCCCATCTCCGAAGCCGAGCGCCGCTACCGCTGAGCCGCGCACCTGCTCGCACTCCTGCACCAGGAGTGAAATGAAAGGAAGTGTGGAGATTCTCTCCAGGTAGGGTAGGTCACGGGCGCGCCACGGGAGTGTCACACCCAGGTTACGACTCCCGGGCAAGCCTCACCTGCACATCCAGGTGACTGGAGGGACGGATGCTCGAGAAGTTGATGCCCAAGTCGGATGAGTTCTTCGACGACTTCGACGCGCAGTGTGCCGTCACCGTGCAGGGCGCGAAGCTGCTGCACGAGCTGCTCAGTGACTACCGCAACGTGCCCGAGCGCGTCCGGGCGCTCAAGGACGTGGAGCACCGCGGGGACGAAGTCACGCACACCGCCTTCAACCGGCTGCACAAGCAGTTCATCACCCCGTTCGACCGGGGGCAGATCCACACGCTGCTGTCGCGCATCGACGACGTGCTGGACCTGACGAACGCCGCGGCGGCGCGGCTGCACTACTACGAAATCCAGAGCAGCCTGCCGGACGCCACGGAGCTGGCGCGGCTGTTGGTGCTGAGCGCCCAGAAGGTCCAGGAGGTGGTGGCGGCGCTGCGGCTCATCAAGAAGCCGGAGCAGATTCTCGCCGGCTGCCAGGAAATCAAGCGGCTGGAGTCCCAGGCGGACGAGGCGCTTCGCTCCGGCGTCGGCCGCCTCTTCAAGAGCGGCGTGGATACCCTCACGGTCATCAAGTGGAAGGAAATCTACGACCTCATCGAGACGGCCACGGACAAGTGCCAGGGCGTGGCCAACATCATCGAAGGCGTGGTGCTGGAGCACTCCTGAGATGCTACTCACCGCCGTCATCGTCATCGTCGCGGTCGCGCTCATCTTCGACTTCATCAATGGATTCCACGACGCGGCGAACTCCATCGCCACCGTGGTGTCCACGCGCGTGCTGTCGCCCAACCTGGCCGTGGCCTGGGCCGCGTTCTTCAACTTCATCGCGGCCTTCGGTGGGGGCGTCCATGTGGCCAACACCATGGGCAAGGGCATCATCAACTTCGACATGCTCCGTGCCCAGGGCTCGCCCGCGGTGCTCGCGGTCATCTTCTCCGCGCTGATGGGCGCCATCGTGTGGAACCTGCTGACGTGGTGGTGGGGCCTGCCCTCCTCGTCGTCGCACGCGCTGGCCGGGGGCATGATTGGCGCCACGCTGCCGGTGCTCGGCTTCGCGGGGCTGGTGGGCTCGGGCATCGCGAAGATTGCGTCCTTCATCGTGCTGTCGCCGCTCATCGGCATGTTCCTGGGCGTCAGCCTGATGATTGCGAGCACGTGGGCGGTGCACCGGCAGACGCCGCTGCGGGTAGACGCGTGGTTCCGCCGGCTGCAGCTGGTGTCGTCCGCCATCTTCTCCTACAGCCACGGCACCAACGACGCGCAGAAGGTGATGGGCATCATCGCGGTGGTGCTCTTCGGCACCATCTGGAAGGACCGGCCGTTCCACATCGACTGGTGGATGATCATCTCCTGCCACGCGGCCATCTCCGCCGGCACCTTCTTCGGCGGGTGGCGCATCGTCCGCACCATGGGACACAGCCTCACCAAGCTGGCGCCCATCGGCGGCTTCAGCGCCGAGACGGGCGGCGGCGTCACCATCATCGCGCTGGCGCAACTGGGCATCCCCGTGTCCACCACGCACACGATTACGGGCGCGATTGTCGGCGTGGGCTCCACCAAGGGCTGGCGCGCGGTGAAGTGGGGCGTCGCGGGCCGCATCATCTGGGCGTGGGTGTTCACCATCCCCGCGTCCGCGCTGATGGCGGTGCTCGTCTACGCCCTCACCCAGCTGGTCGTGAAGCTGGTGGGCTGAGCGGCGCTGGCGGGGCCCGCGGAAGCTCGCGGGCCCCTGCCCTCCTGCTCGGGCCGCAGCTCCTCGCGGCCCTCTGGGCAAGCGCCTGCTGGCACCTGACGCTCCAGGTCGGTGGCTTGACTTGCCCTGACGGTTTCAGCCAGCCTTCCACTTCGTGAGCGACCGGAACGCCAACATCGGGCAGAGCGAGGGGCTGACGTCCTCCGCTTCCGTGTGCGCGCTGACGGCCGCGTCCACCACGACGACTACGACCACCACGACTCCCCGCGGAGCGCGGGCGGTCTAGCTCGGGAAACCCTCAGGTTCCTCCAGCTCGGCCCCGCGCTCCCCGGCGCGGGGCCTTTTTGTTTTTCACGCCCTCCACCCCAGGAAATCCCATGCAGCCCACCCCGCAGCCGCCCCTCCCGCAGTCCCGTCCCTCCGCCCACCGCCACGAGGTCGTGTCATGCGCGTAATGAAATTCGGTGGCACCAGCGTGGGCGGCGTCGAGCAGATGCGCCGCGTGGTGGACCTGGTGGCGGCGGCACGGCAGCAGACGCGGGTCATGGTGGTGGCCTCGGCCGTGTCCGGCATCACCAACCTGCTGGTGGAAGCCGCGCGTGTGGCGCAGGAGGGCGGCGCGGTGGAGCCGCTGCGCGCCCGCTTCGACGACACGCACACCGCCATCGCCCGGGAGTTGGGCGGGGAGCTGGGCGCCGCCCGGCTGCGTCCGCTGGAGGAGGGACTCGGGGCCCTGTCCTCGGAGCTGCGCGGGCTGCTGCAGGGCGTGGGGCTCTTGCGTGAGTGCTCTCCGTCGGTGCTCGCCCTCCTGTCCGGCCTGGGCGAGCGCGCCTCGTGCCTCATCCTGGGCGCGCTGATGGAGGCCCGGGGCCTGGCACCCCGGGCCGTGGACCCGCGCGAGGTGCTCGTCTGCTCGGGAGACCCGCTGCAGGCCACGCCCCACATGGACGAGAGCCGCGCGCGCTTCGCCCCGCTGCGAGAGGGGGGCCCCGGGCTGATGCTGATGCCGGGCTTCTTCGGCGGCGACGGCCGGGGCAAGACGCTGTCGCTCGGGCGCGGTGGCTCGGACTACTCGGCGGCGCTGGCGGCGGCGCTGCTGGACGCGGAGCTGCTGGAAATCTGGACGGACGTGGACGGCATCTTCAGCGCGGACCCGCGCCTCGTCCCGGAGGCCTTCCCGCTGCCGGAGGTGAGCTTCGAGGAGGCGATGGAGCTGGCCTACTTCGGCGCGAAGGTGCTCCACCCCAAGACGATTGCCCCGGCCCGCGAGCGCGGCATTCCGGTGCGCGTCTGCAACAGCTTCAAGCCCGAGCACCCCGGCACCCGCGTGACGTCCGCCGCCGCGCCGCCCCAGCACCCGGTGCGCGGCCTGTCCTTCCTTCGCGACATCGCCCTCGTCAACATCGCCGGCGCGGGGCTCAAGGGCGTGCCCGGCACCGCCGCCCGCGTCTTCGAGGCCATGGCCCACGCGGGCATCTCCGTGGTGCTCATCACCCAGGGCTCCAGCGAGTGCTCCATCAGCTTCTGCGTACAGCAGGCCGAAGCGGAGCGCGCCGTGCGGGCCCTGGAGGCCGCGTTCGAGGTAGAGCGCGAGGCCGGCAAGGTGGACGCGATTGAGCGGCAGGGTGGGCTCGCCGTGCTCAGCATCGTCGGCGACGGGATGCGCCACCGCGTGGGCGTGGCGGGCACGTTCTTCAGCGCCCTGGCGGACGTGGGGTGCAGCATCGCCGCGATTGCGCAGGGCTCCAGCGAGCGCAGCATCTCCGCCGTCATCACCGAGGCGGACGGCCCGCGCGCCATGGCCCACGTGCACGGCCGCTGCTTCGGCACCACGGAGGTGGTGGAATTGCTGGTGGCGGGCGTGGGCAGCGTGGGCGCGGAGCTGCTGCGGCAGGTGCGGCAGCAGGCCCCCAAGCTGCGCGCCCATGGCGTGGACCTGCGGGTGTGCGCCATCGCCAACAGCAAGCGCTGCGTGGTGGCCGGCGAGGGCCTGCCGCTGGAGGGCTGGAAGGAGCGGCTCGACGCGGGCGGCGATGGCGCGGCGATGGACACCTTCCGCGACTGGGCCCGGGCGAAGCGTCCCGGCCGGCCCATCTTCGTGGACTGCACCAGCAGCGAGGACGTGGCGCTCGCCTACCCCTCGCTGATGGAGGCCGGGCTGCACGTGGTGACGGCCAACAAGAAGGCCAACGCCGGCCGGTGGAGCCACTGGCGGGCCCTGCGCGAGACGGCGTCGCGCCACCAGCGCCGCTTCCTCTACGAGACGAACGTCGGCGCGGCCCTGCCCGTCATCGACACGCTCAAGAACATGCTGCGCACGGGCGACCAGGTGCTGCGCATCGAAGGCATCCTCTCCGGCTCGCTCTCGTTCATCCTCGGGCTCGTCGAGGAGGGCATGCCGCTGTCGCAGGCGGTGGGCGCGGCGATGGAGCGGCGGTTCACCGAGCCGGACCCGCGCGACGACCTGCACGGCACGGACGTGGCGCGCAAGGTGCTCATCCTCGCCCGTGAGCTGGGGCGCACGGTGGAGCTGGAGGGCGTGGGGTTGGAGTCGCTCCTGCCCGCGAGCTTCGATGCGGAGGGCCCCCTGGACGACTTCCTGGCGCGCCTGCCGCAGGTGGATGCCGCCTTCCAGCAGCGCGTGGACGCGCACCGCAAGGAGGGCAAGGTGCTGCGCTACGTGGGCAGCGTCAGCCAGGACGGCTGCTTCGTGGGACTGGTACCCGTGCCGCTGGCGCACCCGCTGGCGGCCGTGAAGGGCGGTGAGAATGCGCTCAGCTTCCTGTCGGAGCGCTACAGCCCCACGCCCATGGTGATTCGCGGCTACGGCGCGGGCGCGGCGGTGACGGCGGCCGGAGTGCTCGCGGACGTGCTCCGGCTGGTGGACGTGCCGCTGCCCTGAAGCGGCGTCACGGCCCGGCGGCGATCGCCGGGCCACCCGCATCCAACCGCGACGTGCCAACACCCGAATTGAAAGGTGTGCGGCGCGGGAGTGCTACCGCCGGGAAGCCCACTTCCGGCGGTGGCGCCCGAACGCCAGCATCGGCAGACCGAGGAGCACCGCCAGCGCCTGGCCACCGCCGCAGCCATTCGCCTCGGACTCGGGGGCCAGGGCGGACGTGAGCTGCTCGGCCACGGCCCCCGGCGCGGCGGCGACACCTTCCACCAACCCGCCAAGGTCCACCGTCACCGCGCCCTCGGTGCCCTCTTCGGGTGACTCGGAAGGGGCCTCGCTGGCCGCGACGGCGTTGGGCGCCGCCTTGCCACTGCTGGACGGCGAGAAGACGACCACCAGCCGGTCCGAGGCGCCACGAGGCTCCAGCCCGAAGAGACAGGGGATGCGCGCGCCCGAGGGCAGCACGGCCACGGAGGCGGGGTAGCCCGCGAACCCGGAGATGGAGGCCAGCTCGCGCACCGGGCCCAGGCTCCGGCCATTCAGCCGGCGCATCACCAGGTCATAGCCCCGGCCTCCGCGGTGGGGCCGGTTGTAGAAGATGTGCAGCGTGCTCCCCACGCGGGTGACGGCGGGCTGGAGCGCCCAGTCGCCATTGTCGTGGACGACGAGCGGCGAGCCGAAGCGGCGCCCGTCGAAGTGCCGGTACATCAGCCGCTCCGCGTTGGACTTGTAGACCAGGTGCATGCCGCCCCGGCCGTCCGCCACCGCGCTCAGCGCGGCGCCATGGTAGATGCCTTCCGAGAAGGCGGTGCGCACGGGCGACCACGAGGTCAGCGGCGCGCCGTCGTCCCGCACCCGGAAGCGCGCGGCCATGCCGCCCGAGTGCGAGCCGTACACCATGACGAGCTTCCCACCGAGGTGCAGCAGCCGCCCTCCGCCCCGCTTCGAGAGGTTGCGGTCCAGGGCCGGCATCTCGCGGAACGTGGCGCCGCCGTCGGTGCTCACGGCGATGACGAGCGTGGACTGGCCATCCTTCTCGCGCCGGAAGGCCTGCACCCAGATGCGGCCCCGCGAGTCGCGCGCCAGCTCCGCCCGGTAGTACGCGGTGCTGGACGAGCGCGAGTCGAAGACCTTGAGCTGCCGCCCCGGCACCCAGCGGTCCGTGGAGGACTGGTAGCGCCACCATTGGAACACGACGTCACGTGACGCCGAGCCGCCGATGCCGGTGCTGTCCGGCGTCTCGATGGAGGACACCAGCGCCACGTCGCGCCCCACCGCGAGGACGTCCGCGCGGTCCTGGCGGGCGTCATCCTCGATGCCACCTTCGTACTTCCACGAGCGCCCGCCGTCCGAGCTCCGGTACATCCCCAGCCCCCGGCCCTGACTGCCCCGCGCTGCACCGCCAGCAGCAGCACCGAGCCCCGGCCCTCGCCACGGTCGACGCGCACCATGTGCCGGTGGGCCGGAAGCGTCAGGGCGTTGCCCGCGTCCACGGGCAGCGCGCTCGGCGGTGTCGCGGCCGCGAGGCTCACGACCATTCCAGCCCACAGTGCCAGCCCCATTGCGATTCCTCCCAGTGTCAGGAAATTCCCAACCTTCCCCTCCACGAGGGTGGGGCGGGTGAGCGCCCACTGGAAGACGGAAAAGCCGTGGCATGCCTGGTCGCCTGCCCTCCGGCCGGGCCGGTCCGGGCGGCGTGCGCGGGGCCGATTTTCAGGCTTCGGAGGCGCCCTGCCCCATGGCCACCGGGTCGGCCATGAACCGCCTGGGCAGCGTCACCGTGAAGGTGGAGCCCTCTCCGGGCCGGCTCTTCACGTCGATGGCGCCGCCGTGGGCCTCCACGATTTGACGGGTGATGTAGAGGCCCAGTCCCAGCCCGCCATAGTTGCGCGGCGAGACGGCGCGCTCGAAGCGTCCGAAGATGCGCGACACGTCCTTCTCGGGGATGCCGATGCCCTGGTCCTGGACGGTGAGCCGGGCCACGTCCCCCGTGCCCTCCACGCCCACCGTCACCGGCCTGCCGGACGCGTACTTGATGGCGTTGGACAGGAGGTTGGCCAGCACCTGCTCCAGCCGGAGCCGGTCATACCGCCCCGTCACCGGCCCGGACGTGCGCAGCACCAGCTCGCACTGCGCGCGCGCGGCCTCCACCTGGAAGTGCTCCATCACCTCGCTCGCGAGCTGGCTCAAGTCCAGCTCCTCCAGGCTGAAGCGCAGCTGGCCCGTGCTGATGCGCGACACGTCCAGCAACCCGTCGATGAGCTTGTCCAGCCGGTGGATCTGCTTGGTGGACACCTCGAGCTTCTGGCACAGCGTCACCTCCTGCGTCTTCGAGCACAGGCGCTGCAGGTGCTGAATCTGGAGGTGGAGCGTGGTGATGGGCGTGCGCAGCTCGTGCGAGGCGATGGAGAGGAACTCGTCCCGCAGGCTGATGGCCTGCTGCGCCTCCTGGTAGAGACGTGAGTTGTCCACGGCGTAGGCGGTGCGCCGCGCCAGCTCCTCGGCCAGGACCAGGTCCTCCCGGTGGTAGGGGTGGCCGGGCGCGTCGCGCAGGAGCGTGAGCGCCCCCAGCGTGCGGCCCCGGGCGATGAGGGGGACGACCAGCAGCGAGGCCGGGCGGAGCCGCTGGAGCAGCGGGAAGCGGACGCGGCCGGAGTCCCCTGCGTCGAGTCGGCGCAGGAGCTTCGCGGTGTCCGGGAGGAAGCGCGAGCGGCCCGTGCGCAGCACCCGCGTCAGCACCGGAAGCGGCGTCCCGGACTCCTCCGGCCCGAGGGTCGGTCCACAGAGTGCCTCCACGCGGCTTCCGGGCGCATGCTCACAGGCCACCCGCCGGATGACGCCGTCCTCCTGCAGGTGCATGAGGCACATGTCGCCCAGCAGCGGAACGGCGCGGTGGGCCACGGCCGTCAGCGCCGCCTCCGGGTCCAGCGAGGACACCAGCGCCGCGCTGGCCTCCGCCAACAGGCGCTGCCGCTGCGCCGCGGCGCTCGCCTCGACCAGCAGGCGCTGCTGCTGCTCGGCGCGCCTGCGCTCGTCAAATCCCCGGCTGACCTCCGCGAACCCGCGCAGCCGGCCCTCCGCGTCCCGAAGCGACGTGAGCACCACGCGCGCCCAGAAGCGAGAGCCGTCCTTGCGCAGCCGCCACCCCTCCACCTCCACCTGGCCCTGCTCCACCGCCGCCAGCAGCTGCGCCTGGGGACGCCCCCGCGTCACGCTGTCCGTCGGGTGGAAGGTGGAGAAGTGCCGGCCGAGCGCCTCCGCCGTCTCGTAGCCGAGGATGCGCTGCGCGCCCGCGTTCCAGCTCATCACGTGCCCTTCGGGGTCCAGCATGATGAGCGCCTGGTCCCTCACCCCGTCCACCAGCAGCCGGAAGCGCTCCTCGCTCTGGCGCAGTGACTCCTCCGTCCGTCTGCGCTCCGCGGTCTCCAGCGCCATGGACACCACGTGGCCGATGGAGCGGGCGAACGCCTGCTCCTCCACCGTCCAGGGCCGCGGCGCGCCGATGTGCTCGTGACACACCACCCCGCCCAGCCTGCCGCGAACCCAGACGGGCACGTCCAGCATGGAGCTGATGCCCAGGGGCCGCAGGTATGACTCGGAGAACTCGCGCGTCCGGGAGTCCTGACAGGCGTCCGCCGCGTCGATGTACAGCTCGTCCAGCAGGGCCTGGAAGTAGCGCGGGCAGTCCTGCTTCCGCAGCCGGGTGCCACCGTCGAACGTGTCCGTGTCCCGCAGGTACAGGACGTCGCAGTGGATGGCGTCGTCATCCGGCGAGAGCGACCAGTAGCTCACCCGGGCCACGCCCAGCTGCTCGGCGTCGCTCTTCAGAATCTGCCGGAGGCTCGCCTGGAAGTCTGGCGCCTTTGCCGCCGCCAGTTCCAGGAGCACGGACTGTTCCAGGAGCACTGACTGGCGATGGAGCATCCGCTCCCGCTCCGCCCGGGCGGTCGGCCCTTCCTGGCCCATGTGCTCTTCGGCGCCCCGGGTGACTTTCACCCGTGAAAGGTGCTGCCGACCGGTGAGCGCACCAACCAGCCCCCAGACACCCACCGGCACTCCGCTCGCCTGCCTGGGGCGTCACGGGCCCCTCCCAGAGTCTGCTCCGGTAAGAAGGATTCCCCATTCCTGTCGGAACCCTCCCCTGGCATTTGAAGTTGCCTGGAGAACTGCCCAGAATGCGCCCCTGCCCTCGACAAGCGAGCGGCAGGGGGAGAACGGAATGTTCGTGTCTCGCAAGTCAGACTGGGGCCGCACCCGGAGCCGGGGGGTGCTGGCGCTCTCGCTCAGCCTCGCGTTGGCGGGGTGCTCGGGCGACGATGACGACGATAAGGATAAGGACAAGGACAAGAACTGCGTCGCCGGCCAGGCGGTGACGCTCAGTGGCAAGGTGACGTACGACTTCGTCCCCGCCATCTACACGCCGACCACGCGCACGGGCACGCTGGACTTCGCCCGGGCCACCGTGAAGCCGGTGCGCAGCGGCGTCGTGCAGGTGCGCGAGGGGTCCACCGTCCTGACCAACGGGACGACGAACGAGCAGGGCCAGTACCAGCTCACCTTCACGCCGACCTGCAACGGCACGTTGACGCTCCTGGCGGTCGCGAAGTCCACCAGCCCGGACATCCAGATCGAGGACAACACCGACGGCGACGCGGTGTGGGCGCTGGGTGACAGCATCACCAGCACCACCACGACCAAGGACCTGCACGCGGGCCATGGCTGGAATGGCTCTAACTATACGGCCAACCGGCGGACCGCGGCGCCCTTCGCCATCCTCGACAGCATGTACACCGCGGCGCGCGCCTTCATCGCCGTGCGTCCCGCCGCCACCTTCCCGGCGCTCAAGGTGAACTGGAGCCCGGCCAACGTCCCCCAGGGCGGAAACAAGGCGGCCGGCCTGATTGGCACGTCGCACTTCTCCTTCACGGAGAACGAAATCTACATCCTCGGCCAGGAGGGCGCGGACACCGACGAGTTCGACTCGCACGTCATCGTCCACGAGTGGGGGCACTACTTCGAGGCCAACCTGGCGCGCTCGGACAGCCCGGGTGGCCCGCACAGCGCGGGTGACGAGCTGGACCCGCGCCTGGCCTTTGGCGAGGGCTACGGCAACGCCCTGGCGGCCATGCTCCTGCCAGAGACCATGTACGTGGACACGCTGTGGACGAGATCCGGGCTGACGGCCTTCGGCTTCGACGCGGAGACGGCGCCCACCACCCCCTCGGACGACCCGAAGCCGGGCCCGTTCTCCGAGTCCACCGTCATGCGCTTCCTCTATGACGTGTTCGACTCGGGCTCCAACGAGTCGGGATACGACAACGTCGCGGCGGGCCTGGGGCCCGTCTACGACGTGCTGGTGGGGCCGCAGAAGTCGACGGAGGCGCTGACCACCATCGGCTCCTTCATCGTCGGCCTCAAGGCGCAGCCGGGGGTGAACGAGACGGCGGTGAACGCGCTGGCGGCCCACTACTCCGTCGGTCCGGTGACGTCCGCCTTTGGCGACGGGGATACGAAGCTGCGCGGCATGTACAACGTGGTGCCGAACGGGTACCCGTACAGCACCAGCGTCACCTTCACGGGCGGCCCCTCGACGTTCAACAAGCAGCAGCAGAACCGCTACTACGTCTTCACGGGCACCGGCCGGGCGATGAACATCTCCGCGGCGAACGCGTCGGAAGATGTGGGCATCGAGGTCTACCAGACAGGAGAGGTGGTGGGCTCGGCTGACAAGTTCACCGCGGGCACGGAGACCATCAACCTCACCAGCACCCAGGGCGACACGACGTACGTGTTGGCGGTGATGGGCTTCAAGGACAATGCGGGCAGCTACCCCGTCTCCATCTCCATCACGAGCCCCTAACCGAGGAGCACACATGAATCGCACGGCACTCGCAGTTCTCTCGGGTCTCCTCGCGCTGACGGCGCCGGTGGCCTGCAGCTCCCAGGCGAAGTCCGCTCCCTCGCCTGCCGGCAAGGCGGACGTGGCCACCGCGAAGGTCAGCGCCCCGGTGGCGGTGGACGCGAAGCTCGACGGTGGGCGGGCCCACGTCACCCTCCGCTTCGACGCGTCGGCCTCCGACGTCCAGGTGAATGTCTCGGGCCTGGACGGCCTGACGGTGCGCAGCGCGGGCACGCCCGTGGCTGGCAACAGCTTCACGAAGTCGGGCGAGACGTCCTTCGACGTGGAGTTCACCCCCGGCCCCGGCCGCTCCCACCTGGTGGTGGCCGTCACCGGCAGCTTCGAGGGCAGCCACATGTCCAAGGTGGCGAGCTTCGCGGTGGGCACCCCCACCGCCGAGCAGAAGCAGTCGTCCGGCACCACCGTGACGGGCAGCGACGGCGAGCGCATCAAGGTCATGCCGGCGTCTGGCGGGCAGCAGTAGCCGCTTCCTGAAGTCCTCCACGGAGAGGCCCGGCGGGCGGGCCGGGAGGGGCCGGAAGGTACCGGTTCGTCCCTGCCCGCCATGCCGTTCGTCCCAGGCCCCGTGGAAGCCGTCCCTGCGTCCCGCTAGCCTCCCCGGCCATGCGCGAGCCCCCGAAGGACCCGCCGGCCCCCTGGCCCGGTGAGGTACCCCCGCTTCCCTCCTGGGCCGTCTGGAGCGGGACGGTGGCGTGGTGGCTGACGGAGGGGCTGGTCACCGTCAGCCAGCTGCGGCTGATGCAAAGCCTGGGTGAGGCGCGGGACTCGGACGGCACGCTGTGGCCCATGGCCCTGGCCAGCGCGCTGCTCTGGGTGCCCTTCACCGTGCTGGGCCTGCGGCTGGCCGAGCGGCTTCCCCTGGGGCGCGAGCGCCTGGGCCGGGCCGGTGGCCGCGCACCTGGGCGCGCTGGCGCTGGTGGTGCTGGGGCG
>JBKGHK010001700.1:0-473 GCA_046520375.1 Pyxidicoccus sp. 3LFB2
CCACCAATGGGCACCGAGGCGCCCAGCTCCACCGGGCCGTCCATGCGGTAGCAGGTGGAGAACGTCGTGTTCTCCGTCGGGCCGTAGGCATGGACGAAGGTGCCTCCGGCCGCCAGACGCTCGCGGGCGCGGGCCACCGTCATGACTTCGCCTCCGGCCAGCACCTGCTTCACCTTCGCCAGGGCTTCGGGCTGCCTCTGCTGCAACTGCTCGAAGAGGGCCGTGGTCGCCCAGAGGCTGGTGATGCCGTGCTGCCCCAGCGCCCGGCCCAGCTCCTCCAACGAGAGCGGACCCGCCGGGTACACCACCAGCTTCGCGCCGTGCAGCAGCGCGCCCCAGATTTCGAAGGTGGACGCGTCGAAGGAGATGGGCGCCAGCTGCAGCCACACTTCCTCCGGTCCGAAGTGCGCGTAGTCCGTGCCCAGCACCAGCCGCGATATCGCGCGCTGCGGGATGCCGATGCCCTTGGGCCG
>JBKGHK010001701.1:0-461 GCA_046520375.1 Pyxidicoccus sp. 3LFB2
CTTCGGGCCGCCCAGGTACCTGGGTATCAAGTGGTGGTTCTCATAGCCTGGGCTGTTCGGATACTTCGCCTGTGCTTCCTTGAGCCGCTGGTAATAGGTCTGCCTCGCCTGGAGCACCACCGCCTGATTCGCGGCCCGTTGCGCCCGAACCTGCGCCTGCAGCGGCGTCGGCCGTGCGGGCGCGAGCAGCGGCGGCTGGCGCACCGCCCTCGCGCCTCCGCGCCGCACCGGAGGCCGCACCGCCACCGCGCCATCGAGCGGGTCCGATCCAGTGCTCCAGACCAGGTGCTCCCAACCATCGGGGAGGAAGGCACCGGACTGGCTTCCATCACCCTCCTCCGTGGACCCTTCCACGAAGGTACTCCCCTCCACCGGCGCCCCATCCCTGGTGGAGCCCTCTCTTACCGCCTCCGGCCCACTGGCACACGCGAGCAGGAGCAGCACCACACAGGCTGAGACGA
>JBKGHK010001702.1:0-456 GCA_046520375.1 Pyxidicoccus sp. 3LFB2
AGGTGCTGGTGGCCACCGTGGCCGCCGAGCGCGCCGCCGAAATCAACCGCGTGGGTCTGCAGCGGGCGCTGGAGCGAGAAGCCCTCACCCGCCGCACCTTCGAGTTGGGCGCGGGCAATCAGCTGGACGTGGTGCGGGTGAGTCAGGACGTGGCCGTGGCGCGCGGCGCCCTCATCGCTGGAGACGAGCAGCTGCGCCAGGCGCGTGAGTCGCTGGGCTTCTCGCTGGGCTTCGGCCAGGCCGTGGGCGTCGACCCGAGCTTCAACCTCCAGGGCCTGGTGGAGCAGACGCGCAGGGACTGCGCCCCGCTGGAGAGCCTGGAGTCGCGGCCCGATCTGGTGGCGGCGAAGGCGCAGGTGGACTCGGCGCGCGACAGCCGGCGGCAGGCGTCCGCGGGCTACCTGCCCACGCTGGGCCTCTCCAGCACCCTCTTCGGCCTCACCACGGACCCGGGCT
>JBKGHK010001703.1:0-446 GCA_046520375.1 Pyxidicoccus sp. 3LFB2
CTGCCCACGCTGGGCCTCTCCAGCACCCTCTTCGGCCTCACCACGGACCCGGGCTTTGGCCGCTTCGTGACGTGGAATGTCTCCGCCGTGTTGTCCGTGCCCCTCTGGGAAGGCGGCGGACGCGGTGGGCTGGTGCGCGAGCGCGCGGGCGTGGAGACGCAGG
Organism: Pyxidicoccus sp. 3LFB2; assembly: GCA_046520375.1. Lineage (GTDB taxonomy): Bacteria > Myxococcota > Myxococcia > Myxococcales > Myxococcaceae > Myxococcus. The sequence continues at coordinate 164 of JBKGHK010001703.1, forward strand.
CGGAAGCCGTGCTGGAGAGCGCGCGCCGCGACGTGGAGCTGGAGGTGGCCCGCGCCCGCCGTGGCGTCGAGGTCGCCGAGGCGCTGGTGAAGACGGCCGTCGAGTCGAGAGACCTCGCCGAGCGGACCGACCGGCTCACCCGCCGTTCCTTTGAAGTGGGTCGCGGCAGCAGCCTCGAGCTGGTGCAGAGCGGAGCGGCCCTTCGCCAGGCGGAGCTGAACCTGGTGCTGCGTGAATTCGAGCTCGTCCAGGCACGCCTGGACGCATTCCTGACGGAGGCCCG
>JBKGHK010001704.1:0-444 GCA_046520375.1 Pyxidicoccus sp. 3LFB2
CTACAACCACTTCGAGCGCGGCAGCATCTACTGGACGCAGGAGCTGGGGGCCTGGGAGGTCCACGGGGTGATTCGTGCGAAGTGGGAGCAGCTGGGCTGGGAGCGCAGCGAGCTGGGCTACCCGAAGACGGGGGAGCTGGAGACGCCGGACAAGACGGGCCGCTACAACCACTTCGAGCGCGGCAGCATCTACTGGACCGCGGCGACGGGAGCGCACGAGGTGCGCGGCGTCATCCATGCGAAGTGGGCGGAGCTGGGGTGGGAGAAGAGCTACCTGGGCTACCCGCTGACGGATGAGCAGGCGGCGACGGACGGGGTGGGCCGCTACAACCACTTCCAGAAGGGCAGCATCTACTTCTCGCCGGCAACGGGCGCGCATGCGGTAAATGGCGAAATCAACGTCAAGTGGGTCGCACTGGGCCGGGAGGCGGGGCTGCTGGGCTA
>JBKGHK010001705.1:0-442 GCA_046520375.1 Pyxidicoccus sp. 3LFB2
CCACCACGGTGGTGGCGAGCGCCAGCGACAACGACGGAGACAGCCTCTCCTACTCGTGGACGGCGAACTGCCAGGGCACGTGGGCCAACGCCACCTCGGCGAGCGCGAGCTTCACGCCCACGGCGCTGCCGCCGGCGGGCAGCCCCTGCGCCAGCTGCGCCCTCACGGTGAAGGTGACGGACGGGAGGGGAGGACAGAAGACGGGGACGCTGGCCGTGTGCGTGGGGCCAAAGCCCTCGGCGCGCTTCCCGCCGGAGGTGGTGGAGTCCTACCAGTCCAGCGGCAGCGTGCCGGCGGCGGGTGGCACCGTCACCTTCCGAGTGAAGGCGAAGGACGCGCAGGGCAGCGCGCTCTCCTTCGCGTGGGCCGCCAACGTGGGCACGCTGGGCACGGCCACCCATGGTGCGGCGACGAGTGAAGTCGTCTGGACGGCGCCTTCCTG
>JBKGHK010001706.1:0-441 GCA_046520375.1 Pyxidicoccus sp. 3LFB2
AGTTGCTGGCCTTCTGCCAGCGCCAGGGCACCACGCCCTTCATGACGCTGCTGGCTGGCTTCCAGCTGCTGCTCTCGCGCTACTCCGGCCAGGACGACGTCGTCGTCGGCGCTCCCATCGCAGGCCGCAACCGTGCCGAGACGGAGGGCCTCATTGGCTTCTTCGTCAATACCCTCGCCCTTCGCTCTCGCATCGACTCGGACGCCTCCTTCGCCGAGCTGCTGGCGCAGGTGAAGCAGACCACCCTGGGCGCCTATGAGCACCAGGACGTGCCCTTCGAGAAGCTGGTCGAGGAGCTGCGCCCGGAGCGCAGCCTCAGCTACTCGCCGCTCTTCCAGGTCATGCTCGCGGTGCAGAACACCCCCACCAGCGCCCTGCAGTTGCCGGGGTTGAGCCTGCGCGGCATCGAGGGTGGCAGCCGGGTGGCCAAGTTCGACTTGA
>JBKGHK010001707.1:0-427 GCA_046520375.1 Pyxidicoccus sp. 3LFB2
CTGAAGAAGATGGACGCCAAGGGCTACGCGCTGGAAGTCGCCCACTTCGTCTGACGGACGCAGCGCGGCGCAGGCGTATCCCGACCACGGCCTCGCCCAGCTGCCTTTGCCGTCTGGAGTAGTCGGGTACCAACGAAGCGGAAGCTCATGGCGTCCTCCAGCAACGAGAGCACGGGCTCGGATGTGACGTTGCTTCGGAGCCGGTATGGGGCCTGACAGCATGTGGCTCAGGGCGCGGTGTTGGCTGCGGGGATTGAACGCGTGCTGGAATGGCGAGGGCGGCGCACTGCATCGAGACTGGGGTTGAAGTGCGAGCGCCGGGCGGTTCAGGTGGTTCCTGCGATGGAGCGGTTCCGATGCGTCGACTGCAGCTCGTCTCAGCCTGTGTGGTGCTGCTCCTGCTCGCGTGTGCCAGTGGGCCGGAGGC
>JBKGHK010001708.1:0-425 GCA_046520375.1 Pyxidicoccus sp. 3LFB2
GCACTCGAAGCGCGCCACGTCCGACGCCGTGGAGTTGAAGTCGAAGCCCGCGCGCAAGGCGGGGCTCGGGTCGCCAGGCCGCGTGACAATCGTCGTATCGGGCCGCGTGAGGTCCACGCGCCAGGAGCGGCTGGCGGGGCTGGGGTCGACGTTGCCCGCGGTGTCCTGTGCCCGGGCCACCAGCGTATGCGTCCCCTCCCCCAGGCCCGTGTACTGCGCCTCGCAGGGGTTGAAGGCCGAGCCGTCCAGGCTGCAGTACACCGAGCAGCTGGGACCGCAGGCCGTGGCCGACGCGTCCTCCTCGAAGGAGGCGTAGGTGAAGCTCGCGGTCGTCTCGCGGGTGACCTCGAACGGGCCTGTCGGGATGCGGGTGTCCGGCACGTGCAGGTCCACCGTCCACTCATGCGTGGCGGGGCTGTCGTCCG
>JBKGHK010001709.1:0-419 GCA_046520375.1 Pyxidicoccus sp. 3LFB2
GAGGCGAAGGACGACAGCTGGTCCACCATCGTGTTGATGGTGTTCTTCAGCTCCAGGATTTCACCCTGCACGTCCACGGTGATCTTCTTGGACAGGTCACCATTCGCAACGGCGGTCGTCACCTCGGCGATGTTTCGCACCTGCGCCGTGAGGTTGGACGCCATGCTGTTCACGTTGTCGGTGAGGTCCTTCCACACGCCGGCAACGCCCTTCACGTCGGCCTGACCACCGAGCTTTCCGTCGGTGCCCACTTCCTTGGCGACGCGCGTGACTTCGGAGGCAAACGCGCGGAGCTGGTCCACCATGGTGTTGATGGTGTTCTTCAGCTCCAGCACCTCGCCCTTCACGTCCACGGTGATCTTCTTGGACAGGTCACCGTTCGCAACGGCCGTGGTCACCTCGGCGATGTTGCGCACCTG
>JBKGHK010000170.1:0-16301 GCA_046520375.1 Pyxidicoccus sp. 3LFB2
CTCGCGGCCGCGGTGCTCCAGCGCGGCTTCCGGCGCCTGGGCTCGGGCGTGGAGGCGCTCGCCGTGTGGCCCTACGCGGTGCCGGGCACGGTGCTGGCGCTGGCCCTGCTCCTCGCCTTCTCGCGCGACTTGCGCTTCATCCTGCTGGGCCAGGTGGCCTTCGTGCTCGCGCTGGCGCACACGCCGTGGCTGCTGCTCATCGCCTACGCGGCGAAGTACCTCGCGCTGGGGACGCGCAACAGCGCGGAGGCCCTGGCGCAGATAGACCCTTCGCTGGCGGAGGCGGCCCGGGTGAGCGGCGCGGGCCCGCTGCGCGCGTTCGTGGATGCGCCGCTGCCCCTGCTGCGGCCCGCGCTCACCGTGGCCTTCGTCCTTGCGTTCCTCGCCTGTGCCACGGAAATCACCATGTCCGTGCTCCTCGTCCCGGCGGGCACGGAGGTGCTGGGCACGCTGCTGTTCGAGCTCCAGAGCTACGCGGACCCGGCGGCGGCGGCGGTGCTGGCCTGTGCCTTCGTGGCGCTGGTGGTGACGGGGCAGGTGGTGCTCGCGCTGGTGGGCCGGCGCTCGGTGGAGGCGCGGTGATGGCGGCGATTGCGTTGGAAGCGCTGGTCAAGTCGTACGGCACCACGCCGGTGGTGCGGGGCCTCAGCCTCGACGTGCGCGAGGGGGAGCTGGTCTCCCTGCTGGGCCCGTCCGGGTGCGGGAAGACGACGACGCTGCGGATGCTGGCCGGGCTGGAGCATCCGGACTCGGGCGTCATCCGCATCGGCGGAGAGACGGTGGCCGGGCCCGGAGTGCGCATCCCTCCCGAGCGGCGCGGCCTGGGCATGGTGTTCCAGAGCTATGCCGTCTGGCCCCACCGCTCCGTGGAGCAGAACGTGGCGTATCCTCTGACGCTGCGCCGCCTGCCGAAGGCGGACGTGGCCTCACGGGTGAAGGAAGCGCTGCGGTGGGTGCGGCTGGAGGCGCTCGCCACGCGGAGGCCGCACGAGCTGTCGGGTGGCCAGCGCCAGCGCGTGGCGCTGGCGAGGGCGCTGGTGGCCGGCCCGCGCGTGCTGCTGCTGGACGAGCCGCTGTCCAACCTGGACGCGGCCCTGCGCGAGGAGCTGCGCGCCGAGATTGCGGCCCTGCGCGCGAGGCTGGGCACCACCATGGTCTTCGTCACGCATGACCAGGGCGAGGCGCTGGCACTCTCGGACCGCATCGCGGTGATGAACCGGGGCGTCATCGAGCAGGTGGACACGCCCGAGCGGCTCTACCGTGAGCCGGCAACGCCCTTCGTCGCGGGCTTCGTCGGCGGAGCCAACGTCCTCGTGGGCCGGGTGCGCGGTGGGGACTTCCACACCGCGCAGGGGGACGTGCGGTTCCCCCTGCCGGCCGGACTGACGGCCTCGGACGGCGACTACACGTTGGTGGTCCGCCCCGAGGACCTGGAGCTGGGGGGAGAGGGCACGCTGCTGCCGCTCTCCGCGCGCCTGTTCCTGGGGCATGCGGCGGAGTACCGCTTCCCGGTGGGGGGCACGCTGCTGCGGGTGGTGGGTCCCCCGCGCGAAGTGCGCGCGGGGGAGGAGCTCGCCGTTCGCATCTGGAAGGCGAAGCTGTTCGCCGCCGGGTGACACGGCCCGTTGCTTCACGGCCCTACGCGACACCCCATGCGCCAGCGCACCTCAGGGGCAATCGCAGGCGCGGTTACACGCGTGGGCCTGAAAGCATGGCCCGCCACAGTAGGTGTTGCAGTACGACGGGTCATCGTAGAAATGGGTGTAGTCGCACGTCCACTCGAGCGGACAGAGCTCCTGTTGTGCGGTGACTTCCCTCTCCGAGGACTGCCCCTCGGAGACAACGACCTCGGCCGCTGGAGGCTGCTCGGACTCGACAGGCCCCCCGCAGCCGGTGATGGCGACCGCGAAGCCCACGACAACGCCAGCCAGAATCGACGTGATTCGCATGAACTACCCCAGTGAGCGGAATGCGTTCCCAACGACGCCGCCCGACATGGGCAATGACGCGTACACGGCGCCAACCACAATGGGAAAGCACGCCTTCGGCAGCTGAATCGCGAGGCGCGCCTCCCCTCACCGTTGTACCGCCAAAGAAAAAGACTCACAAGCCGAGGCTGGCCTGTGAGTCTCCATTGCATCTGACACAGACGTCAGGTGGGAATCGACAGGCTTTGCAGCCCGCCCCTCCCGCGTCTAGCCCTTCTTCACCGGGCGCACGGGGACGGAGACCTGCGTGTTCTCCCAGGAGAAGTTCAGCGCGGTGCCCTTGTCATCGAAGGCGATGGTGAGCGCCTCGTAGGTGTCCGCGGACTTCTTCGCGGGCACGTCCACGCGGAGCACGTCGTTGTCCTTGTTGTACTTGTAGGCGCCCCACTGCCCCACGTCCTTGTTGACGATGAGCGTCCACTTGTCGGCCTGGGGAATGGTGAAGAGCGCGTAGGTGCCGGCCGGGAGCCGCTTGCCCGCGAGCTCGATGTCACCGGTGGTGGTCAGCTCCGTGGCGGCGTTCGCGCCCAGGCGCCACACCTCGCCATAGGGGACCAGCTTGCCGAAGATGGCGCGCTTCTGGCCCGTCTTCGGGTCCTGGATGCGGGGCGAGTGGTACGTCACCTTCACGTACGTGGCGTCGTCCAGCTTCTTCGCCGCCATCGCCAGCGGGCTGACGGGCGTCTTCTCGGGAGGGATGCTCTTCTGCGCCAGCGCGGGCGCGGCGGCGAGGAACACGAGCGCGGCCAGGGTGGGGAGGCTCAGGTGCGACGTGAGTCGACGGTTCGTCATGGGTATGGCCCTCTGGGTGAAGAGAGAACGGAAGCGGCGCCGGACCGTAGCATCCGGGCCCACGGGGAAAGCCCCGAGACTTCCGGGCCCCTGGAACGCTGAACAGGAGCGCTCATTCCCCGGAACTAGCGCGCGCTGTCGCGCAGGCCCAGGGCCACCACCGCCCACTCGTCCGTGTCGTCCCGGTAGGTCTTGAGGACCTCGAAGCCGACGCGGGTGTGGGCGCGCATGGAGCGGGTGTTGCGCGTGGCCACCTCCGTCACAGTGCAGTCGAAGCGGTCACCGTAGCGGGCCTGGTGCTCGCGGTAGAGCGCATCGAACACGCCCTGGCCGCGGTACTCCGGGGCCACGCAAATCTGTCCCATGACGTACCAGGCGCACTCGCGCAGCGGACGGCCGCGCCAGCTCAGCGACTCCAGGAGCTGGAACATGGGCTCCAGGAGGGGGACGAAGACGCGGGCCTCCACCGGCATCACCAGCGCATAGCCCGCGAGCCGCTCGCCGTCCTTCGCGATGACGCTTGGCGCAAGCGCGTGCATCTTCTCCAGGACGTCCAGCGTGTGGCTCACGGTGACGAAGCCCTCGAGCGCGGCCTGCTCCGGGGCAAGCTGGCCGCGCAGGTTGGCGGCCTGGAGCTGGAGAATCTGCTCCAGCTCCGCGCGGTCGGTGACGAGACAGGTCCGGGGCGAAGGCGAAGAGGCCATGGTTCCGGTTTCTATAACGACCGTGGCCCTCCTCGTCAGCCCGACAGGCCACGGAGGGGGCGTCGCACGTCTGTCAGGCCCCGGGTTAGATTCAGGGCATGTGCCGGAACATCAAGCCGCTGTTCAACTTCGAGCCTGCCGCCACGGATGACGACATCCGCGCGGCGGCGTTGCAGTTCGTCCGGAAGATTGCCGGCACGCGCAAGCCGTCGAAGCAGAACACCGACGCCTTCGACGTGGCCGTGGAGGAGATCTACCAGAGCTCGAAGCGCATGCTCGACGGGCTGGTGGCGTCGACCCCGCCACGCAGCCGGGCGCGCTTCGAGGAGTTGAAGCGGCTGCGCTTCAAGAAGGCGGCGGAGCGCTGACGCTGGCCGTCGGCTGTTGAGCACTCCGACGGGCCCTGCTGCGCGGCCTGGCCTCCCCTGGCGCTACCCTGAGCGGGCTGTCGTCGCCACGGGGGGAGTCATGCGCTGGCGCCACGGAGTCATGTCCGCGGTATTGCTCACAACCGGGACCGGGTGCCCGCATGACCACATGCGCGATGGCTTCCTGGACCGGGCGGCGCGCAAGGACACGCGGAAGGCCCAGGAACAGGAGTGCCCTCCAGGGCAAAGCCTCAATGAGGACTGTGACGAGCATGACGAAGGTGGGGGGCCGGACGATTCGAAATGCCCCCTGGTCTGCAAATGAGGTGGCGGCCCATTCTCGCGACCCTTGCAACGCTCCTGCTCCCGCTCCCGCTCATCCTGGCTGTGGGCGCAGGGCGAACCCAGCCTGCAAGGCAGGACCGAGAGAGCATGAGGGCAGTAAGCCCCATCCTCACGCTTGATGAGCGCCGTGAACTCATGACCCATGAGCGCTCCTGCAAGAAGGCGGAGGACTGTGAGCCTCCGCTCGGATGCCTGAACCTGGGCTCTGGACACTCCATCTGTATGGCCAGTGAGTGCCAGACGGACCTGCAATGCGCGGAGGAATTCACCTGCAGGGCGTTGAAGAGCCGGGGCGGCGGCCCCTGGATACACACGTGTATCGTCCGAGGTACGGCGGAAGAGGGGGAGCCATGCTCCTCCTCCTACACCTTCCAACAGGAAGCAGTCTGTCGCCCGGGATTGCTCTGCAACGGCCATTGTGGACGCCCGTGCCAGCTCGATGATTCGAGCTCCTGCCCTGAAGGTTCGATCTGTCTCAAGGGTCGCGAAGGGCCGTCCTGTATGCCGACCTGTGAGGGACGCACCTGCCCTGAGGGACAGGAGTGCGTCCCTTTCAAGGATGGCTCCTCGGTGTGTGGCAAAATCTGGGGCGAGAACTGTCAGCGCCAGGGCTGTCCCGAAGGAACCTCCTGTCGCACGAGCTATTTCCCCGGCAGTCCAGGTGAGATTTCCATGGAGTGCATCCAACGGTGCGGTGAGGGCCGTCCGCCCTGCCTCGAGGGAACTCTCTGCGATCAGAGAATGTGTCGGCGCCCGTGTGACGAGAAGGACGCCCACGCCTGCGGCCCCCAGGAGGTCTGCTCCTACTTTCCAGTCACCCGACGCTGGCTGTGCTCCGTGCGCCTCCGCGAGCCCCCCCCTGCTGACGAGGCCGAGTCCCCCACGGGCTTCGGCCCGCGCCAGAACCGCGGGAACGCAGTCAGGTAGCCCGGCCGCCCGCAGGCCGGGGCGTCGTGGCGCGGCAGGTACAGCCATGGCACGCGCGGATGCTGGTGGTGCGCCAGGTGCCAGTTGAAGTGCAGCAGCAGTGACTCGTACAGCGGATGCGCCCGCAGGTTGTGCGCCCCGTCCAGCACATGCCTCGGACTGTGGGCATGCGTGACGTACTGCCGCGCCGACCAGTTGAGCCCGAACAGCGCGTACAGCAGCAGGTACCGCCCGGGCGACAGCCCCAGCCCCAGCACCAGCCCCATGTGCAGCAACACCACGCCCACGCACTCCAGGCGGATGCGGCGCATGAAGGACTCGGGAATGCCCTCCACCAGGGCCACGGCGGACGGCTCCCTCACCAGCCTTCCCCGCAGCGCCCCGGACGCCACCAGCACCACCACCGTCGTGGCCAGGCGGCCCGCGAAGCGGGGGTTGAGGCGCAGCCACAGCTCCCGCATGGCCACCCCAGAGGCACGACGCGCCCGGAGGTGAGCACGGCGCAGGCCCCCTGCCAACGCACGGGCGGCGCGGGGCCTCGCGCGGCTTTCTCGCGTAGGCTCCCTGACGCCGCATGAGCCTGCTCCGACGCGCCACCCGTGAAGACTCCGCCGCGCTGCTCGACCTGTTCGGCGCGGTGCCCATGCAGGGCGAGCTGGTGCTGTCCACCCAGCGCGCGCCCGACTACTTCGCCCTCTTCGACATGCAGCGCGGTGACGCCGAGGTCTGGGTCCACGGAGAACACGGCCTGCTCGACGGCATGGGCGCCATCCACGTGCGGGACGGCTGGCTGGAGGGCCGCCCCTGCCGCGTGGGCTACCTGGGCGACTTGCGCACCCGCTTCGCCGCGCGCCGGGCGCGGGGCCTCGCCCGCTACTTCGGCCCCGTGCTCGAAGAGACGGCGCAGCGCCTGGGCGTGGAGGCCTTCCTCACCGCCGTCATGGCCTCCAACGCCACCGCCCTCCAGGCGCTCGTGCGCAGGCGGCCCGGGCGCGAGGCCCAGCCCCACTACGCCCTGCTCCGCCGCTTCTCCGCCGTCTCCATCCAATCCTCCTCCGCCGGCGCCCCGCCCAGCCCTTCACCGTGCGCCGCGCCACGCCCGGGGACGTGCCCGCCATGGCCGCGCTCCTCGACGAGGACCACCGCGCGCGCCCTTCGCTACCGCTACGACACCGGCGAGCTGGAGCACCGCTTCGCGCGCTGGCCGGGCCTGCGCGTGGAGGACACGTACCTCGCCCATGACGCGGGCGGACGGCTGGTGGGCTGCACCTCCGCGTGGAACCCGGAGGCGGTGAAGCGCTACCGCGTGCACGCCTACCGGGGGTCAATGCGCTGGGTGCGGCTGGGCTGGAATGCCCTGGCGTCGGCGGTGCGGGCGCCGCGCCTGCCCGCGCCGGGCAGCGACTTCCGCTACTTCTACCTCTGCAACACCAGCGTGCGCGGCGAGGACCCCGCCATCTTCCGCGCCCTGCTGGAGCAGGTGTACGCGGACTTCCATGGCCAGGGCTTCCACTTCTTCACCCTCTACCAGGGCGAGGACGACGCGCTGGCGCCGGCCCTGAAGGGCTTCTTCCAGCGCCGGCTCGACTTCCACCTCTATGCCGTGACGCCCGCCTCACGCCCGCGCGACACCTTCCCTCCCGGGCGCACCGGCTTTGAAATCTGCCTGCCGTAGGCCGGTGCGGGCGCCGCGGCTTCACTCGGGCATGAGCGCCAGGCTCCACGGCCCCGGAGGGGTGTTTTCCCTCAACCGGAGCGACACGATGTGGTTGCCCGTGGCTTCCGCCAGATAGCGGCCATGGTCCGGCGTGAGCCAGGAGCCCTCGGGACTCAAGATGGACAGACTCACCGGGGAGGACGCCTCCACCCGGTAGGCGCGTCCGGCCTGCAGCGGGACGGAGAAGAACTCCAGGTCGTTGTACGCCTCGAACTGACCCGAGACGGAAGCCGGCAGCGCCAGCGCCGTGGCGGCGGCCTGGGTGCTCGGGTGGTCATCCGTCCCCACCCGCTCCAGCGTCACGGTGTGCGTGCCGCCCCGCCCCACCAGATTCGGCCTCACGGTGACGTTGAGGGACGTGTCCCCGTTGGCATTGAGGTGCCGGGTGGTGACCCACAAGGCATCCGAGGTGTCCCAGGAGCCGTTGACGTAGATGTTCGCCAGGCATCCGGGCTCGCAAGTCATGGCGTAGATGCCGTCCGGCTCCACGTTGAACTGGAGGTTGTCCGTGTCCCCCTCGAAGTGGGCGCGCGTGGACACAGGGACTCCCAACGGGAAGAAGGGCGATGCCGCCCCCACGTAGGACGGGTGGTCATCCGGGCCCAGGTCCTCCACCGTCAACTGGAAGGTCTCGTCCGAAGCGCCGCTCGAGGGCGCCGTCAGCTTCAGGTGCACGGCGCCCGCCATGCCCTGGAGGGAGAAATAGGAGTTGGGCGAGAGGCCCCCCAGCGGCCTCCCGGAGGAGTCGTAGAGCAGGATGCTCACGGGCAGCTCGGGGTGCTGCCGCAGCAGGTAGTAGCGGCCGAGCTGGGCCGTGAAGACGAACTCGTCCACGTCCTTGAGGGAGTGCATCCGGACCGGGAGCGGCACGCCGGGCGTCAGCCGGGTGGCGGTGGCCGTGGTATCGCCATGGTCGTCCACCCCCAGGTCCGTCAGCCGGCAGTTGAAGGTCAGCGGCGTCAGCCCGTACCTCGGGCTCACCCGCACGAACCACGGCCCGGACGTGGCGGCCTTCACCTCCAGCCGGGGCAGCCGGCGCAGGCCGTGCCCCTCGTCGAAGTCCACCATCCGGCCCGACCCATCCAGCAGCCGCAGCACCACCCCGGCGTCCTGCGACGGCATGTCGCAGCTGAAGCGATAGGCGTGCCCCGCCACGGCCTGGAAGCGGACGACGTCATCGTCCGCCAGGAAGGTGCTCGTCACCTTGAAGGGGACCTCCGAAGGGCTGACCCCCGAGGCCGCCTCCGGATGGTTGCCGTAGTCGTCGAGGCCCAGGTCCTCGAGTTGATACGTGTACGTGCCCGTGCCGCCCCCGTCGCCGGACACCTCGACGTACCAGGTGCCCGCCTCCAGCCCCGTGAAGACCCAGGCGGACCGCTTCCCGTCGAGCGTGAAGGCGCCCAGGTGGCGGCCCGCGGCGTCCAGCAGGCGGGGCAGGCAGTGCGGCAGCGACCCCACCTCGCAGCGGAAGACGTAGCTGTGGCCCGCCTTCGCGGTGAAGGTGAAGAGGTCCCGGTCCGGCGTGCCGCGCGTGCTGGCGCTGATGCGCGCCTCGACGGGCTCCTGGCCCACCGTCACGGGCGTGGCCTCCTCGGGTGAGCCTCCGTGGTCGTCCGGCACCACGTAGACGGCGACCTGGCACACCAGCCCCGCCGACTCCTCCCACGGGCCGCAGCGGCAGCTGGGCTGCCCGCCATTGGCGTAGCAGGTGCCCGCCGTGCACCGCACGTCCGCGCACGCGACGGCGTCGTCCGCCGCCTCGACGGTGGGGTCGCAGCCCGGCAGGGCGAGAAAGAGGGCGATGGCCAGGGGAGCGAGTCCCCCGTGGAGCGATGAACGGCGCAAGCGCGGACCTCGGGTTGACGGCGCGCACAGGAGCTATGAACGGCGCCCCGCCCCGCCAACGCACCGCCCCCGGGTGCCAACGGCCCCTGTTCTTCAGCGTACACGCCACCCGTCCGGCGCCTGGCAGTGGACTCCGGAGTGATGGACTTCGCTCACAACGGGCTGAGGGTGAATCTCCACGGCGTCTGCACGTAGCCCGAGGCCCCGTCGAGGGTCAGCACGTGGTCACCCGTCACGCTCGGGACGAAATAGCCGTCCCGCGGCGTCACCACCGGGCCCAGCCAGTGGGCCAGCCTCAGCCGCAGCCCGCCCAGGTCCTCGACCAGCCGGTACGTGCGCCCGGCCTCCAGATAGACGGTGAAGGCGTCCACATCCGCGGCCGTCTGGACGACGCCGGACCTGAAGGTCGGCGGCGTCAGCGACGCGGCGTTGCTCCGGTCGTCCCCATGGTCGTCGGTGGCCACCGGCGTCACCCGCAGGGTGAAGCCCTTGGAGCCGCCCAGGGGCCGGAGCAGCAGGGTGATGCGGGAATACGACCGGGGGTCGATGAGGTAGCGGCCCGGGTTCACCTGGACGAAGCCATCCTGGAGACCGCTCGGCAGGGAGACGCTCATCTGACACGCGGGCTCGCAGTCGGCCCGGTAGAGGGTGCTCCCCTCGGGGATGAAGGCGATGGCGTCCGTGTCCTGCTCCGTCTGGAACCCGCCGGTGATGACGTCCCCCGGAGTCATCGGCGTGGCCAGCCCGGCATCGTCGCCATGGTCATCCGGCCCCAGGTCCTCCACCACCAGGAGGAAGGCGGGGACCGAGGGCGGCCCGCCGCGGACATGGAGGTGGTACGTCCCCGTCCCATACCGCTTGATGTCCACCGTGTCCGTGGTGGCGTGCCAGCCCAGGACGACGTCGCTCGTCACCTCCACGTCCCAGGGCCCCCGGGGCTCGGTGTGCACGATGTAGCGGTGGCCGGGCTCGACGTCGAAGGCGAGCACGTCCACGTCCCCCTTCCACTGGAGGGCCACCGGGACGGTGACGTTCGGGGTGATGCGCGTGGCGCCCGCCGTCGTGTCCGCGTGCTCGTCGGGCCCCAGGTCCTCGAAGCGGCAGGAGGACGTCGAGGGCTCGGAGAGGCCCGCCGCGCGCAGCTCCACGTACCAGCTCGCCGCCGCCGTGGCCCGCCCGCGCACCGTGACGCTGTTCGTGTCGGGGGACTCGAGGAAGTCCACCCGCTCGCCCGTGCTCGTCGTCATCGCCAGCGTGTGGAACATGCCGCCCTGCTGGACGCAGCTGAAGCGGTAGCCATGGCCCGCGACGACGGGGAAGGTGAAGAAGTCCGTGTCCAGCTGGTAGCTGTGCTGCACCGGGAAGGACTCCCGGGAGGAGCGCAGCGGCGTGGCCTGCGCGCGCGTGTCGGCGTGGTCATCCGCGCCCAGGTCCACCAGCTCGTAGGTGTACGTCCCGTGCTCGCCCGCTCCGGACACCTCCAGGTACCAGGTGCCGGCGTCCAACAGGACGGTGCTCAACCAGGTCCTGCCCTCCCAGCGGGAGTAGAGGGGCACCAGCTTGCCCGAGGCATCCAGCAGGCGGACCTTGCAGTGGGGCAGCGTCCCCACGCCGCAGCGGAAGACGTACACATGGCGCGCCTCGGACGTGAAGACGAAGAGGTCCCGGTCCGTCATGTCGTCGCGCCGGCCCCGCTCGATGCGGCCCGGGCGCCGCGTCATGGGGAGCGTCAGGACGGTGGCGTCCGCGGGCGAGCCGCCATGGTCGTCCGGCTCCTCGAAGGCGGCGACCGCGCAGGTCAGCTTCGCGGCCACCTCCCAGGCGCCACAGCGGCACGCGGGCTGCCCGCCCGTGGCGTAGCACTCGCCCGCGGTGCACCGGGCCTCGGCGCAGGCCATGACGTCATCGGGCACCTCCACGGAGGGGCCACACGCGGCCAGCAGCACCGCGCAGACCAGGACGCAGGAGGGACGCAGGCGGGACATGGGCTAGACCTCGCGGTGCTTCCAGGTGCCGCGCCGGAAGAGGATGACGGCGGCCACCGCCAGCACGGAGAAGGCGACGGAGATGGACAGGAAGGCCCCCGAGGGCCCCATCCCCAGCGGCACGGAGAGCACCCACGCCAGGGGCAGCTCCAGGAGCCAGAAGCAGCAGATGTTGAGCACGGTGGGCGTGGTGGTGTCCCCCGCGCCATTGAAGGCCTGCGTCACCACCATGCCGAACGCGTAGAAGAGGAAGCCCGAGCTGACGAGGCGCAGCGCGGTGCTCGCATGGGCAATGACTTCGGGCTCGTGAGCGAAGGCCGACACCAGCGGCCGGGCGAAGACGATGAAGAGCAGCCCCAGCGAGCCCAGGAAGGCGGCATTGATGCGGGCCGCGGTCCACACCGCGTGCTCGCCGCGCTCCGGCTGCCGCGACCCCAGGCTCTGCCCCACCAGCGTGGTGGCCGCGTTGCTCAGCCCCCACGAGGGCAGCAGCGCGAAGAGGACGATGCGCAGGGCGATGGTGTAGCCCGCCACCGCCGCGCTGCCGAAGGTGGAGACGATGCGCGCCAGCACCACCCAGCTGACGGTGTTCACCAGCGACTGCGCGGTGCCCGCGCCCGACATGCGCACCATGGCGAGCATCGTCCCCGGCTCCAGCTTCAGGTGCTCGCGGCGCAGCTGCAGCCGCCCGTCTCCGCGCGCCAGCCGGTACAGCTGGTACCCCACGCCGCAGGTGCGGCCGAAGGTGGTGGCCACCGCCGCGCCCATGACGCCCAGCTCCGGGAAGGGCCCCACGCCGAAGATGAGCAGCGGGGCCAGGACGATGTTGATGGCGTTGGCCAGCCACAGCACGCGCATGGAGATGGCCGCGTCCCCGGCGCCCCGGAAGATGGCGTTGATGAGGAACAGCAGCAGCACGCTGCCCATGCCGCCCAGCATCACCTGCGTGTAGCGCACGCCGTGCTCCAGCACCCACGGCGAGCCGCCCATCAGCGCCATCAGCGGCCGTGCGAAGACGACGCCCGCCACCGCCAGCGGCACCGCCAGCACCAGGCCCAGGCCAATGGCCTGCACCGCGGTGCGCGCGGCCCGCTCCGGGTCTCCCTCGCCGATGCGCCGGGACACCAGCGCCGTGGCGCCGATGCTCAGCCCCATGGCGGCGGCATAGATGATGGTGAGCAGCGACTCCGTCAGCCCCACCGTCGCCACCGCGTCCGCGCCCAGCCGGCCGACGAAGAAGACGTCCACCACGGCGAAGATGGACTCCATCACCATCTCCAGCACCATGGGCACGGAGAGCAGGAAGATGGCCCGGCGGACCGGCAGCCGGGTGAGGTCCTGCCGCGTCCCGTGCACGGCCTCCTTCAAGGACGCCCAGAGCCCGGGGACTGCGACCTCCGGCGAGGCGCCGGCCTCGGCGGGGGATGTGTCCGACGACATGACTGCCTCCGTGCCGCCCTTGTGTCAGGAAGGTGCAGCGGCGTCCAGGGACGCTCCCCGGACGCCGGGCTGACTCGCGATGTGCGCCCCTGTCCGCCGCGAGCCCCGTGGGCGTCCCGCATGGCGGCCGGCCCCGCGGCCGGGCGGGCACGGGCGGCGCGTGGCAAGCAGGCCCGGCCCGATTCCGGCGCCAGAGGACGGAGGGCTTGGACCCAGGGGGGCTATCGCCGCGCCGAGCGTCCGACGGTGGACAGCCCACACGCGCCGTGGGGCCGTCCTTTAGTCGGAGGGCCGGGTGTAGGGTGCTTCCACAATGGGAATGAGCCCGCCGCTCTCGAACCCGCCCGCAGTGCCCACCGGGGGGGCCGCGCACTTCAGTCTGGCCAGCAGCGCTCGCGTCCTGGGCACCGTCCACCTGGGCCCGGGGGCCGTCATCGCCCAGGGCGCCGTGGTCCGCTCGCAGGGGGGCAGCGTACGGCTGGGCTCGGGCTCGGCCGTGCGGGAGAATGCCACCGTCATCGGCACCCCCGAGCTCCCCGTCACCGTGGGAGAGCGGGCCGTGCTGGGCCCGCGAAGCGTCGTGCTCGGCGCCGAGGTGGGGCCCCTGTGCGAGGTGGGCGCGGGTGCCATCCTCATGCCCTTCGTCCGCCTGGGCGCGCGCTGCCTGGTGGAAGCGGGCGCCGTCCTGCCGCCCGGCATGGTGGTGCCGGACGAGTCGGTGGTGGCGGGCCGCCCCGGCCATGTCGTCCGCCGCGCCACCGCCGAGGACCTGGAGCGGCTGCGGGCGCTGCGCGGAGGGGGCCTCGCCCTGCCCGGTCAGCCCCTCACCGCCTTTTCCGCCAGAGACCGTGCCGAGGACGCGCCCATGGGACAGCTCTATACGTTTCGCGACAAGCACCCGCTGGTCCACCCGACCGCCACCCTCTTCTCCACCGCCGAGGCGTCGGGGGACGTGGTCATCGGCTCGGGCAGCATCATCGGCCCCGGGGTGAAGATTGTCGGCGACGCCCATGGCCCGGTGCGCATTGGCGTGGGGGTGCAGCTGCTGGCCAATACCGTGTTGCACCTGTCACCGGACAGCGCCCTGGTGCTGGAGGATGGCGTCATCATCGGCCCGGGCTGCGTGTTGCACGGCAGCCACGTGGGCGCGGGCACCGTGGTGGAGCCGGGCGCCATCCTCTGCGAAGGGAGCCGGCTGGGCCGGGGCTGCCTCGTGGGCGCGGGCAGCCTGGTGAAGCCGCTGACCAGCTTCCCGGACGGCGCACGGGTGGAGGGCTTTCCCGCCGTCCAGACGGGCACCCACGCCCTGCCGCTGCACCCGCCCCGCTGGGCGCTGCGGCCGGAGGACCTGCCGGGGCTGCGGCGGCTGAGCTAGCCGGAGTTGGCGCTACCGCCGTCCCCGCCCTCATCGCGCGGCGCGCCCTTCTTGAGGACGACGGCCAGCGCGCCCACCGCGTGGAAGGCCAGCCCCATGCCCCAGCCGATGGCGGGAAACTGCACCCACCAGCCCGGACCGTCGAACAGGTCCATGAAGGTGAGCCCGCCCAGGACGATGGTGTAGCTGAGGCCATGCATCGCCAGGGAGGTGACGGCCTCGCGCACGCGGCGCCGGTCCTCCCGCTTCCGGCCGCGTGAGGCCAGCGCCGCCTCCACCGCGGCCTCGCTCAACCCCATCTCCTTCGCCATGGCGAGCACGTCCTCGCGGGTGAGGGGCCGCTCCACGTCCCCGGACAGCGAGCGCGTGGTGGCCTCGCGGATGATGTCCGCCGCCTCCTCCTGGGAGAAGCGCGTGGGAGGCTGCTGCTGCCGGGTGTCCGCCATGGTGGGGAGAGGCTAGTGCGCCGCGCCCATCCCCGTCGATATGCCGGAAGTCACACTCAACGGACGCCGATGGTGGGCGCCTCGGGCAGGGCGATTTCGAAGCGCGTCCCTTCGCCGGGCTTCGACGCCACCTCCAGGGTGCCCCCGTGGGCCATGGCAATCTGCCGCGCGAGGTACAGGCCCAGGCCCAGCCCGGTGGAGCCGGGCCCGCGCTCGAAGCGCTCGAAGAGGGTGTCGAGCATCTCCGGGGGGATGCCGGGCCCCTGGTCGCTCACGGAGAGGTGCACCCACCGTCCCTCGGGACGCAGCTGCTCCTGGACCTCCAGCCCCACGGGCAGGCCCGGGGGCGAGTGCTTCATCGCATTCGCGGCGAGGTTCTCCAGCGCCTGCCGCAGCCGGTCCGGGTCGGCGATGATGACCAGCTCCTCCGGCCCCCGGTACTGCACCTCATGTCCGGGAGTGCGAAGGCTGGCGGCCACGTCCTTCGCCAGGGCCACCACGTCCACCGGCTGGGGCCGCAAGGTGAACAGCCCCTGGTCCAGCCGGCTCACGTCGAGCAGGTCGGACACGAGGCGCGCAATGGCCTTGAGGGATGCGGCCGCGCCGTCCGCGTCACGCAGGTAGTCGGGCGCCTTGTCGCGCGCCGCGCGCCGCTGGATGAGCTCGATGCGCGCCCTCAGCGGCATGAGGTGGTTGGCCATGTCATGGGCGAGCACGGTGACGAGCTCCTCGGCCGCCGCGCGCCGGGCGGCGCGTGTGGCCAGCCTCGTCAGCTCCTGCATCAGCTCCACCCGGTGGGCCACCGTGCCCACCCAGCGGGCCACCGACACCAGGAAGCGCAGGTCATCCGGGCTGAAGAAGTCCGGCTGCGCCGAGGACACCCCCAACACGCCCCGCGTCTCGCCGCCGATGGGCAGCGGCACCATCAGCGCGGACTTCACCCCCAGCCGGTGCTTGATGCCTGGCAGCTCCTCCGGGTCCTCATGCTGCCGGTTGGTCATGAAGGGCTGGTCCGTCTCGAACACCTGGGCGGCGCGGCCCCCGTTGGCCAGCGGCAGCCGGTCCAACCCGAGCGCCTTCTGCTTGCGCCCCATGGGGGTATCGCTCGTGCCAGCCGCCACCAGCGTCTGGGTGGACACATCCAGGAGGAACACATCGACCTTGTCGGCGTGGAGCAGCTCCGAGAGGACCAGGCTGGCCTTGTTCATCGTGGGCCGGAGCTCGGCTGCTGGGAGTGCGAGCAGGCCCTCCAGCGCATGGAACAGGCGGTCCCGGCGCTCTCCCTGACTCTCATAAGAGATGTCCTTCACGCACCGAAGGTGGGACCCCTTCACTCCGCGCACCAGCGGCGGGAAGTCCTATGCGCCCGAAGGCGCGCTGCCCGCCCGCATGACGGCGGGCCGGGCCGGCGAGGAGGGCACCGTGCGGAAGCTCAGCGAGTAGCGCAGGCTCTTCACCGGAGAGAGCGTGTGCTGCCAGACGGAGCGCGCCGCCCCGGCGAGCACGTAGGCGGAGCGCGGCGCCAGCTCCAGCGCGGCCGTCACGTGGCCGTCGCCCACCTTGCGCCGGAAGCGCATCCGCGCCGCGCCCAGCAGCGACACGCCGATGACGCAGGGGCCGAACATGGGGGCATCCCGGTGCCAGCCGATGCTCGCGCCCGGCGGGTAGCGGGAGACGAGCACCTCCTCCAATTCCCGGGGCTCCATCCCCGCCACGCCCGCGCAGCGGTCCCTCAGCGGCAGCAGGAAGCGCGGAATGGCGGGTGCGGGCGACAGGCGCCAGGACTCGTAGCCATAGTCCCAGCCGTAGTGCGCCACGGTGCGCCGGGCCACCACGCCGTGCATGTGGATTTCCTTGAACTCCAGCCCGGTGATGGCCTCCACGAGCGAGGCCTCCTCCTCCACGGAGATGAAGTCGGGCAGGTAGCGCAGGCCTTCTGGAAGCTCCGTCATGGGAGGAAGGTGGGAAGGCAGCGGCGCCCCGGCAACGACACCCCTCCAGCGGCCTCCCGAGCGCTCCGGGCGCGGCCCGCGGGCGTGCCTCCGCGCATTTCCATCCAGATTCTACGGAAGGTGGAGAGCCGGGTCCGGGACTTCGTGGCCAGCGCCTCTCGGCGGGCCAGCGGAGCGAGCGCTGGCGGGTCGGCCTCCCTTCCACGACAGGGGAGGTGGAGATGTTCCAGGCGCTCGGTGAAGAAGGGTTTCGGGAAATCCACCGCGGGCGCCGCTACGTCGTGCTGCGGGGTTGGGAGCAGGACGGCGAGCCCCAGGTCATCAAACGGGCGCGCGCGGGCCCGCTCGCCCATGGCAGTGGAGCCATGCTGCGCCACGAGTACTCGCTGCTGCGCGGCCTGCGTGACCAGGTGCCCG
>JBKGHK010001710.1:0-418 GCA_046520375.1 Pyxidicoccus sp. 3LFB2
GACACGGCCCTCGCGCTCGGACGTCGCCTCGGCCTGGAGGCGGGTGACGACCTCATCGGCGCCAAAGGCGCGCTCCCGCATCGCGGTGAGCTCGGCCTCGACCCGCTCACGCTGCTCGCGCTCGGTGGCCAGGGCCTCCCGCACTTCCGTCAGGGCGGCCTGGGACCGGGCCTCCAGCCGTTCGCGGGAGGGAGACCAGGCTCTTCCCGAGCCTCGAGCCAGCGAAGTCCTCGCCCGGACCCCGCTGCGTCTCCTCCTCTAGAAGCGCGACTCCAGCCGCGAGCGCTGCTGCGCCTCGGCCTCCAGCCGGGCTGCGCCTCCAGGAAGCGCTTCCGGACGTGAGCCCTGCGCGGCCTCCTTCTTGAGCTGCGCCTGAAGCTCGGCCGAAGCGGACTCCGCGAGGGCACGAAGCTGGGCC
>JBKGHK010001711.1:0-408 GCA_046520375.1 Pyxidicoccus sp. 3LFB2
TCCTGGCCCGAGTAGCGCGACAGCAGCAGCTGCCACCCGGCCAGCAGCGCCATGAAGGGCGTAACGCCCTCTTGCTGGCACAGCGCCTTGAGGGCCTCGGATACCGAGCGCGACAGCTGAACAGGCGCGGTGGTGCCTCGGAAGGACTGGATGGCGGGACGCGGCCTGTCGGTGGGCAGCTCCAGCGCGGCGGGCGCGCCTTCGAGCTGCTTTCGCCACCAGGAGATCTGGGCCCCCAAGGTTTCGCCCTGCAGCCACGAACGTTGCCAGACGGAGTAGTCGGCGTACTGCACCGGCAGCTCGGGCAGGGGGGAAGGCTGGCCCGCGCAGAAGGCCTCGTAGAGGGCCGTCATCTCGCGCACCAGCACGTCCATGGACCAACCGTCCGAGACGATGTGGTGCATGTTG
>JBKGHK010001712.1:0-405 GCA_046520375.1 Pyxidicoccus sp. 3LFB2
CGCGGAATGGGCATGGTGTAGTCGTGAATCTTGACGCCTTGCAGCTCGAACCACCGTGCCAGGTCATTGGCCTGGGGGAAGATGTGGTGCTTCTCGAAGCGGCCGGGCGGGAGCCGGTGGGACGGGGGGATGATTTGCTCGGGGGCACCGTTCCAGTTGGGGAAGACCAGGACGGCGCCACCGGGCAGCTTGCCCGCGCCGCCCCAGTTCCTCCGCGGGCCACTGCCCGGCGCCGCCGGAGGAGGGCGCGCCCCCGGAAAAAGAGCCAGCTCGGCGTCACCGGGCGCGTCCTCGCACCGGTAGAAGCCGCAGGCGTCACCCAGGCATAGCAGGGTGACGCAGCGGTCCTCCTGGGAGGCGTCGCACTCCACCGCCGCCCCGTCCCAGGCCTGCTGCAAGGGCGCT
>JBKGHK010001713.1:0-399 GCA_046520375.1 Pyxidicoccus sp. 3LFB2
TGGTCCAGGAACCACAGGCGCTGCTGCGCGAACGACAGCGGCAGGGCTCCATCACGCGGCGCACGCTGGAGGGCCGGGGCCCGCACGACCCTGGCGCCCTCCTCTATCCGGTGGGCCAGTTGCTCCACGGTGGGCGCTTCGAAGACGTCCCGCAGTGGCAGCTCCACCGGGAAGGCCTCGCGCACTCGGGAGACCAGCTGCGTGGCGAGCAGTGAGTGCCCTCCCAGCTCGAAGAAGTCACCGTGCAGGCCGATGGGCCGGACGTTGAGCACCTCTTCGAAGATGGCTGCCAGCTTCCGCTCCGTCTCCGTTCTCGGAGCTTCGAAGCGCTCGGGATTGGCGGCCTGGGCTTCGGGCTCGGGCAGGGCCTTGCGGTCCACCTTGCCGGTGGGCGACATC
>JBKGHK010001714.1:0-385 GCA_046520375.1 Pyxidicoccus sp. 3LFB2
CCTCTTCGAGGCGGAGACCATCGACCGGATGATGCGGCACCTGGGCGAGGTGCTGGAGGCCGCGGCGGCCCGGCCTGACGCCCCGCTGTCGACGCTCTCCCTCTTCTCGGAGGCGGAGCGGCGCCAGGTGCTCGTGGAATGGAACGCCACCGAGCGCGACTTCCCGAATGAGACGTGCGCGCACCACCTCTTCGAGGCCCAGGCGACGCGCACGCCCAGTGCGGTGGCCGTGCGCTTCGAGGGGCAGTCACTCACCTACGCGCAGCTCGATGCGCGGGCCAACCAGCTGGCGCACCACCTGCGCGGGCTCGGCATCCGGCCCGAGGCGCGGGTGGCGCTGTGCGTGGAGCGCTCGCTGGAGATGGTGGTGGGCATCCTCGGCATC
>JBKGHK010001715.1:0-384 GCA_046520375.1 Pyxidicoccus sp. 3LFB2
GGCTACCTGCACCGCCCCGACCTCACCGCCGAGCGCTTCGTCCCCAACGCCTTCAGCACCACGCCGGGCGCGCGCCTGTACCGCACCGGAGACCGGGTGCGCTGGCTGGCCTCGGGCGAGCTGGACTTCCTGGGCCGCGCCGACACGCAGGTGAAGCTGCGCGGCTTCCGCATCGAGCTGGGCGAAGTCGAAGCGGTGCTCGCCCAGCACCCGTCTCTCCATGAGGCCGTTGCCCTCGTGCGCGAGGACGTGCCCGGCGACAGCCGCCTCGTTGCCTACGCGGTGCTGGCCGAAGGCCACGAGTTGGATACGGCCGCGCTGCGTGCCCACCTGCTGCAGCGGCTGCCCGAGTACATGGTGCCCTCGGCCTTCGTCGCCCTGGAC
>JBKGHK010001716.1:0-380 GCA_046520375.1 Pyxidicoccus sp. 3LFB2
CGGTCCTCGCCGCTGCCCGAGCTGCCCGTGCAGTACGCGGACTACGCGGTCTGGCAGCGCGAGTGGCTGCGCGGAGACACGCTGGACGCACAGCTCGGCTACTGGAGACGGCAGCTCGACGGCGCCCCAAGGCTGCTCGAGCTTCCCACGGACCTGCCCCGGCCCGCGGTGCAGTCGCTGGAGGGAGCCGTCGCGCCATTCTCGCTCGGCCGTGAGCTGACCGAGGCCGTGAAGGCCCTCGGCCGGCGCGAGGGCGTGACGCCCTTCATGGTGATGCTGGCCGCGTTCCAGGCAGTGCTGGCGCGCTACTCGGGTCAGGACGACATCTGCGTGGGCTCGCCCATCGCGGGCAGGACGCGGGCGGAGACGGAAGGGCTCAT
>JBKGHK010001717.1:0-380 GCA_046520375.1 Pyxidicoccus sp. 3LFB2
CACGCTCTACGCCTTCTGCCGCGAGCTGGTGGGCGCGGAGCTGCAGGGGGGCATGGCGCGAGGAGCTGCTCCAGGCGCTGACGACGCTGGTGCTACTCGGTGCCGTCAGGCGCGGCGGCGGCGGTGACGGTGGCACGGGCGGCTTCGGCCGACGACGCGGTGGTGTGGGCGGGCACGCTGTGTCCACCCCGCTGATGGAGCGCTTCGTGGACCTGCGTGGGTGCGCAGGTGCGCGCCCGCGTGCACCCGGAACGTGGGCCGACGCGGCATGGAGCCAGCCCTGGCACGTGCGCTGGACGGAGCGCGTTCGTTACGCGGAACGTGCCTGCGGCACCTGGACGGGCTGGCCGGCGACTGGACGCGCACGGCGGCTCAGCTGG
>JBKGHK010001718.1:0-369 GCA_046520375.1 Pyxidicoccus sp. 3LFB2
GCGCCTTGGAGCAGCGTCAGTTGATGAGTCTGCACGCGCTGCTCAATGCCCTCGCGCTGCTGCTGCCGCTGGCCTGGCGCCTGCTGGCCCTCAGGACGCTGGCGCACCAGGCCCCCACCACTCCCGCCTCGCCGCTCTTCAGCCCCGAGGAGCTCGCCCTGCTGCGCCACCTCTCGGTGCGCGTGCCCCTGGGCTCCCAGCCCACCTGCGGTGAGGCCCTCCTCGCCCTGGCCGGGCTGGGCGGCCACCTGAAACACAACGGACGCCCCGGGTGGCAGACGCTCGCGCGCGGCCAGGACCGGCTCTCCACCGCGCTGGAGGGATGGCTCGCGGCTCGGGCCGCTCCGGAGTTGTGTTGAATCCTAAGGA
>JBKGHK010001719.1:0-368 GCA_046520375.1 Pyxidicoccus sp. 3LFB2
GCTGCTGCCCGAAGGCCCCACCGTCATCTGCCTTGATGCGCAGGAGGATGCCTTCGCCAGCACGGCTCCGGTTTTCGGCGTCACCGCCGAGTACCCGGCCTACGTCATCTACACGTCTGGCAGCACCGGCCAGCCCAAGGGCACCGTCGTCTCCCACCGCGCTCTGGCCAACCACATGGCCTGGCTGCTCTCCACCTTTGAGCTGAGCTCTCGCGACAAGGTGCTGCAGAAGACGCCGCTGAGCTTCGATGCCTCCGTCTGGGAGTGCTGGGCGCCGCTGCTGGTGGGCGCTCCGTTGGTGCTCGCCCCGCCTGACGCTCACCGCGACCCGGCCGCCCTGCTCGCCTGCGTCGTGCGTCACGAAGTCA
>JBKGHK010000171.1:0-16229 GCA_046520375.1 Pyxidicoccus sp. 3LFB2
GTCCAGCGCGGGGTCGCGGTAGCGGGCCTCCGCCTCGCGCAGCCGGGCCTCGCGGCGTGCGGCGTCTCGCAGCCGCTCCGCCTCCAGGCGCTGGGCCTGGTAGAGGTGGCCCAGCACGAGCGCCAGCGCGTAGGCGACGCGAGGCTCCTGATAGCCCTGCGCCCAGGCGGTCTCCAGGTGCTCACGGGCCCGGGCTTCGTCACCGAGCGCGAGGAAGCCGCGTCCCAGCGCATAGTGTCCGGGCCCCTCGGCCAGGGGGCCGGCGTCGCGCATGGCGGACTCGAGGTCGCGCATCCGTGAGCGCAGGGCCTCGCGGTCCGCGCTGGTGTCATGCAGGGGCGCGGTGCCGGAGTACCGGGCCTGGGCTTCGATGCGCTCCACGCCCTCCGTGAAGCGGCGGGCCAGCGTCTCGCGCTGCGAGACTTCCCGACGGGAGAGGACGGCCTGTCCCAGTGCGAGTGACACGGCCAGCAGCGCGACGGAAACCACGGCCACGGAGCGCCGGTGCTTGCGCAGCCACTTGCGAGCCCGGTAGCCGGGGCCGGTGCGAGCGAGCACGGGCTCGCCATCGAGGAAGCGGCCCAGGTCCTCGGCCAGCTCGCGCGCCGAGCCGTAGCGGGAGGAGCGGTCCTTCTCCAGACACTTGAGGGTGATGGCCTCCAGGTCGGCGGGAATGTCCCTGTCCACCGAGCGCGGAGGACGGGGCTCGGCGGTGGCGATGTTGCTGAGCACCTCCAATCCATTGGCACCGGGGATGGGGGATTGTCCGGTGAGCAGGGCGTAGAGCGTGGCGCCGAGGCTGTACACATCCGCGCGCCGGTCCAGCCGGGCGACTTCGCCCCGAGCCTGCTCGGGGGACATGTAGTGCGGCGTGCCGAGCACGGTGCCGGTGGCGGTGACGCCCTCCTTCCAGTCGCGGGCCAGGCCGAAGTCCATGACGTAGGGCCGGAGGCCGCCGTCGGGGGTGCGCTCGACGAGGACGTTGGACGGCTTGATGTCGCGGTGGACGAGCCCCGCGCGGTGGGCGGCATGAACGCCCTCGGAGGCCTCGCGAAGGAGCAGGGCCTTCTGCTCGACGGTGAGCGTGTCGACGAGGGCGTTGAGGGGCTGTCCGTCCACGTACTGCATGGCGATGTAGACGCGGCCTTCGACTTCGCCGACCTCGTACACGCGGCACACGCGCTCATGGTCGACGCGAGCCTGGGCACGGGCCTCGGAGACGAAGCGGCGAGCGAGCTCGGCGTCATCATCGCGGACGAACTTGAGGGCCACGTGGCGGCGGAGGCGGGGGTCCCACGCGAGGAACACGCGCCCCATGCCGCCCTGCCCGAGGAAGCGCATGGGCTGATAGCGCTCCCAGCCTGGAAGCGGAAAGGCGGGCTCCTCGGGACGTGGGGGGGCGCCGGGCACGGCATCGGGCCCACGGTCGCTGGGCGCGGGTGGCGGAGGCACTGCGGGAGCCCCCGGAGGAAGCGTGTCGTCTGAGCGGGGATTCGCGGTGCCCACTACTGGCCGCATCGGCGTGTCGGCCACGGCGTCACGGCGCAGCGAGAGGAGTGACTCCTCGGAGAGCCGCCCCTGCGCACGGAGCAACTCCAACGGGCCAATCCCGAGGCGCGCCGCTTCCGCGCGAAGGGGGCCCACCTCATCGCGGGAGACCACGCCCTCCGCGAGCGCATGGCGCAGCTCGGCTTCGTATCGCTCGCTCATGGTGGGGTGCTCCTCGGCTTCGGGCCCAGCGTACTGGAGCGACACGAGCACGTCGAAGGCGGGAGGCCCCGCTCGCTCCTTCGCCCCTGCTAGCCTCCCGCGCATGGGCCCCATGCAGCGACTGCCGACTCCGCTCGTCCTCGCGCTGCTGGTGGCAGGCTGTGCCTCGGGACCGCATGCAACAGCCAGTCGAGGCACCTATTTCGCCCAGTCGATGGCGGTGGACTGCCGGCCCGGTGAGTCC
Source organism: Pyxidicoccus sp. 3LFB2 (assembly GCA_046520375.1). Lineage (GTDB taxonomy): Bacteria > Myxococcota > Myxococcia > Myxococcales > Myxococcaceae > Myxococcus. The sequence goes on from JBKGHK010000171.1 coordinate 1,955, forward strand.
TCCGTGGTCTGCTGCATCAAGAAGTTCCCGACGACGGCCGTAGAGAGCTGCGGCGCGGGCGCGGGCGACGTGGCGGAAGTCCTGAACGGCACACGGGTGCTCAACGAGGCCACGAAGGCGGATGAGGAGGGCGCCCCGGACGACTTCGCCAACAACGCCGACCTTCCCGAGTGGAAGCAGAGGTGCATCAGGAACTATGTGAGCTGTCAGGATGAGGGCTGGACAGGGACGTGCATCGACTGCCTTCGCTACTGTGAGGGGCAGCAGGAATGGCCCCTCGACAAATGCAATGAGCGTAAGAAGCGGGTACGGCAATGACTGAGGAAATAGATTGGGACGAACTGCGAGCGCTCGCACAGCAAGTCCTCGTGAGGGGCACACCGCTGGAGCTTACGGAGGATACCCGCGCGCTTCTGAGGCGAAGCGCACGAGAGGTGGCCCTCAGCCAGGAGGATGCAGAGGACGCTCTGCGAAGTGTCTCCACCGCGACCACCCTGCTCGCCGAAATCCGGCGGCGCATTCGCGACGGTTCGAATCGGCTCTCGGATGCCCTTCACCGGTACTACCAACTCCGGAATGCTGGAGACTTCGCGGGAGCACGCAAGCAGATGGAGGACATCCTCGCGGTCGAGGTCGTCCCCCTCTACCGCGAGCAGGCTGAAATCGTGCTCGAGAAGTTGGCGGATCTGGAGCGCGGCCGATAGCGGGAGGAGTCATGGACCCGGACGAAGAGGACTGGCGCGAAGTCCGCGCCCGCGACAATCGCGTTCAGTTCGGAGCGCCCCTGCACCTCACTGCGGACGTGCGAAAGCTCTTGCTTCGCACGGCCTCACGGTCGCCCTTGAGCACATGGAAACCGTGAAGCGACCGCCGACGCCGCTCGTCCTCGCGCTGTGGGGACTGCTTGCAGCAAGCTGTGCCTCGGGACCGCACGCAACAGCCAGTCGAGGCACCTATTTCGCCCAGTCGATGGCGATGGACTGCCGGCCCGGTGAGTCCTCCGTGGTCTGCTGCATCAAGAAGTTCCCGACGACGGCCGTAGAGAGCTGCGGCGCGGGCGCGGGCGACGTGGCGGAAGTCCTGAACGGCACACGGGCGCTCAACGAGGCCGCGAAGGCGGCCGGGGAGGACACTCCTGATGACTTCGCCAACAACGCCGACCTTCCTGAGTGGAAGCAGCGGTGCATCAGGAACTATGTGAGCTGTCAGGACGAGGGCTGGACAGGGAAGTGCTTCGACTGCCTTCGCTACTGTGAGGGCCAGCAGGAATGGCCACTCCGGAAGTGCAGGCCCCGGAAGAAGGAGGAGTAGCGCGGATGGACGAGGAAGAGGACTGGCACGAGATACGCGTCCTGGACAATCGCATCCAGCGAGGCGAGGCCTTTACGCTGACTCCTGAAGTGCGAGCGCTTCTCCTGCGCGCAGCCCCCACGGTTGCCATCACCGAAGCGGCTGCCGCACTCTCCAGCGCCGAGACCGCGACCGGGCTGCTGCACGCCATTCGGCGGCGCATAACGGATGGCTCCAACCGGCTTTCCGATGCGCTTCACCGCATGTACCTCCTCCGTGACGCCGGGCGTCTGGATGAAGCGCGACAACAGATGCGTGAAGTGCTCTCCGTCGAAGTGGTGCCCCTGTACCGGGAAATCGCGGAGGGCGAACTTGAGAAGCTGAACGATCTGGATTGAGCAACTCACCTGCGTGCAGGAATGGCTGCGCGGCAAGTGCCGCGAGCACAAGAAGAAGAAGTCTCCATGACCGAAGAGACGGATTGGGACGAACTCCGAGCGCTCGCGCAGCAGGTGCTCCAGCGCGGTACCCCGTTGGAACTGACAGACGACACCCGCGCGCTCCTGATGCGGAGTGCAGGGGAGGTAGCCATCCCTCAGGAAGACGCGGCAGACGCTCTGCGAAGCGTGTCCACCGCTACCACCCTGCTCGCCGAAATCCGGCGGCGCATTCGTGACGGTTCGAATCGGCTCTCGGATGCCCTTCACCGGTACTACCAGAAACGAGATGCTGGGGACTTCGCGGGAGCACGCAAGCAGATGGAGGACATCCTCGCGGTCGAGGTCGTCCCCCTCTATCGGGAAGAGGCCGAAATCGTCCTCAAGAAGCTCGCAAAGCTGGAGCGCAGCCGATAGCCGGTGACTCGCGGCTCCAGACTCCGAGCAGCAAGCTCACCGCTCATACCGGGATGTCCTTCCACGGCCGGATGGAGCGCTGCGCATTCCGGAAGGACTCGATGCGCTCGGACACCTCCACCATCGTCTGGGTATCCCGCAGCGCCTCCAGGTACAGGCACCGCCGCGCCAGGACCGTGAGGTCGAAGGCCCAGTACATGCTCATCAGCGGGTTGATCCACAGCTTGCTGCCCTCGGTGCGCACCGTCCGGTGGACATCTCCGTACTCCCCTTCAATCGCCGTCACCACCGACAGCGAGACGATGCTCGGCGCACGTGGCATCCGCTCACACACGTACGCCACCGCTTCCTTGTACAGTGCCACCTCGCGCATCGGCTCCAGCAGCGCCGTGACGCCCAGGTAGCCCCCCTGCTTGCTGAGCGCGGCCACCGACTCCAGGAAGTGCGCGTGGCAGACGCCATGGTGGAAGTCCACTCCGAAGCCCAGACACACCACCAGCTTGTCGCGCAGCGCCAGCGACTCCACCGCCGCCAGACTGCTCATGTCCTCCTCCGGCGTGCCCAGCCCCACCTCGTCCCCTCGCATCAGGATGTCCGTCCCCCCATCCACCAGCACCACCGTGTCGAAGCCCAGCCGCTCCCGCAGGGCCTCATACGCCGCGCGCAGCGGCACCACGCCCGTGTGCGCGAAGCAGTACACGGGGACGTGCTCCCCCTGGAGCTGGAACCAGCGCGCCAGCAGCCCCTCCGGAAAGTAGTGGGCCGGCCCCTGCGTATGGCAATCCACCTCCATGAGTCCCGGCGCCAGCGTGCGGCCCTCCACCCACTCCAGCCGGGTGAAGCTCAGGTTCGCCAGGGACACCTTCTTCCCCAGCTCGCGCAGGCGGAAGTACAGCGGCAGCCCGCTGAACACGTCGAAGCCTCCGCCCGCCCCCGCGAGGAGGATGTGCTCCGCCCCCATGAGCCGCTCGAACAGCGGTGAAGTCGACAGGTCCACGTCGGCCCTCCCTTCCAAGCGCCAGCACGGCGCACGCACGCTATATAGCCGAGCCATGCCCACCCTCATCCTCAGCGCGAAGGACCTGCGCAGCCTCTACACCGTCGAGCTCGGCCTCTCGGCCGTCGAGCGTGCCTTCCGGGCCCACGGGCTCGGCGAGGCCCTCATGCCTCCCAAGGTGTACCTCTCCCTCCCCAAGTACGACGGCGACTTCCGCGCCATGCCCGCCTTCCTCGACGGCGCCGCCGGCGTGAAGTGGGTCAACGCCCATCCGCGCAACCCCGAGAAGCACAACCTCCCCACCGTCCGCGCCCTCTACATCCTCAGCGACCCGGACACCGCCTCGCCCCTCGCCATCCTCGACGGCACCCTCCTCACCGCCTGGCGCACCGGCGCCGCGGGCGGCGTCGCCTCCAAGTTCCTCGCGAAGAAGGCCCCGCGCACCCTCGGCCTCGTCGGCTGCGGCGTGCAGGCCCGCGTCTTCATCGACGCCCACCGCGCCATCTACGGTGAGCTGGAGCTGCTCCTCGCCGACGCCTCCGACGCCGCGGCCAAGGCCCTCCAGGCCGAGAAGGGCGGCCGCATCGTCAGCCTCCAGGAGGCCTCCGGCGCCGACATCGTCTGCACCTCCACCCCCGTCCGCTCCCCCATCGTGAAGCGCGAGTGGCTCAAGCCCGGCGCCCACATCAACGCCATGGGCGCCGATGCCCCCGGCAAGCAGGAGCTGGACCCGCGCATCCTCACCGACGGCCGCGTCTTCATCGACGACACCGAGCAGGCCACCCACTCCGGTGAGGTCAACGTCCCCCTCCACGACGGCCTCTTCAAGGAGGAGCAGATCGCCGGCACCCTCGGCGAAGTCGTGGCCGGCAGGAAGCCCGGCCGCACCGGGGACGAAATCACCATCTTCGACTCCACCGGCCTCGCCCTGCAGGACGTCGCCCTGGCCCGCGCCCTCTACGACGTGGCCCTTCAGCGCGGCATCGGCCAGCAGCTCGACATCGTCGGCAGCTGAAGCCTGACACGCGGGCCGCCACGCGGCGGCCCGCGTCAATTCCTGTCACAGACGCGTATCGGAATACCGGGGTCAATCCGACCCGCAAGCATCCAGGGAAGTGTCCGAATCTCAGCTACTGGACAGTTCCAGATTAACTAGAGTATTCCATTCATACGCGCTGACTGCGGGGGAAGTCCGTCCATTTCAAAGGCTGGCACCACCCGGCTGGGGGCACTCCCTCCCGCCGAGAGGGCCTTCCTGCGCCCTGGAAGCTGCTCCCGGAGGATTGGCGCGCGGTGTCAATTCCTGACGCCCGCCGTTCCCCGGAGAGTCATGCCTTCCCATTCCTCACGGCCGCCCTCGCGGCTCCGTCCAGCCCTGCTCGGGCTGGCGGCGCTGGTGGTGGCTGTCTTTGCCCGCCCCGCTTCCGCCCAGACGCAGACCAATACCCAGGCCACGCAGCGCGCCATCAACTTCCTCAGCGCGGACGTGACGCACTGGACCAATGACAACAATTGCGTGGCCTGCCACCGCCAGGGCGCGGTGGTGTTCGGCATGGCGAGCGCCCGGGCCAACGGCTACGACATGGGCGTCGTCGTCGCCAACGGGCGCACCAACCAGCAGAACCTGGACTTCCTCGCCCAGCGCATCCGCACGGACCAGCAGGCCAACGGCTCGTGGCTTCACGAGGGCAGCTCGTTCCGCAACGAGAAGACGTCCTTCTCCACGTTCGGCCTGGCCGGATATGACCAGAACGTCTCCACCCAGTATAGCCCGGCGCTCGTCGCGGCGGCCGACTGGGCGCTGCTCACCCAGCAGGCCAGCGGCCGATGGCCGTCGGACCACGCCAACTTCCCGGTGGACCACGGCAGCGTGCCCACCACCGCCCGCATCATGACGGGCCTGGCCCAGGCGAAGCAGCGCGAGCCCCCGGCGAAGGCCGCGCAGTACCAGGCCGCGCTGGACCGGGCCGCCGCCTACCTGCGCGCCAACCTCAACAACGGCGACACCTCCGCCACCGGCGACGGCATGCCCTACACCTTCGAAGTGGCCTGGGCCATGGTGGGCCTGAAGGCCGCGGGCCCCGGCCCCAACGGGGAGAACACCGCCGCCATGAACACGCTGGCCGAGCGCCTCATCGCCCGCGGCTCCACGGCGGGCGTGCCGGGCTGGGGCAACCTGCCCAACGAGGCGGCCAATGACTTCGCCACCGGCAGCGCCATCTACGGCCTGTGCCTCGCGGGCCGCGAGCCCGCCACGGACCCGCGCCTGCGCAGCGCGATTGAGTGGATGAAGACGCGCCAGTCCGCCGACGGCAGCTGGCGCACCGGCTCGGTCAGCTTCGACATCCCCACCACCTTCGCGGCGCTGGGCCTGTCCTGCTTCGGCGACTTCAACGTGAAGGTCTCCGTGGTGGGCTCGGACCGCCAGGAGCTGCTCATCGGCCATGCGGCACCGCAGCAGGCCACCTTCACCTTCCGCGTGAAGAACCACGGCTACCAGGCGGACACGTACACGCTGACCGTCCCCCCGGCCGGCCTGCCCGGCTGGTCGGCGGTGGTGAGCCAGCCCACGCTGTTCCTCGCCTCGGGTGATGAGGGCACCGTGAGTGTCACCATCACCGCTCCGGCGGGCCTCTTCCCCGCGCTCACCTCCGAGTTCGCACTCTGGGCCACCTCGGGCGGTGCGCCGGGCGTGTCCGACCGGGCCCGCGTCAACGCGTACACCCCGCCCCTGCCTCCCGTGACGGGCCGTCCCACCGTCACCGCCATCCAGACGCCCGTCGCCAACGCGCACATCGTCATCGGCCAGGGCGGCACGCTGTCGGCGCGAGTGACGGACGCGGGCGCTCCTGTCGTCGGCCCGGGCCGCGGCGTCGTCACCTTCTACGTCGCGGGCGTGCCCGTCGGCGCGGACCAGGACCTGGACGGCGACGGCCTCTTCACCACCGCGTGGGTGCCCGCCGTGGACAGCTGGTCGGTGACGGGCCCGCAGGACTACCGCGCGGTGTACTCCGGCGTGGAGCTGCAGGCGCCGCTGGCCAACCTGCTGGGCAGCAGGGACTCGCGCACCCTCATCATCGACCCGTTCCCGCACACCACGCCGCTGGTCACCATCGGCAACCCGCCCGCCTACACCCGCGAGACGACGCTGGAAATCTGGGGCTACGCCACGCCGCGCGCCCCTGGCGCCGCCGTCACCTACGCGGCCTTCATCGTCAACGGCGGCGAGCCCATCGTCCTCACTCCGGGCAACGGCGGCCTCATCTTCACCACCATCACCCTGGAGGAAGGCCCGAACATCATCCAGATGACCGCGCGGGACAGCTTCGGTGGCGTCACTACCAAGCAGGTCAACCTCACGGTGGACCGCGTGGCGCCCATCCTCACCATCCTGTCGCCGCTGAACGGCGCGTCGGCGGGCTCTTCGGTGGTGGCGGTGTCGTCGTCGGTGCAGGACCAGACGCCGGTGCGCGTGGAGACGCAGTGGGCCAACGTGTCGCTGCTGGAGTTCGGCAACGGCACCGTCACCCACAACGTGGCGCTGAACTACGGCGACCAGGGCATCATGGTGCGCGCCACGGACAGCGCGGGCAACGTCACCGAGCGGTTCATCATCATCTGGGTGGACCCCGGCACGCCGGCGGTCAGCACCAGCTTCGCGGATGGCCAGCTCTTCGGGCCGCTGGCGAACAACACGCTCAACTACGCCATCAACGTGCAGACGATTTCGGCCACCACGGTGCGCGTCAACGGCGGGCCCGTGCTCTCCCTGGGGCGCGGCGGCGGTCAAATCCAGACGACGGCCGAGCTGCTCCCAGGCGTCAACACGCTCCGCATCACCGTGACGAGCGAGACGGGCGCCACCACGACGATCACCCGCCGGGTGAACTACGACGTGCAGGCGCCCACCGCCACGCTGCTCAGCCCCACGGTGGGCAGCACGGTCAGCGGCATCATCACCCTGCGCGCCCGCGTCACCGACAACTTCGGGCCGGTGACGAACGTGGGCTTCAGCCGGGACCGCTCGGGCATCCGCGCCGGCACGCTCCAGGCGGATGGCACGTGGACCGCCGAGCTCGACACGCGCGAGCTGATTGACGGCCTGCACACCATCGACCTCTGGATGAACGACGGCGTCGGCAACTTCACCATCCAGAGCTTCAACGTCACCGTCGACAACTGAGCCGGTGAAGCAGCCTCCGCCTCGGGGGGGAATGACGGGACGCCGCGCACGCTCGCGGCGTCCCGTCTGCTTTTCAAGGGCCCTACGAGTTCCCCCCTTCGAGCACCGTCAGGTCCAGATCGCCAAGACTCGTGGGGCCTGCAAGCAGCTCGATTTCGATAGTCTTCCTCTGCGCTATCGTGAAGCCGAAGACGACGCGCGAGCCGCACGCACGGCGCCGCGAAGGAACTATCGGCGCAGACGGGGACGCGTCACCCAGGTATGTCCTCGCGCTCAGGTGACGCCAGGCCGCCTCAGACACTTTGTTTTTGCCAGCAAGCCGAGCACAGCGAGCAGCTCGTCGCGAAGAACATGAAGTTCTACGACATCCCGATGAACTTCACCCCTTGGAGAGGGCGATGACCGACGGACGCTCCTGGCAGGGCAACTGGAAGGCCCGTCTGTACGAACGCGTCCGCGAACGCGGTTACGACTCGCTCACGGCCTTCGCCGAGGCACGGCCGGCGGTCCCACTGATGGCGCTGGCTGAAGAACTGGGCAAGGACGACGTCGCCGGGGTCCAGCTTCTGAGCGGGTTGCTTGCCGAGGCGGAGCAGCGCAGGCAGGTCACACGCTTTGTTCGCGACGTGCTCGTGCGCGAGCTGTCCGAAGACTTCTCCCATGGCTGGCCCGCCGTGCTGGACGGAGAAGCCCGCATGGACGTTGCCCTGGTGCTGGGTCGCTGGTCCTCATACGCCCCTGAGACCCATAAGGAGCGCGTCAGACAGGCGGGTGACGCACTCCTCGCGCATCCGCCGCCCCCCGGCTGGCGCCCACTCGGCCCGGACGACGCGCTGCTCCGCGCGCTCCTGCCCGACAAGGAATCCTGACAGGCCACTGCAACTGAAGGGCGCCAACAGGCACGCCCCCGAGCCTCCTCAACCGCTCTGCCCCGCCAGCGAGCCGAGCACGGAGAGTCGAGCACGAAGTGCCGAGCGTAGGAGAGCCGAGCATGGAGTGCCGAGCACGGAGTGCCGAGCACGGGGAGCGGCGCCTCCGGCGTGGAGCAGTGGGCCAGGACGGCCGCGAGCAGCACGCCCGGTAGGAGCAGTACGGCGTGGAGCAGTGGGCCAGGACGGCCGCGAGCAGCGCACCCGGTAGGCGCAGTACAGCGTGGAGCGGTGGGCCAGGACGGCCGCGAGCAGTGCACCCGGTAGGAGCAGTACGCTGCGGGCCCCGGAGCCGGACGTGACGCCACGCCTGCGCGCCTTCACTGCTCTGGGCTGAGGGTGGACCATGCGCGCCAAGGCCCTGTTTCTGGCTGCTGTCCTACTGACCACGGGCTGCGCACCGCTGACGCCGGTACCCGACCCGAGAGAGCGCCTCAGCGCCACGTCCCACGCAGAAGCCGTGCCCCCGTTGTCGCAGCGGCTGGGCCAGGAACACGGACGCGACCTTGAATCCCAGCCGTCAGTCAGAGCGGGGCCTCGCGAGCCGGAACGGCCGCACCGTCGCCTGGGCTCCCATAAGCCCCTGGCGCAGACGAGAGCCGACACCGGGGCAGGCGCCGTCAGGGTGGTCCCGCAAGACGCGGAGCCCACTCGCAAAGCAGTCCTCCAGGCGGTGAACGAGGCGCAGGGCTCCATGAGTGCCCTCTCGCGCGGACTCTCCACGCTCGCGACCCGGAAGACCGGGCTGGGTAAGGCCAATGGCGTCTTCACTCGCTACGTCGACCTCGGCTCCCACCAACTGCGGTGGCTTCAGGGTGCGCTGGGTAGTGCCACCGCGCTGGCGGAGGTCGCCGCGGGAGTCGCTGATGCGGACATGGAGCTGGGCATCCTCCGGATGACGGGCCCCCGGCTTCAGGCCGCCATGTTCGGCGCCATGCTGCTCGCGGCCTGGGTCGACTTCCTCACCCTCGCCGATGCCGTGCTCCAGCACTGTCCGTTCTACAGCGTCGAGCGGCTCTTCATGGACCTGCATCGCGTGCAACGGTTGGTGGAGCCCACGTTCGCGGCGCTCGCATCACAGGACTCCGCGCAGGTCGAGCCCGCGGTGGGCGCGATGCCTGAACGAATGGAGCAGCTCACCCGAGAGTTCCATTCCATCCGCGAAGGTGCGCGCGTGGCGACGGGGCGCGGCGGACAGTTCATGGCGGCGGCGCAGCTCGTCGAGATGCTCACGCTGGTGTCCACACTGAAGCTGTCACTGCCACGGTTGCCGCCCGCCGCCCCCGCCACGCTCGGCGTGGGCCTCGTGATGGGCTCGGGGGGAGTGATAATGGGCTCCAGGCTTGTCGTCTCGGCCGAGTGGGTGGAGATGATTCGCAGGCTCGTGAAGGCGGGGGTCCTCTCCATTCCCGCCGCCAGCGCGGCCGTTCGCATCCACGCCGGTGGAGCGATGATGGCGCAAGCGAATGGGGACCTGCCCAAGGGGGTCCGCGATGCGCTGGGTGACAGCCCCGAGGTCCGCGCCATGCACGAGACCAACAGGGCCGGGGCCGGGATGTCCGACGCCCCGAAGCACCATGTCCTGCCGCAAGAGCACCGGGCGTGGTTCGAGAAGCGCGGCTTCACCGGCGACATGAGCATCGACCAGTTCTGCGTCAGGTTGGAGGCAGCGAATCATCAGGCGCTTCACGGCGGCGGCAACTGGCGCCTGGGACGCGGCTGGGCCGGCGAATGGAATCAGCTGATCATGCGCGTGCTACGCGGTGCGGAGCTGGCGACCGGCCGGCCGTTGACGCGAACCGAGATTCTGAACATCGTCGCGGAGAACATGAAGGAGTACAGAGTCCCGATGAACTTTGTCTCCGGAAGAGGGCGATGAGCGAGGACCGCTCCTGGCAGGGCAACTGGAAGGCGCGTCTGTACGAACGGGCTCGCGAGCGGGGCTACGACTCGCTCACCGCCTTTGCCGGAGCGCGCCCCACTGTCTCGCTGGTGGACCTGGCCGACGCGCTTGGGCCGGACGATGTCAACGCAGTGCAGGTGTTGAGCGGGTTGCTTGCCGAGGCAGAGCAGCGCAAGCAGGTCACCCGCTTCGAGCGGGACGTCCTCGTGCGCATGCTCTCCCAGAGTCTCCCTGATGGCTGGCCAGCCGTGCTGGACGACCAGGCCCGATTCGCCCTGGGCAAGGCACTCGGCCGCTGGATTGGCTACACCCCCGAAGCACATCAGGAACGCTCCGAGCAGGTCATCGCGGCGCTCTTCGCCACGCCCCCGCCCCCCGGCTGGCGCCCGCTCGGCCCGGACGACGCGCTGCTCCGCGCGCTCCTGCCCGACAAGGAATCCTGACGGGTCAGCGCGGCTGAGGGGCGCCAACCTGCGTGCCCCGTTCCTCCGTCAGCCGCTCCGCCCCGCCAGCGAGCCGAGCACGGCGAGCAGCTCCAGCGGGCGCCACCGGCTTGGGGCAGTGGGGCCTGGAAGCCCGCGAGCAGCGCGCGCGTCCGGTCCTCCACGCGGGCAAACGCCGTGAGCGCGGCGGCGGGCGTGCGGCCTCCCTCCTCCGGCGGCAGCGCTCGCACCTGGCGGATGAGCGAGTAGCCGTCCTCGCCTGGCATGCCGATGTCCGACAGCAGCAGGTCCGGCCGCTGCGTCCTCAGCACGTGCAGCCCCTCGCGGGCCGACGCGGCCAGGAGCACTCGCGCGCCGCGCCCCTCCAGCAACGTGGCGAGCATCTCCCGCGTGTCCGCCTCGTCATCCACCACCAGGATGGACAGCCCTCCCAGCTCCGGCGCGTGGAGCAGGGCCTCCACCGACGGGGCCTCGGCCACCACGGACGGAGGCGCCGCCTCCGAGCGCAGCGGGCTCGCCTGGGGCAGGCGCACCGTGAAGGTGGCCCCCCGGTCCATCCCCTCGCTCGCCACTTGGACCGAGCCTCCGTGCATCTCCACCAGGTGACGGACGATGGACAGCCCCAACCCCAGCCCGCCAAACCGCCGCGTCGGCCCCGCCTCCGCCTGACGGAAGCGCTCGAAGACGTGGGGCAGGAAGTCCGGGGAGATGCCCTGGCCCGTGTCGGAGACCGTCACCTCCACCGACGCGTCCCGCCGCCCCACCGACACCCGCACCTGCCCTCCCTCGGGGGTGAACTTCACCGCGTTGGACAGCAGGTTCCACACCACCTGCTGCAGGCGCGTGGCATCCCCCTGCACCGTGCCGGCGGAGTCAGGCGCCACGCTCAACCGGATGCCCTTCGCACCCGCCGCCGGCCGCACCGACTCCAGCGCCTTCTCCACCACGGACACCAGGTCGACGGGCTCCACCGCCAGCCGCAACCGTCCGGACATGATGCGGCTGACGTCCAGCAGGTCCTCGATGAGTTGGGCCTGCACCCGGGCGTTGCGTTCAATGGTCTCCAGCGCGCGCGCCTGCTTGGGCGCCGGCAGGGTGCCCGCGCGCAGCATCTGCACCCAGCCCAGCATGGAGGTGAGCGGCGTCCTCAGCTCGTGCGAGACGGTGGACAGGAACTCGTCCTTGAGCCGGTTGGCCGCCTCCGCCTCGGCGCGCGCGGCCTTCTCCGCCTCCAGCAGGCGCGTGCGCTCCCGCTCGGTGCGCACGCGCTCGTCCACCACGGTGACGACGACGAGTACGCCCTCCACGCCGCCGTCCGCCCCGCGCAGCGGCGTGTAGAAGAAGTCGACGAAGTGGTCCTCGGAGCGCCCGTCGCCGTTGTCGTCCCACGACACGGGCACGCCCACGCCCCGGAACTCTTCGCCCGTCGCGTACACGCGGTCGATGAGTTCGAAGAAGCCCTGCCCCTCCAGCTCGGGGAAGGCCTCGCGCGGCGTGCGGCCGTGCAGCTCCCGCGGCCGCTTGTTCGCCATGGCGAGGTAGCTCTCGCTGGACGTGACGTAGCGCAGCTTCCCGTCCGCCCCCTCCAGCAGCAGCGTGACGCCGGTGGGGAACTGCGTCACCAGCCGGCCCAGCCGCTCGCGCTCGGTGGCCACCGCCGCCGCCAGCCGCTCGCGCTCCGCCTGGGCCGCCTTGCGCGCGGTGAGGTCCTCGTTGGCACCCACCCACTCGCGCAGCGTCCCGTCCCCCGCGAAGACGGGCGTGCCTCGCGCCTGCATCGGGACATAGACGCCGTCGGCGCGGCGCAGGCGGTACTCCACCTCGTACGTACTCCGGGTGGTGAGGGCCTGGACCCAGGCTTCCTCCGCCTTGGGCCGGTCCTCCGGGTGCACGGCCTCCAGCCACCCGAAGCCGCGGACTGCCTCCGGGTCCTGTCCGGTGAAGGCGCGCCACGAGGGGATGTCCTCCACCACGGACCCCCGCGCGTCCGCCGTCCACGCCATCCGCGAGGTGGCCTGGACGAAGCTGCGGTAGCGCTCTTCCGAGTGGCGCCGGGCCTCGTGCAGGCTGGCGCGCTCCAGGGCGCCCGCGCACTGGCTGGCCACGGCCTCGAGGAAGGCGCGCTCCTCCGCGCTGAAGTCGCGCGGGTGCTCCCAGCTCAACCAGATGGTGCCAGTGACACGCCCGTCGTCCGCCAGGAGCGGGAGCACGGCGCGCGCGCCCGGACCGTCGACGGGGAACGTGGGGTGTGCCGCGGCCAGCGCTCGCGCGAGGGAAACCAGAGCGCCTGGCGCTGCTCCACCGACTGGAGCACCGGCGGCAGGTCCGTGAGCCGCATGCGCCGCCACGCGGCCGCCACCGCGTCGTCGACACCGAAGGCGCCGAGCATGTGCAGCCACCCGTGCTCGACGCGCGAGAGGCTGCCCTTCCAGGCGCCCAGGTGCCGCAGCCCCTGCTCCAGCGCGGCGGTGGCCACCTCTTCGGACGTCGAGGCCCGGGCCAGGGCGGCGGTGAAGGTCTGCAGCCGCGCGGTCCGCTCCTGGGCCTGGCGTGCCTCGCGGTAGAGCAGCGCGTTGTCCAGCGAGAGGCTGGCGCGCCGGGCCAGCTCGGCCGCGAAGCGCGCGTCGTCGGACGAGAAGTGCCGGCCGCTCTCCGCCTGCACCAGCCCGAGCGCGCCCAGCACCTGGCCTCGCGCCTTCAGGGGCACATACAGCAGGGAGCACGGGCCCAGGCCGCGCAGCAGGGCAAGGTGCTCGGGGCTCCGGGCCCAGGCGATGAGGTCCACCTCGGACAGGCGCTCCAGCCGCAGGGGCTCGCCCGTGCGGAGCACCTCGGCGAGGAGGCTGCCGGGGGTGTCCCTGCGCTGGGGCCAGCGGCGCACCACCTCGAAGGCCAGCTCCCTGCGGGCCGCGTCCGCATGGGCCGCGGCGACGCGCTCCACCTTCCCGTCCGCGGTGAGCAGGTCCACCGTGCACCAGTCGGCGATGAGGGGCACGGCCAGCCGCGCCACCTCGCCCAGCACGGCGTCCACGTCGAGCGAGGCGCCGAGCCGCTCTCCCGCCTCGGCCAGGAAGCGCGCCCGCGCTTCGGCGGCCTCCGCCAGCCTCCGGGAGCGCACCTGCTCCGTCACGTCCATCGCGTGGGTGAGCAGGCCGCGCACCTCTCCGTCCTCGCGGATGGGCTGGTAGATGACGTCGAAGAAGGTCTCCTCGGCGGAGCCGTCCCCCCGCCGGCGGATGGACACCGGGAACTCCCGGCCGATGAAGGGCTCTCCGGTGGCCATCACCCCCAGGAGCACGTCCATGACGCCCCGCTGCGAGACGATTTCCGGCACCGCCTCGCGCAGGGGCTGGCCGAGCGAGATGGGCCGCCCCACCAGCCGCTCATAGGCGGCGTTGGCGAACTCGAAGACGAAGTCCGTGCCCCGGGTGATGGCGATGGCCGCGGGCAGCTGCAGGAGCTGGTTGATGAGGCGGGCGTGCTCGCCGGCGGCCTCGTCCAGCAGCCCCTGGAGCTGCTCACGCCGCGCGCGCAGCTCCAGGAGGCTGCCCACCCGGCCGCGGAGCTGGTCCAGGTCCACCGGCTCGCGCAGCAGGTCCACCTCCGCCTCCGTGCCCGCCCAGGCCTCCAGGCGCGCGGCCTCCTCGGCCGTGCGGGCAATGAGGAGGAGGGGGTG
>JBKGHK010001720.1:0-359 GCA_046520375.1 Pyxidicoccus sp. 3LFB2
GGCCTCGATGCGCAGGGCGAGCTGCTCCACGCTGGGCGCCTCGAAGAGCGTCCGCAGGGCGAGCTCCACGTGGAAGGCCTCGCGCACACGGGAGACCAGCTGGGTGGCCAGCAGCGAGTGGCCTCCCAGCTCGAAGAAGTCATCGTGCAGGCCGACTCGCGGGACATTGAGCACCGCGGAGAAGATGCCGGCGAGGAGTTGCTCGGTCTCGGTGCGCGGAGCGGCGAAGGATTCGGGTTCGGCCGTGCGCAGCTCCGGCACGGGCAGCGCCTTGCGGTCCACCTTGCCGTTGGCCGTCAGCGGCAGGGTGTCGAGGAGCACGAGTGCCGAGGGCACCATGTACTCGGGCAGCTTCTGGC
>JBKGHK010001721.1:0-358 GCA_046520375.1 Pyxidicoccus sp. 3LFB2
GGGTGTTGACGAAGAAGCCGATGAGGCCTTCCAGCTCGGAGTGACGGCGGCCGGCGATGGGCGAGCCGACGACGATGTCGTCCTGGCCCGAGTAGCGCGCGAGCACCACCTGGAAGCCGGCAAGCAGGGCCATGAAGGGCGTGACGCCTTCACGCTGGCACAGGGCCATCAAGGCCTCGGACAGCTCGCGTGGCAGGTGTACCGGCTGCGCGGCGCCACGGTAGGACTGGATGGCGGGACGCGGCCTGTCGGTAGACAGCTCCAGCACGGGCGGCGCGCCGAGCAGGTGCTGCTTCCACCAGCCAATCTGCGCCTCCAGCACTTCGCCCTGGAGCCACGAGCGCTGCCAGACCGCGTA
>JBKGHK010001722.1:0-351 GCA_046520375.1 Pyxidicoccus sp. 3LFB2
TGGACAGGTCACCGTTCGCAACGGCCGTGGTCACCTCGGCGATGTTGCGCACCTGGGCGGTGAGGTTGGACGCCATGCTGTTCACGTTGTCGGTGAGGTCCTTCCACGTGCCACCGACACCGCGCACCACGGCCTGGCCGCCCAGCTTGCCCTCGGTACCGACTTCACGCGCGACGCGCGTCACCTCGGAGGCGAAGGAGTTCAGCTGGTCCACCATGGTGTTGATGGTGTTCTTCAGCTCCAGGATTTCGCCGCGCACGTCCACGGTGATCTTCTTGGACAGGTCGCCATTCGCGACGGCCGTGGTCACCTCGGCGATGTTGCGCACCTGCGAGGTGAGGTTGGAGGCCA
>JBKGHK010001723.1:0-349 GCA_046520375.1 Pyxidicoccus sp. 3LFB2
CACCTTGTCGCGCGCCTGCTGCATGGGCGTCATCAGCGCGTACTTGATGGTGGTGAGGTCCTTGCCGTCCGTGGCCATGGCGGCGGCCTTGTCCGCCCAGTGGCTCAGCTCGGTGGGGTTGGGCTCGCGCGCGTAGACGGACTTGAAGGCGTCCCTCGCCAGGGTGTTCATCAGGTTCCTGTCGTTGGGGTCCACCTTGTCGCGCGCTGCTGCATGGGCGTCATCAGCGCGTACTTGATGGTGGTGGCGTCCGATCTGCATGCCCTTGTAGCTGACCGCGGTGTTCTTCGCGAGATGGTGATGCCCTTCTCGCGCTCGAGGTCGTTCGAGTCCATCACCCGTTCGGCGA
>JBKGHK010001724.1:0-347 GCA_046520375.1 Pyxidicoccus sp. 3LFB2
CCGGCGTCTTGTTCGCGCGCCAGGGCACGCCAGAGCGCCCGGGCCGGGGCGAGCACTTCCGCTTCGCCCACCTTGGCGCCCTGTTGGGCCGTGCGCGCCAGCTCCAGCAGCGCGCCCCACACCAGCCCTTCGCCCCACTGGACGCAGCCGGAGGCCAGTGCCCCCTCGCGCTCGCCCTCCTCCAATACCTGTCGCACCATCGCCCGCGTCGCGCCGCCGTTCGACTGTTGCGGAATGTAGGCCCCGGCCACCCGAGGCGTGGGGGCAGGGCGCGAGTGCGGCCCGTACTCCCGCGCGTGCCAGTGCAGGAAGGTGAAGTTGAAGAGGTCCGGCTTCGTCAGCGCCCA
>JBKGHK010001725.1:0-345 GCA_046520375.1 Pyxidicoccus sp. 3LFB2
CGGCCGACGCGTGCGTGCACCAACTCTTCAGCGCCCAGGCCGCGCGCACGCCCGAAGCCCTGGCCGCCCTCAGCGACTCCGGCTCGCTCACCTATGGGCAACTGGAGGCGCGCTCCAACCGGCTGGCCTCGCACCTGGCCTCGCTGGGAGTGCGGCCCGGGACGCTCGTCGCCCTCTGCATGGAGCGCTCGCTGGAGCTGCCGGTGGCGCTGCTTGGCATCCTCAAGGCCGGTGCCGCCTACGTACCGCTGGACCCGAGCTACCCGCGCGAGCGGCTGGCTTTCATGCTTCGCGACTCAGCTGCGCCGGTGCTTCTCACCCAGCACGCGCTGCGCTCGCTGCTGC
>JBKGHK010001726.1:0-345 GCA_046520375.1 Pyxidicoccus sp. 3LFB2
ACCTGGGCCGGACGGACCTCACCGCCGAGCGCTTCATCCCCAGCCCCTTCGGCACCGGCGAGCGTCTCTACCGCACTGGCGACAAGGCCCGCTGGCTGCCCGACGGCACCCTCGAAATTCCTGGGCCGTAATGACACCCAGGTAGAAGGTGCGCGGCTTCCGCATCGGAGCTGGGCGAGGTGGAGGAGCGCCCTGCGCCAGTTCGTCGCGGGTGCAGGAAGTGGTGGCCTGGTGCGCGAGGACGTGCCCGGCGACAAGCGGCCTGGTGGCCTACGCCGTTGCCCCGGGCGCGACGCCTCGGCCCTCAAGGACGCCCTGCGCCAGAAGCTGCCCGAGTACATGGTG
>JBKGHK010001727.1:0-342 GCA_046520375.1 Pyxidicoccus sp. 3LFB2
GGGTATTGGAGATGGGGCGGCCGATGGGGACGGACGCGCCGAAGGATGCACCCGCGTCGAGGCGGTGGCAGGCGGTGAAGGTGGTGTTCTCGGTGGGGCCGTAGCCGTTGACGAGCACGGCACCGGGAGCCAGCCGCGCGAGGTGCTCGCGCACGCGCGCCGCCGACAGCGCGTCACCACCCGCCAGCACCTGGCGCACGGAGGCCAAAGCCTGGGGCTGGTGCACGGCCATCTGCTCGAACAGAGCCGCGGTCAGCCAGAGGGTGGTGACGCGGTGGCGCAGCAGCGCCGCACCCAACTCCTCCAGCGTGGGCGGCCGCGCAGGGAAGAGCACGAGGCGAG
>JBKGHK010001728.1:0-341 GCA_046520375.1 Pyxidicoccus sp. 3LFB2
CCTGGCACTCGCGTCGCGCTGTGCCTGGAGCGCGGCCTGGAGCTGGTGGTGGGCCTGCTGGGCATTCTCAAGGCCGGCGCCGCCTTCGTCCCGTTGGACCCGGCCTACCCCGCCGAGCGGCTGGACTTCATGCTGGCCCAGACGGCCGTCTCCGTCCTCGTCACCCAGCAGACGCTGGCCGATGAGCTGCCCAGCGCTGTGCCCCTCGTCGTCTGCCTCGACTCCGACTGGCAGCAGGTGGCCCGCCAGCCCACCTCCGCCCTTGGCGCCTTCACCCACGCCGACAGCCTGGCGTACGTGATGTTCACCTCGGGCTCCACCGGGCAGCCCAAGGCCGTGGC
>JBKGHK010001729.1:0-332 GCA_046520375.1 Pyxidicoccus sp. 3LFB2
GGGTTGAGCCTGCGCGGCATCGAGGGTGGCAGCCGGGTGGCCAAGTTCGACTTGAGCCTCACCCTGGCCGAGTCGCCCTTGGGCTTTGCTGGCTCGCTCGACTTCTGCGCCGACCTCTTCGACGCGGCGTCCATGACGCGTCTGGTGGCGCACCTGCAGACGCTGCTGCGCTCCGCCCTCGCTCAGCCCTCGCGCCCCGTCGCCTCGCTGCCGATGATGGACGAGGCCGAGCAGCAGCGCGTGCTGGTGGAGTGGAACCGCACCGACGTGGACTTCCCGGCCGACGCGTGCGTGCACCAACTCTTCAGCGCCCAGGCCGCGCGCACGCCCGA
>JBKGHK010000172.1:0-16144 GCA_046520375.1 Pyxidicoccus sp. 3LFB2
GCGCGGCAGACTCCCCGTGGACGGCGTCATCGTGGAGAACGGGGGCCTGTTCTTCCTGCGCGGCAAGCACGGGCGGCTGCGGAAGGTGTACGCGGAGGCCCCGGCCGAGCGCGTGGCCAACCGGAAGCGGCTCCAGGCGGAGGTGGGGCGGGTGCTGCGGCAGGTGCCGGGGGCGCGGCTGTCGCTGGACAGCGCGTACACGGAGGTGGACCTGGCCGTGGACTACAACGAGGAGGCCCGGCTGGGAGACGCCGGGGCGTCGCGAATCGAGGCGCTGCTGACGGCGCGCGGCGTGACGGCGGTGCGCTCGTCGGTGCACGTCAACTGCTGGCTGGGCCGCTTCGACAAGCTGAGCGCGACGCGGCGCTTCGCGAAGGTGGCCTGGGGCGAGCGGCTGGACCCGACGGACGGGCGTTATGTGTACGCGGGGGATTCTTTCAACGACGCCCCGATGTTCGAGGCTTTTGCACTGGGCGTGGGCGTGGCCAACGTTCGCTCCGTCCTGGACCGGATTGACGCGCCGCCGGCCTTCATCACCCGGGCGGCCGAGGGGCGGGGCTTCGAGGAGCTGGCTCGCGCCATCCTCACCCGCCGGGGCCGCGCGGCCCTTCGAGGAGTGACACCGTGAATGTCGTGAAGCTGGAGCTGGCGCGAGGACTGGGGCGCCACCTGCGCGCCGGGCACCCGTGGGTGTTCCGCAAGGCGCTGGAGCACGTGCCGAAGATTCCCGCCGGCTGCGTGGTGGACCTGACGGAGAACGGGAAGTTCGTGGCGCGCGGGTACTACGACCCGCACTCCGCCATCGCCGTGCGTGTGCTCACCCGAGACCCGCGCGAGACGGTGGACGCGGCCTTCATCACGAAGCGGGTGCGGCAGGCACTGGCCGAGCGCCAGTCCCTCATCGACCTGACCGACACGGACAGCTACCGCCTGATTCACGGCGAGGGGGACGGGCTGCCGGGCGTGGTGGTGGACCTCTACGCCGGCTGGGCGGTGATGAAGCTGTACTCGGCGGGCCTGACGCCCTACCGGCCGCTCATCCTCGAAGCGCTGAAGGCCGGAGTGCCGGGTCTGAAGGGCATCCTCGGCCGCGACGAGGTGGGCCGCGACGACGTGGACGAGGACGAGGGCCGTGGCTCGGGGAAGATGCTCTTCGGCCAGGAGGCCCCGGAGCTCATCCCCATCCGCGAGCGCGGGGCCACCTTCCTGGTGGACGCCTGGCGTGGGCAGAAGACGGGCTTCTTCCTGGACCAGCGGGAGAACCGCTACCTCATCCGGCGGCTGGCGAAGGGCCGCGACGTGCTGAACTGCTTCAGCTTCAGCGGTGGCTTCTCCGTCAACGCGGCGCTGGGCGGGGCCCACAGCGTGTTCTCCGTGGACCAGGACCCGGATGCCATTGCCCTGGCCCGTGAGAACTTCACGCGCAACGGGCTGCCCGCGGAGAAGCACGACTTCCTGGCGGCGGATGTCTTCAAGATCATCCAGTCCTTCAAGGAAGAGGGCCGCACCTTCGACTTCATCATCCTGGACCCGCCGGCCTTCGCGAAGACGCAGCGCGCGGTGCAGGCGGCCATCGACGGCTACGCGTCCCTCAACCGGCAGGCGCTGGGCATCCTGCGGCCGGGCGGGCTGCTGGCCACGGCGTCATGCTCGGCGCGTGTGAGCCCGAATGACTTCATGGGCGCGGTGCGCGAGGCGGGCTTCAAGGCCGGCGTGGATCTGGCGCTCGTGGAGGAGCGCTACCAGCCGCCGGACCACCCCGTGCGCCTGCAGTTCCCGGAAGGGAAGTACCTGAAGTTCTACGTGCTGCAGTCGGTGTAGCCGGGGCCGGACTTCCGCTCCGGCGCCCGCCTTGGGTGCGCTGCCCGCCACTGGAACCCGGGCGGGAGCGCGAGCCCCGAGGCTACTTCTTCGCGGGAATCACCCGCGAGGCGACGCGCTCGAAGACGGGGCCGCCCCAGGCGACGCTCGCGTCCATCAGCCGCGTCATCGCCAGCTCGAAGGACTGGTCCGGAGGCACCGTCGAGTACGTGCGGCTGAGGAAGAGGCTCTTGCTCTCCTTCTCGAAGTCCACCGCGCCACCGCCGGTGTCCGTGCCGGCCTTCTCCTCGGCGAGGAAACCGTCGAGGACGCCGGGCCGGGGCGCGTCGCGGAAGCGGTAGATGAGCGCGCTGCACTTGAGCTCGCCCTTGTCGGAAACGAACTCGAAGTACAGCTGCGCCTCGCCCTTGGCGAGGCCGCCGAACCCCTGCGGGTTGAGGCCCGGGCTCATCTGCTCGCCCTGGGACCGCATGAAGGACTGCACCAGTCGCTGTGCCTCTTCACTCGTCATGAGCGACTGCATAGCACGACTCGCCCTAGAAGCGGCCGGCGCGGGCCTCCTCGAAGGGCGCCCGGTGCTTCAGGTACGTCTCGGCCAGCGAGTGCGCGCCGCTGAACATGTTCTTCTCGGAGAAGTAGTGCACCTTCGCGTCGCGGCCCGCGTCGCGCAGGAAGTCCACCGGGCTCTTGCCGCTGCCGCCGAGGCCGAAGAGGGTGGGGACGATGTCCTTGTCGTTGACGTAGTGCACGTAGTTGGGGCCGTCCGGGTACTTGCAGGCGGCGGCGCCGAACGTCTCCACGTTGAGGCGGCTCATCGTCTGCTCCACCTGCGCCTTGGACATCCCATCTTCGATGCGCAGCCGGCGCGCCACGTCGTTGAGCGCCCGCGAGGTGATGAGCCCGCCGTGGCTGTAGCCCACCAGGTGCACCGAGCGGCCCGCCTTCAGCTCCGAGTAGACGGTGTCCGCCAGCGTGTCGACGGCGGGGTTCTTGCCCTTGTCCAGCTTGTCCTTCACGGTCTGGAGCAGGTCGGAGACCACGCCCTCGGTGGCGTTGTGGATGCCGATGGCGCGCATGCCCGACTTGTCCGCGAGGGCCTGCAAGTCATTGGACTGGCCATTCTTGTCCGTGGCGATGCCGTTCACGTAGATGAGGGTGGACGTCGCGTTGGGGTTGTTGCGCGGGGTGACGGCGGGAATCTGGCTCAGCGGCGTGCCGGGCTCGAACGTCTGGCCGCCCGCGCCCACCAGCTTGCCGTCGTACACCTTGTCCTTCGCCCCCTTGGGCGCGGTGAACACGCCGGCCACGGTGCTGGTCGCCGTGGCGGCCTTGCTCTCGAAGCCGTCCGCCACCGTGTTGCCCTTCGGCCCCACCGTCTGCGCCGTCGTCTTCACCGTGTTCGCGGCCGGCGTCGCTCCCGTCTGGGCCTTGGCGGCGGTGTTCTGGGTGCCGGTGCCGACCTTCTGGAAGTGGTTCCGGTTGCGATCGATGAGGCTCATGTCGGGGGCTCCTGCGGTCTGCTCGAGGGAGAGGACGCGGACGTGGTTGTGCCCATTGTCACTCAAGCGGCACCGGAAGTTGCGTGGGGGCGCAGGATTCCAGGAACAGGGGTGGGTGGAAGTTGACACCTCCTCGCCGGGCAACCAGGCGACTCCGGGGCCGGGGGGCGTATCCGGGACGTCCACCACTCCCCGGCGGCCGGGTGTTCCGCTTGTCAGGGGGTGGGGGAAGGGGCTCTAAGGTGGGGGCATGGTCCAGAAAGGTCAGTTCCTGGAGCGCGCCACGCTGGTGCCGGTCGGCCGCGAGGTGATGGAGGGCACGGCCCACCGGGGCACGCGCGCGCCACCGCTGCTGGTCATTCCCCCCCGTCCCGACGAGGGCGGTGGCATGGACCACGTCATCGCGGCGGAGCTGGTCTGGGCCGCGGCCAACGCGGGCTTTCCGACGCTGCGCTTCAACCACCGGGGCGTGGGGGCCAGCCAGGGCACGCGGGGCAAGGATTTGGCGCTCCTGGAGGACGCGGAGGCCGCCATGCGGATGCTGATGGAGAACGCCGGGACGACGGCCGTGGCGGTGGCGGCGCTCCATGGCGGGGCCCAGGTGGCCCTGGCGCTCCAGGCGAAGTACCCCGCCGTCGGGGGCCTGTGTCTCGTGGCGCCCGCCGACGTGGCCCCGGAGGTCTTCTCCCGGGTGACCTGCCCGCTGCTGGTGGTTCAGGGCGAAGAGGACGCCCGCCTGCCCAGGGCGAAGGTGTCGGCCGCTGTCGTCCAGGCGGGAGGCGACTTAGAGGTCATCGACGATGCCGGGCCGACGTTCCAGCGCAACCTCCCCCAGGTCGGACGGGCCGTGGCCACCTGGCTGCGCAAACTCTCCGGCGGTTGACCGATGCCGCGTAACCCTCTGGACTTCTTCACGTTTCTTTACCCCGGGGGCCTTGCACGCTGGGAGAGGGGGCGTACAGACTGTGAGTGCAGACCCAATCGTTTCGCCGTTCGTTCGTAGGGCTCTTCCGGAAGAGCCTCGTTCCTCAAGGAGTAGCCCGATGCGGATGGTGCGAAGGACCCTGGGTGGCGCCGTGCTGGCCATGACGCTGGCGACCGCGTGCGCATCCCCCTCGCGTGAGCAGGAGCCACCCCCGCCTTCCGAAGCGGCGCCCGAGGCGCTCGAGCCGATGGACGTGGTGGATGGCGCCATCGTCGTCGACTTCAAGGACGGCACCACCAAGGCGGAGTTCGACGCCTGGGAGGCCGACTGGGGCGTGGACCTGGAGCTCAACTCCGTGGAGAGCTCCGACGAGGCCCTCACGCTGGCGGTGGGCGTCGATGACGTCGAGGGCGTGCTCGCGCGCATCCGGCAGAACCCCAATGTCGAGGCCGCCGAGCCGCTGATGGAGGTCCGCGCCAGCTTCACGCCGAACGACCCCAAGTACTCGGAGCAGTGGAACCTCCGGATGATCGACATGCCCAAGGCGTGGGAGCGCAACCACGGCAAGGGCGTGGTGGTGGCGGTGCTCGACACCGGCATCGCCTACGAGGACTACGACGACTTCAAGCAGGTGCCGGACCTCAAGGGCGTGAAGTTCACGAAGGGCTTCGACTTCGTGAACGACGACGAGCACGCCAATGACGACCACGGGCACGGCACGCACGTGGCGGGCACCATCGCCCAGGCCACCAACAACAAGGAAGGCGTGGCGGGCGTGGCCTTCGAGGCGACGCTGATGCCGGTGAAGGTGCTCAACCACTTCGGTGGCGGCACCACGGCGGACATCGCGGACGCCATCCGCTTCGCGGCGGACAAGGGCGCCAACGTCATCAACATGTCCCTGGGCGGTGGCGGCCACTCGCAGGTGATGGCCAGCGCGGTGGAGTACGCGCGCAAGAAGGGCGTCACCGTGGTGGCGGCGGCCGGCAACGGCGGTCGCGCGCGCGTGGAGTACCCCGCGGCGTACCCGGGCGCGGTGGCCGTGTCGGCGGTGGGGCCGGACGGGGTGCTGGCGCCGTACTCGTCCTACGGCAAGGAGCTGGACATCGCCGCGCCGGGTGGTGACAAGCGCCGCGGCGACCAGGGCGGCATCCTCCAGAACACCATTGACCCGCGCAATCCGTCGCAGTCCGTCTACGCCTCGTACCAGGGCACCAGCATGGCCACCCCGCACGTGGCCGCGGTGGCCGCCATGCTGTACGCGGCTGGCGCCAAGGGGCCGGACGAGGTGGAGAAGGCGCTCTACGCGGGCGCGAAGAAGGTCGCGGACCAGGCGTGGACGGAGCAGTACGGCCATGGCCTGCTGAACGCGGAGGCCTCGCTGGCGTCGGTGCGCGGCGGCATGTCCCAGTGGCCGCCGCTGTACTGGGCGCTGGCGCTGCTGGCGTTCATCCTGCTGACGCTGCGTGGCAGCGCG
Organism: Pyxidicoccus sp. 3LFB2; assembly: GCA_046520375.1. Lineage (GTDB taxonomy): Bacteria > Myxococcota > Myxococcia > Myxococcales > Myxococcaceae > Myxococcus. The sequence continues at coordinate 5,723 of JBKGHK010000172.1, forward strand.
CGGCCCGGCTTTCTCAACGTGCTGTTCAAGCCCACGTTCTTCATCCCGCTGCTGATGTCCACGGTGGGCGCCTGGTTCCTGCGCACCTGGTTCGGAGGCGCGGACGGCGCGGCCGGTGACGTGGTGCAGGTGACGTCGCTGCCGATTCCGGACTGGGAGCGCATCATCTTCGGCCGTGGCAAGACGGTGAACCCGCTGTTCTACAGCGCGCTCATCCCGCTGCTGCTGTCGCTGCCGTCCATCAAGTGGCGGGGGCTGCGCGCGGCCACGGGAGGCCTGGCGCTCGGGTTCGCGGGCTTCCTGGCGTACTCCGCGTGGGCGGGGGCTCCGGCGCTGGCGTGGATGCCGTTCACCTTCCTGGCGAAGCCGTGGCTGGGCTTCAACACGGTCCTCTGCCTCATCATCGCTCGGGCGATGCTCAAGAAGGAGGATGCGTGAAGCTGACCGGGCGCGTCGTCTTCCGCGACATCGAGACCGGAGTGTGGGTGCTGGAGGGCGACGACGGCACCACGTACCAGCTCGCGGGTGGCGACCGGAAGATCAAGAAGGACGGCCAGCGCATCGAAGCCGAGGGCCGCGTGGACGGGGACACGCTCACCAGCGCAATGGTGGGCCCGGTGTTCCACGTCAGCTCCTACCGCTTCGTCTGAGGCGGTAGGAGGGCAGGGGGCTCCGCCAGCGGTGGGGCCTCGTTGTGCCAAGGCAGCCTCTGGCAATTCGTCGGAGGCGCCATGCCTGCTGGGCGCTGCGCCCATGGCGGCCCCGGGTGCTCCGGCCGCGCCCAACGCTTCGGTTGGGGCGGTAGGCTGCTGGCCGGTGCTCCACGTCGCGCAAGGCCCACCGCTTCGGCTGAGGCGGTAGGTTGCCGGCAGCGGAGCCGGTATTCCACGTCAGCGCCTACGGGCTCGCAGGCGCGGGCTGTTCTGCCGGTTCAGGCGGCTTCGGTTCGCCCAGGGCCCGGCGGTGCGCATGTTTCTGCCGCTCGCGCTCTTCGTAGTACGCCTCCATCGGCGTCTCTCCCCGGCGCGCGGAGGCCCGGAGCACCCGCAGGGCCTCGCGCTCCGCGAGGAGCCCGGCGGGCGCGTCCTTCTCCAGCTCGGGCAGCGGGTGCTGCGCGTCATGGAAGTTGAGGGAGATGCCGCGCGCATCCACCGCGGCCAGGGCCCCCAGCGCCAGCGTGGCGGCCACCACCCAAGGGAGCAGCAGCCGGGCCAGTGACGGAAATGGCCGGGGCTCATGCGCGTCCTCCTCCGTGGCGCGGGCCTGCCCGCCCCAGAGCACCGGATGGTGGCGCGCGGCGGAGAGCAGCCCGAGCAGTCCAATGATGCCCAGGCCCGCCAGTGCCAGCACCGCGCGAGGGTCCGTCTCCGCGTCACTGGCGTCCTGTCCCAGTGCCTTCGCCGCGAGGAACAGCACGGAGGACACGAGGTTGTTGGCCGCGTGTGCGCCGATGCTCGGCCACAGCGAGCCGGTGCGCAGGTAGAGGTAGCCGAAGAGCAGCCCCAGCTCCGTGCGCGCGGCGAATCCTACCGGGTCCAGGTGGAACGCGCTGAACACCACCGAGGACACCACCAGCGCGCGCATCGGAGAGGCCGGGGCCCTGGGCGTCAGCCCCTTCTGGAAGATGCCGCGGAAGAAGAACTCCTCGCACAGCGGCGCGGCCACGGACACGCCCGTGAGGATGAGGGCCAGCTCCACGGACGTCTGGCCCTCGAAGAGGCGCGAGGCGTCGAACAGCTTCGTCAGCCACTTGGGGGCCAGCGCCTGCGCCGCGTACTGGATGGGCACCACCAGCGCGAAGAAGTTGGCCACGCCCAGCAGGAAGCCGAAGAGGGTGGCCGCGCGCGGCGCGGGCGTCAGCCCCGTGTAGACGGTGGGGCGCCATCCGTTGAAGCGCAGCATCACCCAGCCCAGGCCCAGGAAGACGAACAGCTCCGTGAACCAGATGCCGAAGGCCGGGTTGATGAACTGCACGAAGGCGCCCACGGTGACGAAGAGCGACAGCGCGAGCGCGGCCCCCGCGACCGCCAGCGTGCGCGGGCTCGTCGGTGCCTTCCCGTGCATGGGCGGTTCGGGAGGCAGTGAGTCGCTGGGCGCTGAATCTTCCACCGGGTCGTCTCCTTGACGCGAAAAGCTGAACGGCCTGCAACGGAGGTTCCTATCCTGTCGGAACCCTGGCGTCCTTCATCCTGAATCGAGGCGCCAGTTGCTGCGGGCCGACGCGTGCCCGCGTGCGCTTCGCCACGTCAGGCCCTGCTACATCCGCGTGTAGAAAAAGTCCTCCGCGACGGGCTTGCCGCCCTCATCACCCTCGATGCGGGCCGTGAGCCTGTCCGTCGACTCCCACCGGTAGAAGATGCGCTTCGGGTGGTCGTTCTCCGGATTCTCGAAGAGGACTTCCCGCTCCGAGCAGCGCACGAGCTTGAACTCGACCCCGGGGCGGGCCTTCGGATGGGCGATGTAATAGAGCCCGTCGGGCCGCGCCTCCATGCGGAGGTACTCGAAGAATGCCGTCCGGCCGTTCGAGATGAAGCGGCTCATGCCCAGCATGGAGTCCCCCGCCGCATGGCTCCAATGCTCATCCACGGCGCCGGAGCCTGACGGGCCCTGCCAGCGTCCTTCCATCCACGCCACATCCGCGATGGAGGTGCCACAGGCCCGGGCACCCCGGGCCTCCGGAGCCGGCGCTGGAGCGCTCCGGCAGGAGGGCAGGGCGGCGGAGCAGAGCACCACCGGAACGAGCGACAGCAGCGGCATGCGTCGAGGCATGCCGGCCATCCTCACACGGCAATGGACCCCGCCGCACCGTGCTTTCCGCGCGCGGTTGTCTCAGGCCCGCTTCAGGTACTCGCGGATGTCCTCGGCGAGCTGCTTCCGGGCGACGGCGTCCTGTGCGGACGGGCCCAGCTCCAGCTTCTTGTCCTTCTCGACGAGGAGCTTCTGGTCCTGGAGGTACGCCACCGCGTTCTCCAGCGTCACCTTGGCCAGCGACTCGGCGGCGGTGATGCGGCCCGCGTGGTACTCCGCGCGGCCCGTCTCCAAGGCGAGCTTGATGAAGCCCTTCTTGTCCTGCGCCATGCCGGTGGCCACCTCTTCCAGCGTCAGGGCGGCCAGCAGGTATGCCTCCAGGTAGTCGCGCAGCATGTCCGCCAGGAACTCCAGCTCCGGGCGGGCATGGGGCTCGGGGGCGACCTTGAGGGCGTCGCCCTCGTGCATCACCAGGCCCATGCGGACGAGCCGCTCCACCGTCTCCGCGAAGATGGTGTCGAAGGTGATGCCCACCCGGTAGATGAACTCCACCTTGAAGAGGCGCGACAGGAACAGCGCCCGGGCCTTCACCGCGTCGTACGCCGCCGGCGAGCCCCCCGCGAGCACCGCGTTGGCCACGAGGCTGCGCGCGGCCACCAGGTTCATCAGCGTGTTCTTGTAGAAGGACATCTCCGGGCGGCGCGAGTCCTCCACCTGGTAGATGACCTCACCGCGCGCCTCCTGCGTGCGCACCATCTCGTCGGAGATGAAGGTGCGCATGGCGTCCTGGATGGGCCCCATCGTCTCGGGGTTGCTCGGGGCGTTGCGCAGCTCGACGGGCAGCGGCGCGCCATCCTCCAGGGCGATGCGGCGCAGGATGCTGATGCGGTCCGCCATCTCCCGCTGCGTGAGGCCGCGCCGCCGGTGCGCCAGCAGGGACGTGCTCACCAGCGCGTGCGGCGTCACGGTGGACACCTTGCTGATGCCGTACATCACCCGGTTGCCGAGCGCGCGCACCAGGCCCTTCTTCTGCTCGTCCGTCACCGGCTCGTCGGGGTTGAGACCACGCGCCTGCATGAACTCCCGGAGCGAGATGGGCTCATCGAACCCCAGGTGGATGCGCCCGTAGCGCGCCGCCAGCACCTTGGGCGTGCTCAAGAGCGCCTTCAGGTCCTCGGGCTTCTTCTCCCCGCCGGCCAGCTCCTTCGAGTAGCTGCTGGACTCCACGACCTTCTCGTAGTCGATGGCCACCGGAACGAACATGAGGTCGTTGCGCGCGCCCTCGAGCACGGACTCCACCTGCCAGGTGAACATGCCCAGCTTGGGCGTCAGCAGCTTGCCCGTGCGCGAGCGGCCGCCCTCGGGGAAGAACTCCTGGTGCGTGCCGTCGTGCACCAGCTTGCGCACGTACGCCTTGAACGACGCCGAGTAGACCTTGTCGTCCTTGAACGAGCGCCGCAGGAAGAACGCGCCGCAGCGGCGGAAGATGCTGCCCAGGGGCCAGAAGGAGAGGTTGGCCCCCGCGGCCACCAGCGCACCGTGTAGCCGCGGTTCCACAGGGTCCAGCTCATCACCAGGTAGTCCACGTGGCTCTTGTGGCTGGGGCACAGGACGAGGGGCGCCTTGCCGGCGGCCTTGAGGGCGCGGTGGAGGCCCGCCTCGTCCACCTCGATGCCGTCGTAGATGCGGTTGAACACCCACTCCAGCACGGGCGAGATGAAGGCCAGCGTGGTGGGGCTGGGCCGCGCGGCGATGGCCACGAGGTTTCGCCGGGCCTCGCGCAGCACGCTCTCCTGCTTGCGGTTCGTGGCGGCGGCGTGCTCGTCCAGCACCTTGCGCAGCTGCCTGTCGCGCAGCGTCTCGTCGATGACCCGCGACGCGGGCTTCACGGGCGGGCCGAAGACGGCGCGCGTCTCGCGGGCCAGGTGGACGTGGAGCGAGCTGCGCACCTTGCGCGCCAGCACCTCGTCCGAGTCCTTCGGGTTCTGCTCCGCGAAGCGCCGCAGGTCGATGGGCTCGCCCACGCGGAACTGCGCGCGCTTGTAGTTGCGGAAGAAGGCCAGCATCGAGTGCAGGAAGCCCGGTGCCTCGGGGCTTCCGAACACGATGTCCACCCAGTTGGGCTTGAGCCGGGCGGTGCGCTTCTCCCAGATGAACAGCTCCGGCACCAGGTACACGGGCCGGTCGGACTGGCGCGCCATGGCGACCAGGGCGGGGAAGGGGTCCTCGCGCGTCTCCTTCCCGGACGGAGCCAGCAGCGCCGTGCGGCGCAGGAACACGAGCCCGCTGCCGCCATTCTGCCGTGCGTACTCGAAGCGCTGCGCGTAGTCGCCGCGGTGCTTCGTCTGCCGCCAGGGCCGGGTGAACCACGGCCGCAGGTTGGACACGGCGCGCACGGGCGGCAGCGCCCGGCGCACCATGGCCCAGGTCAGGTAGAGGAAGTTCACCCACGCGGTGGTGCGCATGACGTGCACCACGAAGCCCTTCGCGTGGAGCGAGCGAAGCTCGTCCTCGGTCTCTGAAGAGAAGTGGACCCCGTCCAGATAACGGGCTCCCAGCGCCCGGCCCATGGGGCCGAACTCCTCCTTCAGCGAGGCCTCTCCCTGATTCCCAGTCTGAGTCAGCACGGTGTCCAAGGTAGCCCCCCCGGCTACATGTTGTCCGGCGTCGGAATGCCCAGCAGCGTCAGTCCGGCGGCCAGCGTAACCCGCGTGGCGTCCGTCAGGGCGAGTCTCGCCGCACGCAGCGCGTCATTGTCCTCTACGAGGATGCGCTTCTCGCGCTCCTGATTGCCCGCTGTGAAGTAGCGGCTGAAGGCGGCGGCCACGTCCAGCAGCAGCCGCGCAACGAGGCTCGGCTCGTACTGCTCGGCCGAGTCGCGGACCACCTCGGGCAGGCGCATGATTTCCCGTAGCAGCGCCTGCTCCTCGGGAAGGGTCAGCAGGGCCGCGTCGTAGCTCGCGGGCGCGCCGCCGCCCTTGCGCAGCACGCTGATGGTACGGGCATGGGCGTACTGGAGATAGGGACCCGTGTGGCCCTCGAAGCTGAGCACCTCGTCCCAGTCGAAGGTGTAGTCGCTGGCGCGCTTGTGCTTGAGGTCGCCGAAGACGATGGCGCCCAGGCCAATCTGCTCGGCGAGCAGCCCCGTGTCGGCGGTCTGGATGCGGCCCGCCTCCACGTTCTCACTGACCTTGGCGGCGGCCCTGTCCCGGGCCTCGTCCAGCACGTCGTTGAGCTGCACCACCTGGCCTTTGCGCGTGCTCATGCCGTGGATGCGGCCGAAGGCCACGTGCACGGTGCGGTCCGCCCAGGGGTGGCCCATCTCCTTCAGCGTGCGGAACACCTGGCGGAAGTGCAGCGCCTGGTCCTGCGCCACCACGTACAGCGACTTCTCGAACTGGAAGCGCTCGTACCGGTCCGCTGCCGCGGCGAGGTCTCTCGTGGCGTACAGCGTGCTGCCGTCCTTCTTCTTCAGCAGGATGGGCGGCTCGTTCTCCGCGTAGGGCAGGTCCACCACCAGCGCGCCCTCGGACTCCTTCACGCCGGGCTTCTTGGCAATCTGGTCGATGACCGCGTCCATCTTCCCCTGGTAGCGGCTCTCTCCCTCGATGTGCTCGAACTCGATGCCCATCCGCTCGTAGATCTTCTTGAAGCCCTTGATGCTCGTCTCGCGGAACTGGTTCCAGAGCTTGAGGGCCTCGGCGTCACCGGCTTCCATGCGCCGGAAGAACTCACGGGCCTTCTCGTCGAACTCGGGCTCCGCCTCCGCGCGCTTGTTGGCGCGGACGTAGACGTCCACCAGGTGCGCCATGTCGTCGATGCGCGCCGGGTCGCCGTACTCCTGGAAGCCCACCGCGACGAGGCCGAACTGCTTGCCCCAGTCCCCCAGGTAGTTGATGCCTTCCACCTTCCAGCCCAGCGCCCGGTAGATGTTGGCGATGCAGTGGCCGAGGAACGTGGTGCGGATGTGGTGGAAGCCGATGGGCTTGGCGATGTTGGGCGACGAGTAGTCGATGGCCACCGTCTTCCCGCGCCCCGCGTCCGCGTCACCACCGTAGGCCAGCCCCGCCGAGCGCGCGGCGTCGATGACCTCGGCCGTGAAGGGGAGGGGCGCGAAGCGGGCGTTGACGTACGGGCCCACCGCCTTGATTTCGAGCCCCGGCACGCTGACCGACTGGGCGAGCCCGGCGGCGATGGCGGGCGGCGCCTTCTTCTGGGCCTTGGCCACGGGGAAGGTGGCGAAGCTCAAGTCACCGTGCGCGGGCTCGGCGGGCTTGATCTGCGCTTCGATTTCGGAGGCGGGCACTCCCAGGGCGGCGGCGAGGCCCTGGGCGAATGCGGCGCGGTATCGGGAGTAGACGGAGGAGCTCATGGGAACGCGCGGATACTAGACAAACCGAGGCACCTTCCGGCCACCTCTTGTTCGCGCCCAGGCCTATTCCGTCACTCAGGGTATGGCCGGTGCCCGGCGGCTGGGCCGCACCACCGCCGAAACCGTGTCCAGCAGCTTGGGCAGCTGCAGCGGCTTCTCGAAGAACCCGTCGATGCGCTCCAGCCCCTGGCCCGAGGTGAGGGACGCCACCTCGCTGGCACCCGAGATGATGTACACGACGATGTCGGCCAGCGACTCGTTGCTTCGGATGAAGCGCAGCACCGACTGCCCGTCCTCCTCGCTCAGCCGCAAGTCCAACAGCACCATGGCCGGGCGGATGTGCGACAGGATGGAGCGCGCCTCCGAGGCCCCCGAGGTGGCCATCACCCGGTAGCCCTCCTGCTCCAGCACCTGCTGGAGGACCTCGCGGCAGTCCGCGTCGTCCTCGACCAGGAGGATGCCGCCGGACTTGGGCGCGGCCTGCGCCATCTCCGGCAGGCTGACGGCGCCGGCGAACATCGGGAGCACCATCTGGAAGGTGCTGCCCTCGCCGAGCACGCTGGAGGCATCCATGCGCCCGCCATGCAGGGCGACAATCTTGCCCACCAGCGGCAGCCCCAGGCCCGCGCCCGGCGGGCGGGGCATGCCCGGCTGCGCGCGGTAGAAGGCGTCGAAGACGTGCTCCAGCGCCTCGGCGGACATGCCCGCGCCGCTGTCCTTGACGGAGAGCGTGGCGAGCCCGTCCTCGGCGGACACGCGCACCTCCACGGCTTCATCCGCCTCGCTGTGGTGGATGCCGTTCTCGACGAGGTTGTGGATGGCCTCGGCGATGCGCTCGCGGTCGCCCCGGACGAAGACCTCGGAGCAGGGGGGAATCGCCACCCGCACCTTGCAGTGCTCCGCGAGGGGCCCCAGCGCGCGCACCACCTCCTCGGCCACGGCCTTGAGGCCGAAGGGGCGCTGGTTGAGCTGCATCTTCCCGGACTGGAGCCGGGACATGAGCAGCAAGTCGTTCACCATGCGCAGCATGCGGTCCGAGTTCCGGTCGCAGATCTGCACCGCGCGGCGCTGGGAGTCGGTGAGTGGCCCCAGCTTCTCGCGCCCCATCATCGCCAGGTAGGACTTGATGGTGGTGAGCGGGTTCTTCAAGTCGTGGGAGACGTTGCCGAGCAGCTCCTCGCGGTTCTGCTCCAGGCTCTTGAGGCCGGCGATGGCCGTCTGCAGGTCCTTGTTGCGGCGGGCGCTGTCGTCGCGCAGGCGCGCCACCTCGTAGGCGGCGGTGAGCTGGGCGGCCAGCGACTCGAGCAGGGTGTCCGAGGGCTCGCGCCGGGCGCCGAGCACCACCAGCACGCCGGTGATGCCATGGGGGCTCTCCAGCGGCACGGCGACGGTGTCCGCCTCACGCAGCAGCGTCTTCGTGGCGAAGGCCCGTCCCACCACGCCCTCGCCCGGGACGGCGGCGGTGACGCGGTCGTCGTAGCGGCCGCGCACATGCTCGACGTGGAGCTGCTCCCGCGAGGGGAAGTGGCGGGCCACGTAGCAGACCTTCGGCTTCAGCAGCGTGTGGATGGTCTGCAGATGGGAGCGAAGGGCCTCGGTAGGCCCCGCGTTGTCCGTCAGGTGTCGCGCCATCTCCAGCAGGGCGCGGTTGGCGGTGTCGGGGTCCACCGGCGGGGCCGGCTTCACGGCCCGTCGAGCGGGCTTCTTCGCAGTCTTGATAACGGGGCGCAGCGGCACGACTTCGGCCAGCGGCCCCTTCTTCTTCGAGCGCACGTTCGGATCCTGCTCCATGTTCCGAGCGCGAGGGAACGGCCCCGGCTGACAGGGCCTTCCAAAGGACAGTGGCCGTGTCGCCTGCCCGACAGCCCGGGCTCAGACCCGGCGCTGGATGCGGCCGTCCTGGCCCAGGACGTACGGCTCCACGAGGAGCGGCTCCACCTTCTCCTTGTAGCCCGTCACGGCGAAGCCGCCCTCGACGAGGGCCGCCAGGGCGGACGTCTGGACGCGGCGGGCCGTCTCATCGGCGGTGAGCAGCTTCAGCATGGGCTCGCGCGCCGGCTCGTACTTGAAGGAGCCGAGCGCCTTGAGCGCGGCGATCTTCACGTCGTCCGACATGTCCTCCAGGAAGGGGAGCACCGCGGGAGGGATTCGCGGGTCCTGCTTGCCGGTGACGTGGTGGAGGAGGACGACCTTCTTCTCCGGGTTCTTCGTGTAGTGGGCGGACAGGTGCTGGAGCGAATTCACGCAGGCGCCGAGCACCTCGTCCTCCGTGAGCAGCTCGCCCAGCAGCCGCAGGGCCCACGAGGTGGCCGCCTCGGTCTTCTGGAGGAACTCGGTGATGGGGGCCACCGCGTCCTTGCCGAAGCTCCGGACGAGGTCGAAGGTGCGCTCCTTCTCATCCGCGTCCGTGGTGAGCGGGTCCACGGTGATGGTGAAGCGGCTGAGCAGCACGCTCACGGCCTCGGGGATTTTCATCTCCCCCAGCTGCTCGATGGCCTTCTGGCGTGTCGACGGGTCCCCATACTTCTGGGTCACCTTGGACTTGAGCTTCAGGGCTTTGTCGGGCCCCGAGCCGCCCGTGAAGATGTCGAAGAGGCCCATGTGTGCGTCGGCTCCGTTTCCTGCGGAAGCGTGAAGGTACGAGGCGCCGTGTATTCCGAGGCGGCGCCGGGGACAAGCGACAAGAGAACTAGAGCGTCAGCTCACTGCGGACATCGCCCCGGTAGGCCCGGGAAAGTGTCTCGGCGGCGGCACGGGCCTCGGGCGAGGCCTCCTCCGGCACCTTGACCTGGAGGTGCAGGTAGAGGTCCCCGGGCGAGCCGCCCTTGAGGGAGGGGACGCCGCGCCCCTTCAGGCGCATGCGCCGGCCGGACTGGGAGCCAGGGGGCACCTTCACGGTGACCTCCCCCTGGAAGGTGGGCACGCGGACCTCCGCGCCGAGGATGGCCTCGGCCACCGTCACCGGCAGGTCGATGTGCAGGTCGTCCCCCTCGCGGCGCACCACGGGATGCTCGGCGACCTCCGTCTCGATGTAGAGGTCGCCCGGAGGGCCACCCCGGGGGCCGGCGGCGCCCTGGCCACTCAGCCGGACCTTGGAGCCCGTCTGCACGCCGGCCGGTATCTTCACAGTCAGCCGGGTGGTCTCTTCCTTGATGCCCGCGCCATGACACTGGGGGCAGGGCTCCATGGCCCGGCCGGTGCCCTGGCAGTTGGGACAGACGCCGCTGCCGCCGAAGAGGCTCGCCCGGCGGGGCCGGCCGGTACCGCCGCAGGTGGGGCAGGTGCCCATGCGCCCCGAGTCG